>JADGDM010000018.1:7636-44415 GCA_016744905.1 Sulfurimonadaceae bacterium | reverse complement strand
GGCAAATGGTGCGGTTTTTCAACTGGTTCCTCAACGTTTTGGAAAAGATATCGGTATCATGACTGGTATCATCGGTGCAGCTGGTGGTCTTGGTGGTACAGCACTCATCAAAACTCTTGGTTGGTCAAAAGGCGCATTTGACGGATACAGCGCTGGATTTTTAATCTTTGCAGCAGTTGTTCTTGTCGCTATCGGTGGTATCTCTTTTGTAAAAACAAGATGGAGAACAACATGGGGTGCGGCAGCTGGTGGTATGATTTAATTATCACTTCGTCATCTCATCTAAAAAGCCACTCTTTTGTAGAGTGGCTTTTTCTCGTTAATAGATTCAGTATATTATAGGAACACTTCATGATTCAAATTCAATCTTCCCAACACATTATCTACAAAGACACAGACCAACAAGGTGATGATGCCTGTGACTTTAAAATAGTGGATGATACACTTTTTTTAACTGTCCTTTGTGATGGGGTTGGAAGTGCTAGAAAAGGCGGTGCAGCAGCGCGCCAGATTGTGAAGTTTTTTATGGATCAGTTTAAAACTCGTCCTAAGGTCTGGGGCATCGAAAAAACTCTGGCCACCTTTACTCAACATATCAATAAACTTCTATTTAAAGAATCAATGACACAGTATGAAAGTATCGAACTGCTAAGTACACTTTGTGTCGCAGTAATTGAAGCTGATAATCTTTACACCCTAAACCTTGGTGATTCGCGTATATACCTTGAAAAACAAAATGGAGAAGTCACCCAACTCTCAACGGATCACAACATGGATGATGAGCATCTTTCCCATGTTTTAGTAAACGCTTGTGGATTGAATGAACATGTAAATCCTGAAATACTCATCACCAAAGTAGAAAATGGTGACCGTGTTGTTTTATGTAGTGATGGTGTTTATAATCTTCTCCCCACTCCTGAACTGTTTGCAAAAATAGACAAGGGAATTGGGGCAAAACTCATTCTTAGCACACTGGAAAAAGAGTATAAAGAGCGTGATGATATGGCGCTACAGATCTTTAACATCGAATCCTTAGACGAACTTCATGCAGTAAGAAATCTCGACCTTATCATCCCTGAGTCTCCAAAGAGAGGAGATGTGATTGACGGCTACGTCTTAGAAGAGTCCATGATGCAACACAACCGTATCTGGAAAGTTAAGCGAGAGGGTGTCCTTTTTGTGATGAAATTTCCTATGAGTGATGAAGAACAAGCGGTTGATGAGTTTGTTCGTGAGGCATGGTACGCCAAACAGATTACCCATAAGGCCTTTGGTGATGCATGGGTGCCTGAAGATAGAACCTATAGATATTATATGATGGAACTCATCGAGGGGACTTCTTTACAAGAGTATCTGAGTAAACGTACTATCTCTGTTGACAGTGCTATTGATTTGGGGAAATTTCTACACAAGGCAGAAGCACACCTTTTACATCTGGGTCTGGTTCATGGAGATATCAAACCTGAGAATATCATCGTTTATAAAAATAAAGAGACCGCTGGGGTGAGTTTTAAGATGGTAGATTTTGGCTCTATCGTTGAAGTGTTTTCTGAAAACTCACGCGCTGGGACACCAACATATTTGGCACCTGAGCGTTTTGTGGGGGAAAATATCAATGAGGCCAGTGAAGTGTTTTCTATTGGAATCACCCTATATTGGGCACTAACCGGTAAGTTCCCTTATGGGGAAATCGAACCTTTTCAGACGCCAAAGTTTAAAATACCTCGTAATCCAAAGTCTTACAATCCTAATATTCCTAGCTGGCTAGACTCTATTATCTTGCGCGCTATCGCTATCGATACTGATCAAAGATATCAGCACTATTCAGAATTTTTCTATGAGTTAAAAGACCCGATAAACGTTAAACCATTTTTTGATAAAAGCCTCTCTATTATAGAACGTTCACCTCTAGGGTTTTATAAATATGGATTTTTCTTTATGATGTTTTTGAACTTTTTAATCGTCATGTTTTTGAGTCAATAATTTACTCAATAACAAAATCATAATAGGTCTCTTTATTTTTAGCTTCTTTATAAGTAAAGTGCCACCACTCCTCTTTTAAGCCTTTAAAGCCATACTTTTTCATCAATATCTTCAGATACAGTCGTCTACTTTGCGCATGTTTATCAATATCTTTATTGGCCACATGAGAACGCTCATCAAAAAAATCAAAAGGGGTTCCAAAATCAAACTCTTGAATGGCTAAGTCTACAGTGTTTCCACGGCTGTGTCCTGATTTAGCTGCGATGTAGCCTTTTTCAAAAAGTTCAGATTTTTTGACCTTTGGATAGTATTTCTTTTTAGTTTTAGTATCATTAACATCTTCTGCCCACCGTACAAAATGATCCACAGCGCGCTGGGGTCGGTAACAGTCATAAATAACAAGATGCAAATTTTGAGCATTTAAGGCATCTTCTACTTGTAATAGTGCGGCTACTGTATCTTGATGTAGATAACATTTTGAGGCACTATATCCATCCACAACTTCTCCTACGAAGTTGTGGTTTGAAGCATAACGCATATCTAATGCTACACCTTTTAACTCAACTAAATCTTGTGCATAAAGTGTAAAAGCCATGCTTATTATTAAAATAAATTTATTCATATGTCTATCCAAAGGTTAATTAACTAAAGTATATCTAATTTTCAAGAAGTCTATTAACAAAATCATAGTAAAATTCCGCAAATAAATATAAGTAAGAGATACTTAATAAAAGAGGTTAACATGAACTTTCAACCATTAGGCGAACGTGTCCTAGTCGAATTAGTAGCAGAAGCAACCACCACAGCATCAGGTATTATCATCCCTGATAACGCAAAAGAGAAACCATCACGCGGTAAAGTCGTAGCGGTAAGTAAAAAAGTAGATGATGTAGCTGTTGATGATGTTGTTATTTTTGGAAAATATTCTGGAAATGAATTGGCATACAATGGAACTAAATATATCATTCTTGAGACCGAAGACCTTTTCGGCATCGTAAAATAATCATAAAATAATTAGGAATTTTTAATGGCAAAAAATATTATATTCGCAGACAACGCACGTCAAAAACTGGCATCAGGTGTTCAACAACTAACAGACGCAGTAAAAGTAACTATGGGTCCACGTGGTAGAAACGTTTTAATCCAAAAATCTTATGGTCCTCCAAGTATTACTAAAGATGGTGTCTCAGTCGCACGTGAAGTAGAACTTAAAGATCCACTAGAAGATATGGGCGCGCAACTGGTTAAGGAAGTCTCTGCCAACACTGCTGATGAAGCAGGTGATGGAACAACTACGGCCACTATCCTTGCCAATGCCATCTTTCAAGAAGGTCTTCGTAACGTTACTGCGGGCGCAAATCCTGTTGAGATCAAACGTGGTATGGATAAGATAATGGTCAATATTTTAGAAAACCTAAAAGATGCTTCTCGTGCGGTTAATGGTAAAAAAGATATCGCTCAAGTAGCAAGTATCTCTGCAAACTCTGATACTGAAATCGGTGATATGATTGCTGAAGCGATGGATAAAGTTGGTCAAGATGGTGTTATCACTGTTGAAGAGGCTAAGGGTATCAATGATGAGCTAGACGTGGTTGAAGGTATGCAATTTGATCGTGGTTACCTCTCTCCTTACTTCATTACCAACACTGAGAAGATGACTGCTGAAATCGAAAATCCATTTATCCTTCTTTTTGATCAAAAAATCTCTAGCCTTAAAGATCTTCTTCCAGTTCTTGAAGAGGTTCAAAAAACTCAACGTCCTATGCTTATTATCGCTGAAGATGTTGAAGGTGAAGCACTGGCGACATTGGTTGTTAATAAAATGCGTGGTGTTTTAAACATCACTGCAGTAAAAGCACCAGGTTTTGGTGATCGTCGTAAGGCAATGCTTCAAGATATCGCAACACTAACAGGTGGTGTAGTTATCTCTGAAGAGGTTGGTCGTACTTTAGAATCAGCAACGATTAATGACCTTGGCCAAGCTTCTCGTGTTGTTATTGATAAAGACAACTCTGTTATCGTTAATGGTGCTGGCGCAAAAGAGTTGGTTGCTTCACGTATCGCTGAAATCAAAACTCAAATCTCTAACACAACCTCTGAGTATGACACTGAAAAACTACAAGAGCGTTTGGCTAAACTTAGTGGTGGTGTAGCCGTTATCAAAGTTGGTGCGGCTACTGAAACTGAGATGAAAGAGAAAAAAGACCGTGTTGATGATGCACTCTCTGCAACCAAAGCGGCAGTTGAAGAGGGTATCGTTATCGGTGGTGGTGCCGCATTAATTCGTGCAGCAGCAAAGGTAGAAATCGGTGATATGGAACATGATCAAAAAATCGGTGCTGAAATTATCTTACGCGCTATCAAAGCCCCTGTAAAACAGATCGCTGAAAATGCTGGTTATGACGCTGGTGTTGTTGCCAATGCTATTGAGTTAAACACCAATGTAAATGTTGGTTTCAATGCAGCTACTGGTGAGTATGTAGATATGTTTGAAGAAGGTATCATCGATCCACTTAAAGTAGAGCGTGTTGCCTTGACTAATGCAGTCTCAGTAGCCAGTATGTTACTAACTACTGAAGCAACCATCACTGACATCCCAGAACCTATTGTTCCAGCTGCTCCAGCTGGTGACATGGGTGGCGGAATGCCAGGTATGCCAGGAATGATGGGCTAACCACTCATTCCATCTTCTAAACCACCTACTCATCGGTGGTTTAAAACCTTCCTTTATTCAATCAGTAACTAAGTTTATTCCTACCAGTGCCTTTGGATTGATATAGCAGAGTATCTACTTTTTCTATCCCATCAGTTAAAGTTAATATAGATTTATCGTTTAAATAAACAACTCCAAAACTACAACTAAATTGAGGAATTTGCAACTCTTCATTGGTAGCTTCATATATTTTCTTTCTAAGATTTTCTCCAATTTTTATCGCTGTTTTTAAATCCATATCTACTAAAATCATAAACTCTTCTCCACCCCATCTACAAAAGATATCCGTGTCACGAATATTGTCTTTTACCAATTTAGATAAAAACTTTAAGGCTTCGTCTCCTATATTATGTCCATGTTCATCGTTAATAATTTTAAAATGATCAATATCAAACATGATAAGAGATAAATCTAAATCATATTGTTTCATCTTTTTAAATTTATCTAAAAATATACTCTCAAATGAATGTCTATTGTGGATGTTGGTTAATTTATCATAATTTGCTCTTAACTCTAACTCTTTATTTTCTGTAAAAAGTTCTGTAATATTATTAAACTCTAAAATAAATGAATCCTTTTCCTCATCTATGTAGTGGATAGAACTATCAAATGCCTCCAGTTCATATCTATCAAAATTCATCATAAAGATAGAGTGGGAATTTTTTTCTCTTAATTTCTCTTTGAGTTCGCTCATTGAGTTGGGATGTGTATATTTATTTGTGTCAACAAAGTATTTAGATATGTCTTTGTGTTTAAGTTGTTCAATGTAATCAATATCAAAAAACTGTAAAAACGTATGATTGGCATTATGAATTTCATTATTCTCATAAACAACAATCATACTGTGTGATAAGTCTAAAATAACCTTATATTTTGATGATAACTCTTCCGTTTTCTTTTTTAATCTGATCTGTTTATTTAAAATAAAACTGATTACAATCGATACAATTAACATCATTATTAATTGAATAATATAGGTATAAAACAGTGAAAGGAGTTCAGCATTATGCTCAATAAATACGATGTATCCAACTTTTTTATTGGATATCGCATTTTTTAAAGGGACAAAAAAGGTTATATGCGGGTGTCTACTAAAAAAGTCTATAGAATAAAAGCTTTTTTTGGCATTCATTTTTTTTACGATGCTCTCTTTTCTAGAAAGATAAGATAAAAATTCTTGTTTATGCTTATTGTTATTTCCAAATTTATCATCATATGTCAACTGTATATTTCTAATATAAAAATTATCATTTAATAGATATGTTGCGTAGTTATATTTTTCAGATTTAAATAGTTTTCTCTCAACAATTTGTTTATCCACTATAAAATCAACGGTTAACTGATCATCTTTTTCTAGAAATTTTTTATAACTTACAAAAGAGGCAGACACTTCCACACTCCCTATATAATTATTATCATTATCATAAAATGGATATACAAATCGGTAACCACTAAATATTTTACCTTCTTCAAATCCTTTTATAGGTTTTTGATTTTTATTCACATATTCAACCGTCTTTCTAATACCTGTTAAATTATCTCCATACTTACTTGGTCTATGAAATCTCAAAAAACTTTCATTATTTTTTTTATGAAAATGTAATTGTTGGATATTGTACTTGGTAAAGGTGTTGTAGTCTTTAATCAAGGTTGTTAACAACCTATCTCTAACAATATTATTGTCTTCATCGGTATTGGTATTTATATCTTTTAAAATTTCTCTAATATTGGGTTTGTACAACAAGTTTTCATATATAAAATCTGAAATGTTTCCAACAGAATATTCCACTTCTTTTAATAATATATGTTTATGCTCTAATTGGTGTTCTGTAAGTATGTCTATTTTTGTATACGTATAATATGTTTCTATCACAAAAACTACTGAAAATATCATAAATGTAAAGAGGAGAGTTTTATTTTTTATTTTAACCATACCTCATTTTATTACAATCTATTTAATTTCTTTATTAAGCCATAAAGTAAAAATAAGTTTAACTAATAGAAGAATTACTTTGTTGTATACTATTAAAAAAATAAGGAAATTTATGAATTTTTATAACGATCCAGAAAAAGTTGACGAATATGAAAAGGCCTGTGAAGAGTATGATGGTTCAGAACTTTACAGTGTGCTCTCAAGTCATCTAAAAGAGGGTTCAAGCTTACTAGAGTTGGGTAGTGGGCCCGGTAATGATATTGCTTATCTTAACAATGATTATAAGGCTACTGGCTCTGATCTCTCTGATGAATTTCTCCTAAGAAATAGAAAAAGATATACAGATATTCCTTTTTTAAAACTCGACGCTGTCACCATACAAAGTGATAAACAATATGATTGTCTCTTTTCCAATAAGGTTTTACACCACCTAACATTGGCTCAGTTAGAAGAATCACTGCTAAGACAAAAAAGTGTCATAGTAAAAGATGGTCTCTTTGCCCATAGCTTTTGGCTGGGTGATAAAGACCTAGAGATGGAGGGGATGCTTTTTAAATTTTATAATCGCGAATTTCTACTCAAACTCATCAGCAATTACTTTACTATTAGTGAACTCTATGACTACACCGAATTTGATAAGGGAGACTCTATATTCATTCTCGCAAAAAACGACCAATAACTATATTTATTCTTCTATTTTATTTTATAAACCATTGGTTTATAAAAACTTAAGTCATCTCCTATTATAATAAACCATCAGTTTATAAAAGGAGTAGCCATGCCAATTATTGTCAATAAAGAGCAAAAAGTTAAAGAGATCTGTCTGAAAGCCTATACTCAGTTTGTCGACACTGGAATAGATGATTTTTCATTAAATCAATTTATCTCTAGTAGTGGAATTTCTAAAGGTCAGTTTTATCACTACTTCAAAACAAAAGAAGATCTGGTTTTTGAAGTGATGTCGCACAAGTCTTTGGAACTTTTTGAAGAAGTCGATACCGACTTAAATAGTGCCAAGACATTATTAGAAAAATTATTAATCTACTTTGCACTCTATATTTCTGAAGACAAAGAGAGTGTACAATTTAGACAGATGATGTTTGACTCTTTTCATATCTACATGCACTCCACCCAGCCCAAAGTCAGAGAATACAATCATACACTTTATCAACTCATTGATGAAAAGTTAACGGAGCTCTTTGATAGCATCTCTTTAGATACTGGCGCGCTGACGCTTATTAAAAGTATATCTGCGACGGCAGATGGAATGTATCTGAGATCATTAATGGTTGATGATTATGATTTAAAAGATGAATTGAGTACGTATTTAACGCAAATAGTACTTATCATTACTAAGGAGCATTAATGTATTGGCTTTATTTATTAGGCGCGATAGTTTTTGAAGTTATTGGCACACTTTCTATCAAGCAGACAGTACTGACTAAAAGTTATTACTGGGGTAGTGCTGTCGCTGTTTTTTACATTATCTCTTTTGTATTGATTGGTTTTGCTATCAAAAAGATTGATATCAGTACAGCGTATGCTATCTGGGCTGGATTTGGTACCGCAACCATCACCATCTTAGGGTGGCTATTTTTTAAGGAGTATATGAGCCTCCAAAAAGCCATTGCCGTTTTACTTATCATCATCGGAACTGTTATCTTAAAACTGGATCATACAGAATCTATGGGTACCTAATGATGTGGATAAAGTTTTCACTCATATTATTATTGGTATTTTCTTTACCCTTAATAATTCCTACATTAATTTTTGAAGCAACCATTAGTATACCCATCATTTTGTATTCAATAATTCGCTTAAAGCTAAAAAAATAAAAATATAAGACATGTAGGATATTACGCATGGGTTCTAAATTAATTCATCTTACTCCATTTTGCTTTCCAATCGCTTTTTTTATCATAGGCACCTAATAAAATACTTGAATCAAAATATTGATTAAACGCCTCTAGCTCTTTAGTATTACTTTGCATATCTTTTACCCCATCACCCTTGCAGTGATCTATATAGATATTGGTAAAATGATTATTTTCAAAACGTAATTCATTATCAGAACGCACCACAATTCCATACCCTTTAGCATGATGAATCACCCCATCATAAAGTTCCATAGCAGAGCCTCTTCGTGAATAAATAGCCTCATTAGTTTTGTCACTTCCTAAAATCTCAAAGTGTGATATTAGCGCGTTTGTTCGTGGAATGGCATCAAAATATTCTTTGTTATTATCACTCTCTATAGCACGTGCATGTAGAGAGCTTTCAGCTTCTTGACGAATGTATAGATACTCAATTTTCCCTCTATAACCATGATCTAAGTCTAAGTTGTCATCACCATTACCAATTAAAACCAAATGGCGCATATTTACTGTTCCTCCCCAAGCTTCAATGCCATCATCTTTACCATGATACACTTCAAGATAATCAATCACCGTCCCACGACCAACACCACCAAGACTCAAACCATTAATCTCTTCTCCTGGGCGTACCTCATTTCCAGCGTAACGAATCTGCACATACTTTAAAACACCAGAATTATCATTTTCATCTTCTCCGCCAAAAAGAGCGGTTGTATTTGAAAACTCAAACTTTTCTTCTTTACCCGCATTGGTTGGGGCAAAACCAGCGATAGCCAATCCACCCCAGTCCCCTGCTTTTGAAATCAATCCTGCGACATCTTTCATTGAAGTAAAAATAATGGGACTTTTTTGTGTGCCATTGGCAAATATTTTAGACCCTCTTGTAATCAGTAAATAATCATTTCCAGTTTTACCAAATATGGTTGTGCCCTCATCAATTCTGAGTATCGCTGGTTTGTATGTATCTACCCCAATATGTACCTCACCCTTTATTGCCCAGAATTTATCACGGCTTAAATGGAGGTCATCAACATAAACACCTTTTAATTGACAGACTACTTTACCTTCAAAATCCTTACTTAAAAGCTCCGTATTTTTTGGACATAAGTTACTACTTTCATGTAGTTTACTCTCTGTGGAATCACTATTACATCCCGTTAAAAATATAAAAAACAGCACTAAAACAGTACCCATTACCCGTCTAGAATTCATTTTATTTCCTTTGAACGAATAATAAAAAAAATACGTTTCATTCAGATTACATACAAATCATAATTTGGTTACAGATAATGATACAATGCGCACAAATAATATCTAGGACTTGAAATGGCTAAAACATTTTCTAAAAAACAGATTCAGCGTTATATCTTGATGTATACTGCAGTCGTAATAATCTTAATTGGATTTTTCTTTATTAATAATAGTCTTAATGAAAATAGAATACATGAAAAGAAAAGCTTCAGTGCTGCGGACATTAACAAGACAACAGGCGCTGTCGAATATCATCAAGCAAATATCTCACTCGACGAGACTGAAAAGGAAGGAGAGCCCTCTAAAAGTAAAATAATACTTTTAGATAAGGCATACTAGAACCTTTTAGTGATTTGTGGTCACAATGAACAACTGTTCATGCTCAAATTTTTTAAGCGTATCCATCACCATTACAAAGTACTGAAAATCAGCTTCTTTATCACTGCGTAAAATTACACTCTGCTCTTTAGGGATTTGTGCAAGTCTATCTTCTAGCGCGCTGAGTGAGACCTTATCTTTATCAATGTAAACACTTCCATCTTTTTTAATAAAAATATCAATCTCTTTTTTATCTACCTTCTCTTCACTACTGGTCGCTTTAGGTAAAGTTACGGGGATGACACCTTGTTTGATAAATGTTGCGGTGGTTAACACCATAACCAAGAGTACCAACATGATATCGATAAAAGGAATAACATTGATCTGATCAAATTTCTTTTGCTTTTTAAGACTCATGACTACTTTTTCTGATCATCATACAGCGCGCTGAAACGTTCTGCTTTTCTAAGTAAGATAGTATAAAAACTGATAGCAGGAATGGCAACTACCAGACCCATCGCCGTTGCTTTCAAGGCTAATGCCAAACCAACCATAATCTTTTTAGCATCAACTGCACCCACATCACCTAGGGTATAAAAGGTAATCATAATCCCCACAACGGTTCCAAGCAGTCCAACATAAGGAGCATTTGAGCCAATAGCTCCAATGGTTGAGAGATTATCGGTTAAGTCTAACTCTAGCATCTCTTTGGAGTTATACTCTTCTATCTTGATTGACTTATAAAACATAGTACGTTCAATAAATAGCCATAAAGAAGTAATACTCATTGCTATTAAAATACCCATCACACCATAATCGAGTGCTTGTTCTGCATACTGCATTACGCCAGCAGTTTCATCCATTTTCTACTCCAACTTTTGAGAAATCACAGGTGATGGTAGTACCCTCACCTTTTTGCGACTCTACTTTTAAATTTATACTGTATTTGTCACAATAACTGCGCACCAAACCAAGTCCTATACCAGAACCTTTTTTTTCATGATCAGCTTGATAATAACGATCATACATAGAAAAAAGTTCTATGTCGTCCATTCCTATTCCAAAATCTTGAATACTAAGTATTTTATCTTTCAATGCAATCTTTACAAGAATCTGTTCATCTTTTGAGTATTTAACCGCATTATCTATCAGGTTGTCAATGACTTTTTGTAAGCCAATCTTATCGAGTTTTACACTAAAACTTTCTAAATTTAACTCAAAGTCTACTCTAGAATAAAGCGATGAGAAAAAATCATAGCGCACCAAGAGTAATTTATCCAACTCAAAGAGTTCAACACTCTCATAGCGCATCTGTTTTTTAATCAAATAATCCAACTCATTGTATCGCTCTTGCAACATATCACAGGCAGAATCTATACGATGTAGTCTTTTTAAACTCTTCTCATCTTGGAGTGATTTTTTAAGCATTGAGCTGTTTGTCATGATGGTATTGATGGGAAGATTTAGTTCGTGTAGTGTCTCTTTAGAGAGGTTTTCTAACTCTTTGTAATGTTCTTTTAGTGGTTCTAGTGCCAACATAGCGATACTATAGCCCACCAATATAATTAAGGGTAATAAAATACTTAAAATCGCAACAAGATTATGAATTTCTAAAATAATAACTATGTAATAAAGCCCACTTAGAAACAGTAGTGCGCTGAACAGATAAAAAAGAATGATGGTACTAACAAACTCACGAAACAAGACGATACCCTACTCCACGTATATTCTCAATAGAATCTTCACCAATCAAATCTTTAAGACGCTTAATATAGACACGAATCGCCCCCTCACTCACCTCTTCACTCACTGCCCAGATGCTCGTAAAAATCATCTCTTTGGTCACCGTTTTTTGAAAGTTTCTAATAAGTAAAAGTAGTAATGAATACTCTTTCATCGTTAGGTTCAATTCTGCATTATCAATACTGATAGTATGATGCACCTCATCAATACAATACGTACCTACAGTTTCAATTGTAGTAGACGTAATATGACGTAAGCGCGCAGCAACACGCATCAGCAGTTCATCACTGTCAAAAGGTTTTTTTAGATAATCATCCGCACCATTGCTAAAAGCTTGAGTAAGTGTCTCTTTGTCTTGATGTGAGGTAAGGTAGATGGCTGGGGTATCATCGCCACTTTGACGAAGTTCTTTTAATATCTCTAATCCATTTATAAGTGGGACATTAATATCAAGCAAGTAAAGATCAAACTTATTGCTATACGTAAAATCCAGTGCTTCTTGCCCATTACGGGCATGTGAAACAGTGTAATTTTCCTCTTCTAAAAGATCAATCAACGTCTCTCCAAAAAGAGCGTCATCTTCAAGAAGAAGTATTTTTATGTGCATACTCTAGTCAACATTCTCAATCGACCATTTGATGGTCTCACCTGCGAACATTGGAACGACGCCACTATAATTTTCAGGTACTTTAAACTCTTCTTGAACCAAAGTCACCTCTTTAAACTCAGGACAGATACTATAAATAACCTGTGCATTGTCACTCACAAAGGCCTGTAAGTTATCTAGTGCATCATTTTCATCAAAAAGCTCTGCTAAAAGTTGAAGTGCGATTGGCGCGGTAAATACACCGGCTGCACATCCACAAGCTTCTTTTGCATGTTGAGGATGTGGCGCGCTGTCTGAGCCAAACATCACTTTTGGATGACCCTCGAGTGCAACACTCAAAAGTGCCGCTTGATCTTCAGGACGTTTTGCAATTGGTTTACAAAAGAGGTGTGGTTTCATCATTCCACCAACCACGTCATCTAGGTTAATTAAAAGATGGTGAATAGTAATCGTTGCGTAAAGATTATCATGAAGGCTCAACATATCAACTGCTGCCTTAGTGGTGATATGTTCCATAATGATTTTAAGTTTAGGAAAAGCCGTTGCAAGCATCTCGTAAATACTCATAAACTCTGCTTCTCTGTCCATCACAAAACCATCCGTCTCGCCATGAACTAAAAGAGGAATTTCTAAGTCACTCATCGCTTCTAAAGTAGGACGCATCTCATTTAAATCAAATGAAGCAACGCCACTCTCAGAGTTTGTAGTGATTCCCGCTGGATACAATTTAATTCCGATGATTTCATCGGCTACTTCTTCTAAAAACTCTTTGCTATAGTTATTATAAAAAAGTGTCATAAATGGTTCAAAATCACCACCAAAACCTTCTTCTTCTAAAAGATCATCAAAGTCATCATCATAACGATTTTGACCCGTTGCATTTAATATGCGGTGTTTGTAATCAAGCAGTGCAATTTTAGTTGTTACTGGAGGAACAAGATTTGGCATAACGACTGCACCTGAGAAGCTGTATGAACTAAGTGGAGCTACGTTTTCTAACATCACACCATCACGAAGGTGAAGGTGCATATCTAGTGGCATTAAAAGTGTATGTTGTTTCATAATTATTATCCTTGTATATTTTGTTGTGCAAGACGGATCAATGCATTCATCTCTTGTTCGTAGCGCGCTGCCTCGGCTTTATCAGTTGACTCGAAACGTGTGACTAAAACGGGAGTGGTATTACTCGCACGTACCAATCCCCAACCCTTATCAAAAATCACACGAACCCCATCAACATCGATGATGTCTTTGATGTGAGGAAAACCATCAAATGGGTTTTCAAGCAGTTTTTTTACCTCATCAATGATTTTAAATTTCTCTTCTTCAGTTGTTTCTACTTTTAACTCTTCTGTTGAGTAAACTTGAGGCAGTTTTTCTAACTCAGCGTCGATATCGATGCCATCATGAAGCAGTTCTAACATTCTCAAGGTTGCGTAAAGTGCATCGTCATATCCAAAATAACGGTGTTTAAAAAAGATGTGACCACTGACTTCACAGGCTAGGTCTGCATTGGTCTCTTTCATTTTTACTTTAAGATTTGAGTGACCTGTTTTATACATGATCGCTTTTGCCCCACGTTTTTCTAACTCATCATACATCACTTGTGAACATTTTACTTCACCGATAACAGTAGGATTTTCCATCTTCATCGAATAAAGCAGTGCCATCTGGTCACCCTTGATGTTGTTTTTATGAGTAAGCACCGCAATACGGTCTGCGTCACCATCGTAAGCAAAGGCGATATCACCCTTCTCTTCAAGTAGTCTTTTAACGTCTATCAGGTTATGTTCTACTGAAGGGTCTGGATGATGATTGGGAAAAGTTCCATCAGGGTCGATGTAAATTCCAGAAGTGTTTAACTCTAATGCGTCAAAAATATCTTGAATCGCTACCCCAGCCACACCATTTCCACAATCATAAACGATACGTGTCTTCATGCCTTTTAGATGTTGAAACTCATCGACCATATATTTGATATATGCTTCAAGGGCTTTTATTTCGGTGACTTGACGCTCAACCTTAGCAGGAAAGTCCATCTTTGCGATGTCTCGACCCAGCGCGTAAATCTGCTCACTAAAAAATGGAAGTTTGTCCACCGTAATTTTAAAACCATTGTACTCACTAGGATTATGTGAACCCGTAATCATTATAGAAGCAGATGGCGTAATACCATCCCACTCTTGATAGTTTGTAAAGTAATTTGTAGGAGTTGGAACAAGCCCCATGCCAAGCACTTTTTTACCACCGGAATTTAGTCCAGCGACAAGGTACTCAAAAAGAAGTGGAGAGTGTGAGCGCGCATCATAACCCACAGAGACATACTCACCACTGATGTGTTGAGACAGTGCGTAACCGATTTTAGTAACCGTATCCTCATTTAACTCTTTTTCAAAAATTCCACGAATGTCATATTCTCTGTAGATGCTCACATAAATTCCTTGTTTAAATTGTGCGCATTATACTTAAAAGTGGGTTAGAATATTGTTAGTTTCGCTCTTTTAAAAAGCGTTGCATCGTTTTATCTTCAAGGTTTAGTTTTCCTTTTGCCATCTGTCTTAGCTCTATGAGAATACTTAGATACTTCTCTGCTTGAGATGACTCTTTATCTTGAGTATGTTTATAACGCAGGGCAAACTCCCAAGCTATGGCTTTGATAAAAGATACACTATCATTTTCATACTCAGACACAGCGCGCTGACCTTGACTTAAATCGTCTATAATTTTATGTAATTGTCTATAATCCATTATTTCAATCCTGATAATATTTAATGCATTATAATAATCATTTTTTAATATTTATCATGCAAGTTATCTTCATTAGTCTAAATCTATAAGTTAGACATTATCTGCTAAACGAAGTCCTTCTTCTAAACTCTTTGCCCAAATTTTGTAGCCCAGCGCGCTGAGATGAAGACCATCACCCAGATGACAATCTCCTCTAAGGGAACCCTCACTATTTTTCAAAAGTTTTGAAGTGTCATAGAAGTGTAGCGCGCTGGCGTTAGAAAAAGAGGATAGAAGCTTATTTATCTTATTGATCTGAGCATTTGTTTTTTTCATACCCCATGTTTGTCTGTAGAGATCTTCATCGATGGGGAGGATAGAGGAGATAAATATTGTTGAACTTGTAGGAATATTTTTGATAAGTGTTTTGTAATGTGTGAAAATTGTTTCTGTACGCTCACCAATATCATTCACCCCAATAGCTAAAACGATAAACTCCCCTTCAAGATTTGAGTAGTTTTGAATGGCGTCACTCAAACGCGCTACTGTGTCACCAGGAATACCTAGGTTTTTAGCTTTAAAATGAGAATGAACATCTAGTCCGCTGACAATGCTGTCTCCAATAAAAGTCATGACGTGCTTATACTAAGAACATAGCTTTTGCAGAGATAACAATAAGCAGTCCTAAAACGATGACCAATTTATGAAAATGATGTTGCATGAAATTGCTTTTTGTACCTTTAGTAAAACGTACATATAGATTTGAAAGTACACCAAGAGCAATGACACTTGCCAAAGCAATTTTAAACATTAAGATTTTCTGTAAATCTGTCTCAAAAACACCAGCAGTCGAGTTGATATAACGTGACATCATCATTCCCCCAGTTAAGACAAGAATCAAAAGAGAAAATGGAAATATTTTAAAACTTCTTCCACCCATAAATTTATTTATTTTTTGTTCTGTCTCTTTATCAAACTTGCCTTTAAGTGCAGAAATAACAAAAAGGTCTGTAAAGACATAACCGATAAAAATAATGGCCAAGAGAAGGTGGATGATGTGAATGTAAGGGTAGATTGCTTCCAAATGAAAACTCCTAAATTTTTATTTAGGATTATACGATGGAAGACTTATAGAAAAGATAATCAATATCAATATTAAGATAAAAGCGCATTTATCTTATCTAAAAAAGATTTTTTCTCTTTTGGAATATACGCAGAAATACGTTCATCAACAAAATCAGGATCACCTTTTTCAAATTGCTCAGTTGAAACTTTTGAGATATGTTTTTTCACTTTGTCTTTTGTTTTAATAGTCGTTGTAGCCGAAGCGGGTCTTGAGTGTGGCATACACATAATGTCTCCTTTTTCTTCATTCTTATGGGTATTATGACATAAATAAGTGACTACGTCTGTGCGCTTAATCACAATAAAAACTTATACTACAATAGATTCTTTTTAGCTCATTATTATGCTATTATAAATCTATAAAATAACACTGTAGAGGAATACTAATGTTTAAAATTATGATGATACTTATCTTTACAATCAATCTTTTACATGCCAGTGAGCTTCCTACCTCACACAAAACCTATCAAGACTCTTCGAAATGCATGCCGTGTCATATAGAAAAAGTCACCCAATGGAGCGACTCTTGGCACTCTAAATCTCACTATAAAAGTGATGAATACTTAAGAAAATCCATCGACTATGTCAGTCGAAAGACTAGAAAATCACTCAGCTCAGTAAAGGTACAATGTGCCGTCTGTCATAATCCACGTATTGCAGTTACCTCTACGGATATTCATTATGAAATCATGGTGGCTATGGAACTTGATGAAGACTCAGAGGTCAACAAGGCACTAGATAATGACTTTTTAAATGAAGGTATCAACTGTTTGGTTTGTCATAATGTTGATGAGATAGACAGTGAAGCTTCTGCTGATATTCGTGGGGCGCATCGTCTAAAATGGAACAAAGAGAACCTCATAAGTGGTCCCTTTGGTGACACACATTCGCCTCATCATAAAACACAGAAAAGAGAATTTTTCAATGAAAAAGCAAATGACCTCTGTCTGACTTGTCATGCCAATGATAAAACAGTCAATGGACTTAACTTCACCAATATGCAAGATGAGTTACAAAAATCAGACAAGATGTGTGTTGATTGTCATATGAGTGAACGTAAACTTGGTGTTGCCAGTAATATTGCCATGAACAATGGTAAGCCATTTCAAAGAATGGGGCGTAACCATAGTTTTCGAGGCGCCCATAAAGAAGCCATGTGGAAGGATGCTTTAGATTTAAAATTAAGTTCTAATAAAAAACAACTGAGCATTAAAATCGAAAATAACAATCCACATAATATCCCCTCAGGTTTTGGCGCACGTGAATTACTGCTTGAAATAACCTATCAATCTGATACAAAAATATTAAACACAAAAAGCATCTCTTTAAGTCAAAAATATATTTCTAAACGTGATAAAAGAACCATCCCTCATCTGGCAGTTAAAATTTCTAAAGACAACTCTATACCAGCGATGGGATCTAAAACATTAAGGGAACCTTGGCCAAAAGAGGCTTCAAGTGTTGTAGTCAGTGTCTCCTATAGACTGGTCAATGATGAGGTTCGAGAACTCTTAGATCTTAAAGAGGATATTTGGTCTAAAAAAATGTTTATTACTCAAGAAAGTGTTAACAAATAGCCTATGGAGAAAGTAATTAAAAAACGATACTTAGAGATAGATTTTCTCAGGGGAGTTGCCATTGTTTTGATGGTGACCTTCCACTTCTTCTATGACTTACAAATTTTTCACTATTTAGATCTGAATATCTATCACAACCCTTTCTGGATATATTTTAGAGATCTCATTATTTTTCTTTTTATGCTCACTGTTGGCATCAGTCTTTATCTCACCAATGAACAGCATTTTGATCTTAAAAAAAACCTTATACGTTTAAGTAAACTACTCGCAGTTGCCTTACTGATTACCGTAGTTTCACTGTTTCTGTATCCAAAATACTGGATATACTTCGGCATTATCCATCTTATCTTTGCCGCTTCTTTATTGACCCTACCCCTAGTTAAAAAACCATTTATCGCGCTGATTTTTAGCGCGCTGATTCTTTTTTCCTATTTTACCTATGCCATTAATATGGATTGGCTTTATAACCTCACGCAAAGTTTTTTACACCTTCCTGAACTCACCAAAGATATTGCCCATCTATTTCCATGGTTAGGCGTTGTTTATATGGGAATATTTATCGGATATAAAAGGTATTTTGATATTAATTTAAGAGAGAATATTGTGACGAAGAGTCTGGCGCGCTTGGGCCAATATGCTTTGCTCATCTACCTCATCCATCAGCCCATCATAATGGGCATAATGAGTACGATAAAATACTTTACAGCTTAATAAATATAAATTTCTACGCTGTTTGAAAGCGCTGATAATTCACTTCCATTGACCGCTTTAACTGCGATGTAAAGTCTGTTATCAACGGCTGCTTCTTTTAAAAATGGCCAAAACTTAGCCAAGTCATTACTATTTTTAATCTGTACCGATGAAGAGTCTGCATTAAATATAGAGCTTGACACATAAAGTAGATATGAGTCTGAGCCCATATTCAACTGTATCTGAGGCAGATCTTCATTTGATAAACTCTCTTCTAAAACACGTATCATAAGTGATGCACCAGAGTTGTTTGATGAACCTATATTTTCAGAATTCATGACTTTTAACATCATCTCTTCTGTTTTTACAATTCTATCACTCATCTCACCAATTTTATCAGCCATAGTCAATATACGGTCGCTCATGGTTCCGATATCATCGGAAAGTTCTAACATCGTAGACATCATTCCTGCCGCAGTATTATCACCTGCATCAACCATATTATTGGCAACTGAGGTAGCACCTTCAACCATTGTCGTAGCAACTTCTGTTGCTCCTCCAAACATACTATCAAACACGTCACTAAAAAAGAACGCATGCGCATTGAGGGGAAACAGAAGTCCTAGAGTAAGGATTAGACCTGCTATGCGATTTTTCATTTATCTCCTTTGTAATTGTAATCCATGCTAGTGTAAAACGAATTGGCTTAAAATATATTAATGTTTTATAATTAATACTTATTTATGAAAAGTTTACTTAAGCAGATGTCCCATCTCGCGTTCTTTAACATCTAGGTAATCTTTGTTATGTTCATTCGCATCCATAACAATAGGAATACGTTCAACAATCTCTATACCCTCTATGGAGTTGATTTTTGTAGGATTATTCGTCATCAGTCTTATTTTTGAAATCTTAAAATGATCAAGTATGGTTGTCACTACTTCATACGTACGCTCATCTGCAGCAAATCCCAATTGATGATTCGCTTCTACTGTATTTAGACCAGTATCTTGTAATGCGTAAGCGTTGATTTTATTTAATAGTCCAATATCACGTCCCTCTTGACGAAGATAGATAACCATTCCGTTATTTTCGTTGATATGACCTAGGGCATACTCTAGTTGTTCGCCACAGTCACATTTTAAACTTCCTAAGGCATCGCCTGTTAAGCATTCTGAATGAACACGCACACATGGGACTTCTGCTAAGGGAAGCTTGAAAATAGCAAGATGTTCTTTGTGGTGTTCTTTAAAAGCGACGACTTCAAACTCTCCGTACTTCGTTGGTAGCTTAGCGCGCTGTGATATTGTTACATTCATCGATTAGTGTCTTCTTTTAATGATATAGTGGTTAAAATATTAAGAGAATTATATCAGGAGTTTATTTATATGTTTCAAAGATTTAGAAGAACACGTCAAAACAAGCATCTTAGCGCTCTGGTTCGAGAGACTCAATTGAGTACCAACGACTTTATTTACCCCCTTTTTGTCACTTTTGGTGAAGGTATTAAAACAGAAGTGGCTTCTATGCCGGGAGTCTTTCAAATGAGTCTCGATGAGATATTAAAAGAGTGTGCAGACCTTAAAAAAATGGGACTTAACTCTATTATTCTTTTTGGGATTCCTGAAACAAAAGACTCTATCGGTTCTGATTCACTGTGTGACAATGGAATCATTGCCACGGCAGTAAAAGCTATCAAAAAAGAGCATCCAGAAATGTTTATTGTCACTGACTTATGTTTTTGTGAATATACCGACCATGGACACTGTGGAATCATTGATCATGTTCATGAAACTGTTGATAATGACGCTACCTTAGAGATCTCTGCACAACAAGCACTTATTCATGCACGTGCAGGTGTGGATATGATTGCACCATCAGGAATGATGGATGGAATTATTGAAACACTGCGTAGCGCACTCGATGAGGGAGGATATCCAAACCTTCCTATCATGGCCTATTCTACTAAGTTTTCTAGTGGCTATTATGGTCCATTTAGAGATGTTGCGGACTCAGTTCCTAGTTTTGGAGATAGAACAACCTATCAAATGGATCCAGCCAATCGTCGTGAAGCCATCAACGAAAGTATCGCAGATGAGATGCAAGGCGCAGACATTTTAATGGTCAAGCCCGCACTGGCTTATTTAGATATCGTTCGTGACGTTAGAGAAAACACCTCGCTACCACTTGCTGTCTATAATGTATCAGGTGAATACGCAATGTTAAAACATGCAGGGAATGCAGGATTAATTGATTATAATCGTGTTATGATGGAGACAATGATTGGCTTCAAGCGCGCTGGTGCAGATATAATTATCTCTTATCACGCTAAAGAAGTAGCCACACTTTTAGGAAAATAATGTCCAACTACGAAAGTATCTATAATGTTTTAAGTCACTACTCACTTAAAAACAAGATTGCTGCCCTCATATTATTTATGTTTGGTGGTATTATTTTCTGGAACCTATCCTATCTTCATGTCAACTATAATGATATCCATGAAAATAAAGATGCTCAAGTAAAAACAAAAAATATAGAGACACTTTTTAAAGCGGTTCGCGCCTTAGAAAATGAGCGCTACCTCGCTATAAACTTTATTCATCATACAACTACTTTAGAGACCTATCAAGAGAGTATTAAAATCAGTGATGGTGTCATAAAAGAGGTCCAAAACTCAAAACAAATTGACATACAACATCTTCAAAAAAGGCTTAAAACCCTTACAGAACTCAGAGACTCCGTTAAAAAGGGAAACGGTGACGCTATTGAAAATATCCGTTTCTATACCGATGCCTTAGTTAAACATGCTATTGATATGATTGTTATGATGGCACAAAATATAGATACTAAACCCATACTTGCTTTTAGTAATTTACTCCGTGCCTTAGAATATACTGCCTTAGAACGTGATCTAACCTACATCTCTGTTAAAGAAAACTCTTTGGACGTACAGAAGTTTGAGCAGTTAAGTGTACAAAATGCAAAGGCACAGACCTATCTTGATCAGTTTAAACTGTATAGTAAAAAAGAGGAGCTACCACGACTTTTTAAATTCTACTCTTCTAGTGCATTCATTTCTATCAACCAAATCAAAGAGTCTATTATCAACTCACTACAAGATTCTAATGTACTCCTAGATATGGATCAATGGAACAGCAGTATGGAGCTGTATATCTTTGCTTTAAACAGTGAGTTAAAACTGCAATATCAAGCAACGAATGAGCAACTGGCCAATCAATTAATCGCCTTAGAAAATGACTTTAGAATTGATATTATTTTTCTAATATTTCCACTACTGCTTTCATTTATGATTGCCTTCCTCATCTATACAGATATGAGAAATGCCCTCAATACTCTCACTAAATTTATTCGTTCTAAACTAAAAAAAGAGAGTAAAGAGTACGAACTACTTATCGAATCACGTAGTGAACTGGGTAATGTCTTCAAATCACTGGTGAGTTTTAGAAAAAAAATTGATGAGCAGATCAAAATTATCAAGCATAATTATGAATATGATACGCTTACAGGATTACCAAATCGTAATAAACTCTTAAGTACACTGGACAGTTTTTCGCCTAATGATCAATTTACCCTCATCTACATTGATATCGTCAATTTTTCACATATCAATGACTCTTTTGGTCAAGCAGCGGGAGATTCATATCTTAAAGTCAGTGCTGATGTTTTAAGTGACATTGTTGATTCTGTGGCGATAACAGAAGAGGATAAGGTTTTTAGTGTTTTTAGAATGGGTTCTGATGAATTTGTAATTCTGTGTTCACATGAGAGAAGACTTAAGCAAATTATTGATAAATTATGTAAAACATTTTTTGTACAATTTGATCAAATTGAACTGCCACTTTCATTTATATTTGGTCTCTCTCGTTCTACGGAAGGGGCTACACAAAGTTCTATTCTTTCTCAAGCAGAGATCGCTTCGCGCTACGCACTTAAACACAAAAAATATTATGAGTACTATAATAAAAATGCCTCACTAGAGCGTTTGCACTTAGAAAATTTAGAGTGGGTTAAGCGTATTGCCAATGCTTTTGACAATGGTGACTTCATGATCCACTTTCAACCTATTATGTCCACTAGCGAAGCGAAGGTAGTCAAATATGAAGTTCTCATCAGAATGATTGACCAGTCAAGTGGACGTATTATTTCTCCCGTAGAATTCATCGAAGTTTTACAAAATTCAGGGCATGAAAAAGAACTCACAAAACTGATTATTGATCAAAGTTTTAAAAGTTACAAAATGTGTGGAGTAGACCTCTCTATCAACATGACCAAAGATGATCTTGATTATGATATGCTTGACTATCTTAAGAACTCGATTATCAAATATGACATCCCTGCAAAAAATATTGCTATTGAATTGGTTGAATCAGAAGAGTTGTTGAAAGAAGAGTATATAGATATCATACACACTATCAAACAGTTAGGTTTTAAAATCGCTATTGATGACTTTGGTACAGGATATTCTAACTTTTCATATTTAACCGTGATTAAGCCAGATTACATTAAAATAGATGGCTCTTTGATTAAAGACTTGAGCACTGATTCACAAAGTAGAAAAGTAGTTGAAAGTATCTTCGACTTTGCTCAAGCACTGGGAATTGAAACCATTGCAGAATATGTAAGCGACGAAAAAATTTATAACATTATTAAAAGTATTGGTATCGAGTATGCACAAGGCTACTTTATAGGTGGTGTTGAATCATGCGAACAAATAAAACAAAGGCAAGAAAATTGAGACATTTTTTATCACTCAAAGATTATACTAAAGAGGAGATCTTAGAAATTATAGATCTCGGACTCAGTATCAAAAAAGATCTTAAAAATGGTATTCACAAAGACCATCTTCATAAACAAACTTTAGCCATGATCTTTGAAAAAAGTTCAACAAGAACCCGTGTTAGTTTTGAAACAGGTATGTATCAACTCGGAGGTACTGCTCTATTTTTATCTTCACGTGATATCCATCTTGGACGTGGTGAGCCTATTGAAGATACGGCTAAAGTCATCTCCTCTATGACAGATATGGTTATGATTAGAACCTTTGAGCACTCTAAGCTAGAAGCTTTTGCCCAAAATTCCAAAGTACCTGTTATAAATGGCTTGACCGACTCTTATCATCCCGTACAACTCTTAGCAGATTATATGACTATGGTTGAACATGGATTAGATACCAATCCTATCGTCACCTATATTGGTGATGGTAATAACATGACCCACTCTTGGTTAATGCTTGCTTCTAAACTTGGTTTTGAACTACGCATTGCCACACCAAAAGGTTATGAAATTGATAAAGAAGTTTTAAATGATGCTTATACATTTGCTAAAGAGAGTGGCGCCGTAATTAATATCTTTAATGATCCAATTGCAGCAGTTCAGGGAGCAACACTGGTAACAACAGACACCTGGGCCTCTATGGGACAAGAAGATGAAAAAGAGCAACGTGTTAAGGATTTTCAAGGCTTTATTGTTGATGATGCATTGATGTCACATGCCCAAGAACATGCCACTTTTTTACACTGTCTACCGGCCTATAGGGAGCAAGAAGTAAGTACCTCTGTATTAGAGGGAGAAAATAGTCTGATTTTTGAAGAAGCAGAAAACCGCCTTCATGCACAAAAAGGTCTTATGGTCTGGCTAGACCAACAAAGGTAATTTATGAAATTAATACTAGCACTACTTTTACTTAATCTACATCTTATGGCTTTCTCTCTTTTTGAAGATAAAGAAGCCATAAAAAATGAAAAACTTACCTATGTCTCATCATTAACAAATCTCATTATTGCCACCCAAAAAACTCGTGGTTTGACCAACAGTTTTAATAATGGCAATGTCGCAGCACAGTTACTTGTTTATGGAGAACGAAAAGAGATGAAAGAGGAGATAAAATACCTTTTAAATGCACCAAAAGGTGAAAATAGTAATATCAAAATTTCCGATGCCGCTTACAAAAAAGGTCGAGGAATTTCTAATGATCTGATGGCACTAAATAAAAACGCCTTCAAAGACAAGGACAGTGCAAAAATATTCAGTGAATATACCAATCAGATTAATGAATTACTGGCCATCTCTTCAAATATATCATCAAAGGTATTTAAAGACGAAAGTCAATCTAAGCAGTTTAATATAAAAGTGATGTTTAAAACGATCCTTCCACTGTCTGAAAATATTGGTAAGGCGCGTGGAATGGGTGCAGGTATAGTCGCACGTAAAAATTGTAAAGATGAAGAAGTTGATAAAATGAAGGGTTTTGTAAAAAAAGCGAAACTCTTAAGTGCTCAACTTCAAAATGAGATGAAGACACTGAAAATAAGTTCTGCAGATGATTTAGCAGCCATTAAAACGACGGCTAAGAACATCGATATTTATCTAACACTTATCGAAGAGAATGTTATTGGTAAAAAAGATATTCAACTTGATGCCAACGATTTCTTCAACCAAGGAACTTCAGCAATATCCAATGTCCTTGGTATTTATAAAATCAATCAAAAAATGATTGAAAATTAAAACTACGAAGAGAGGTGTGCAAACACCTTAGGCTCTTTTGATGTAAAAGTGTAGCCTAAAATTTTCACTTTCTTAGCATGTAGCATCACACGTTTATCATCGCGTCCACCATATAAAGTATCCCCAACAATTGGAAATCCTATCGAGTTTAGATGCACACGAATTTGGTGGGTACGTCCATGATGAATCACACATTTCACCTTAGATTTTTTACCATTAACTTCTAAGGTATAGACCTCAGTAATGGCAGGTTTACCATTTTTGTTACACTTAGAAATCGCGCGATTGCGTATTTTTTGAGTCACAATAGGTTTATCAATCACAACATCTTCGATAAATACACCCTCTATCCAGGCAGTGTACTCCTTATAAACCTTGTCGGCAATAAATTCATTAATTGCTTTAGCACGGAAGTCTTCACTTTTCGTCAACATCAAAACACCACTGGTTTCACGGTCAAGCCTGTGAAGTAATACTGCATCAGGAAATTTCTTCTCAATATCTTCAGTATTATAAAATGCTGGTTTATCAACCACTAAAAAGTTTTCATCCTCAAAAATAACAGCTATTTTTTCTAAGGCCTGTACATTAAACTCTGTATCATTACGTAGAAGACCGCGGGCAATCATAACCTTTCGGTTACCAACATAGACACGACCTTTATCAATCAACTCTTTCGCTTTGTTGTTTGAAACATTTTCTTGAGCAGCAAGAAGTTTAAAAGCAGCCGTACTACCTTTAGTAGACCCACTATCAACTTCTGGCGTAAACTCTTCAGCACTAAACATTCCATCAAGTGCACGTTGCTTGTGTGGAGATCTCTTTTTATCACGATCTTTATCTTTACGGGCAAACTCTTTTACTTTTACCTTTGCCTTTGACTCTCTTTTTTTGTCTTCTTTTCTATGGTGTGCATAATCTGCTTTTTTCATTACTTCTCCAATTCTTGGTTTATATATTTTTTTATACTTTTTAGATCTATATTTTCACTAACAATACAATTTTCTAAATTATCACTATTTATTAATGATGTTGTTAAATTCTCTTTACTCACTATTTTTAAATTTTCTACATATTTAAAGAGTTCACGCTGATTAAAATAGTGCTCTCCAGATATTATCTTACATCCAAAGTGCGCTGGTTCTAAAGGATTATGTCCACCAACATCCTCTTTAAAGGCACCGCCCAATATCGCAATGTCACTAATATTATAAATATTATTTAACTCGCCCATCGCATCCACTAAGAGAATATCTGCTTCAAAATTCTGAGCTTCACTCCAGCGCGCTAAAATAACATCATCTTTAAAAGTTTTAGACATCAAGTTCCAAACATCATCAAAACGTTCAGGATGTCTTGGAACGACTATTAACTTACGCTTTTTTAAGCCCTTTGATGCTTTAAATGCTTCAAAGATAAGTTCTTCTTCACCGTCATGTGTACTCGCAGCGACAATGGTCTCTATATCACTTTTATCATACTCTTTACTCAACTCAACACGCTGAGCCAATTTAATATTACCCGTCACTTCAATGTTTTTAGCACCTAGGGTATAAAAACGTTCTCTATCCGCAACACTTTGAACAAAAACCATATCTACATAAGCAAACATCTTTTTATAAAACCAAGCCATTTTTTTGTATTTAGGATAAGATTTTGTAGAGATCCTGGCATTAAGTAAAACAAGTTTTGCTCCTCTTGCTTTTACTACAGCAAAAAGCAGATACCAAAACTCTGCTTCTAAAACAACAACGACTTTGGACTCTCTTGCCCAAAAAGGGATGAAAACTTCAAAGGGCAAATACCTACTTTGAACCTTCAACTTTTTAGCCTCAGTAAAACCTGTAGCCGTTGTTGTGCTCACAGCAATCTGAGAACCCTTAAAAAGTTCAATAATCGGTTGTAATGCTCTTACTTCACCAAGTGAACAAGCATGGAACCAAAGTTCATTTTTTTTAAATGGACCATTGTTATACAAAAAAAACCGAGCAGGTATGGATTGGGTGTATTTTTTTTTAAATGCAAAAAGTATTAAAAAAGGCAGCGCGCCAAGATATATTATGAGCGCCAGAAAAAAGTAGAAAAAAGTAAATAATCTCACAGTATTTACTCTTCTCTTAAAAGTTCTTAAGCAGAAACTTCTTCTTTAGCGATGTAAAGAATTCTTCCACAGTGAGGACACATTGCGATGTCTTCACCTTTGATTACTTCTGAGTATGTTTTGTCATTAATTTTCATATAACATCCCATACACGCCTGTTTTTTAACTTCAACAGCCGTAGTGTTTTTAGCCCAACGACGAACTTTTTGATAAAACGATAAACTTTTTTGATTCATAGCTGAAATCAGTTTCTCTTTTCTACCAAAAACACTTTGACGTTCTTCATTGATCACAGTTAACTTACCATTAACTTCAGCTTGAACTGAAGTCAATGAATCATCTACTTCTTTCATCTGAACAGAAAGCTCTTCAATAAGAACATTTTTGTTTTCAATCACTTTTTCTAACCGATCAATCTCTTCATTAGCAAAAGTAACTTGCTCTTTTGCAATCTCTTCTTCTAGTTGAAGTGATTTCATTTCACGTTCAGTTTTAATCTCTGCACTTTTTTTAGCGTTATCTTCTAATTTTGCAGAAAGTTCAGCAATATGCATGTCATTTTTCTGTTTTTTAACTTGCTCATCTTTGATCTCTTCTTCTAGAGTCGTCATGTTAGAGACAAATGCATTCTTTTTTGCTAAAGATGCTTCAAGTTTATAATTTGCTTCGTCAATTTGTGACTCAAAAGCGTCTATTTCTTTATCAATAATAGATAAGTCAATAATTTGTTCAAGATGTTTGTTCATTGGTATCCTTAATTTCAGTGCGTTGCGCCCTATAAATAGGCACTTTAAAGCTTAATTGTAGCTAAAAGGGTTTTTTGATGATGAAATTATAACACTCAAAGGTAAAATTTTCAACTCTTTTTCCAAAATTTGTGCAAAAAAGTGCTCACTTTCATAATGTCCTATGTCAATCATACTCAGATTTAGACTTTTAGCACTCATTGCATCATGATATTTTATGTCTCCCGTAAGAAAACAATCATCATTTATACTGGGAATCAAAGAAGCACCAGAACCTGTTGTTAAAGCTGCTGTTTTTATAAACTTTTTACCCTCGATATTTTTCACATACTCTAGGTTTAATCTATTTTTTATCTTGATTGCAAAATCTTCAAAATTTTCATTCACTTCAAAACTCAAAACAAAGTCTTTTTGAGAGAGAATTTTATAGCCCAATACTTCTGTTAAAACATAGCTATTAAGATGTGTTTTATCAAAGTTGGTATGCATGGCAATACATGAGATATTTTTCTGAATCATCCTACGTAATAAATTACTTGGATAAGTTTGATAATCTAAGTTTTTAAGTCCTGAAAAAATCAGAGGGTGGTGTGCAATGATTAAGGCATTGTTATCACAAGACTCTATAAGTTCAATATCAATATCTATACTTAATACTATGCTCTCCACCGAAGTATTCATATCACCAACAATCAAGCCCGAATTGTCCCATGACTCTTGTAGTTCAAAGGGACTAAGTTCGTCTAAAAGCTTATATACTTTTTGAAGCTGCATTAATACTTCTTCCTTTCACGTTTAGGACGTACATAAACATCTAATGAATTTTTGAAGGGATCTTTCTCTTTAAACTCAAATGCCTCTGTACTTTTTATCAACGAACCCAATTTATAGTGTCCATAACTGCGTGGATCAAAAGAGCTATTTTTATTTAATATATTTTGACCCAGTGCACCTAGAAATGACCAACCAGCATCATCAGCAGTATCATGTACTGCATTTTTAATTAAGGCAATAAGCTGCTGATCATTTTTCAGATCAACAACTTTTTTCTCTTTTTTCACCGGGGCCTCTTTAACCGAGTTGTTGCGCAGGTTTTCGATATAGATAAACTTATCACAGGCACTGGTAAAACTCATTGGTGTCTTTTTTTCACCAAAACCATAAACCATCAAACCCGCCTCACGAATACGTAAAGCGAGTCTCGTAAAGTCACTGTCACTAGAGATAATACAAAAGCCATCAAAATTTTTTGTATACAACAAATCCATCGCATCAATAATCATCGCACTGTCTGTTGCATTTTTACCGGTTGTATAGGCAAACTGTTGCATAGGATGAATTCCATGTGCTAAAAGTGTATTTTTCCAAGACTTTAGGCGGTTGTCTGTAAAGTCTCCATAAATACGCTTAACACTTGCAATTCCATACTGAGCAATCTCATCTAACATTCCCTCTACAATAGCCGCTGGAGAGTTGTCAGCATCAATTAAAACAGCTAATCGCTTTTGAACATCACTCAAGAGAGTTTTTCCAACTCTTCACGAGCTTGTGTAAACTCAGGGTTTAATTCAAGTGCTTTTGCATACATTACTTTAGCCTCAGCAAGACGTTCTAAATCCTGAAGAAGATTTCCATAATTATAATAGGTTACATCATAAGCATCATCCAAAGCTAAAGCACTTTTATAATGACCCTCAGCGCGCTCATAGTCTTCTTTGTCTCTAAATAAAGAGGCCAGAGCATTATGCACCATATCATCTTCTTCAATAGAAAGTGAATGTTCATAATGTTCAATTGCCCGCTCACTATCACCTTCATTGGCTAATATATAAGCGATTTTACCTAATGTCTGTGCGTTGTTAGGTTCAAGAACATCGGCTTCTGCCAATAAAGACTTGGCCTGTGCCAGATCATCATTTTGAAATGCCTCATCAGCCTCATCTATTAACTCCTGTGCCGTTCGTTTATCTCTTGGTGGTGGCGTGTTAGGTTTAGACTCTTGCGGATCTTGCAAAGTCTGAATGTGCTCATATATTTTATAAGCCAGATAAGCACTGGCACCTAATAAAATTAGTTGAAATAAATTCATCTATTATTGTCTCCAAAAATCATTTTTAACTTTCTCTTTTTTTATACCTGTTAAGGTTTCTGCCATATCACCCAAAGGAGAGGCAGAACTTGCAGAGGTAAACATATCATCTAATATATGTGTCTCTCGAATCGGTGTGTATATCATTTCATAGTTTATATTTTCAACCACAAGAAGCCAATTTAAGGAATTAATGTAGGCCTCATATTGTGGGGTATCAAATGTTGCTAAAAGTGGATATCTATCGGTAATAGAATTATTTGTTCCAATTTTATAGGGAGCATACAATAAAACGCCCAAGAGGGTTACTTTGATTACACCTTTGATGTAAGGGGTATAATCTTGTTCCTTACTATACCATGGTAAAAATGCTAAAAGAACAACAACGGAGATAAAGTTCATCATACCTGCAAAAAGTGATACTGCCACACCAAAAGGTGGAATATAAAGCATTTTTATCGCTTTATCCCCTACTTCTGCCAGTTTAATATCAAACTCTTCGACACTTGGAAATGCCTGATCATAATACTTAACACGCAATCTTGGTTTATATAAATCATCATAAAAATTCGACATGTCTCGTTGCTTAATCATTGCATATAGCTGTTGTGCATATCTTTTTTCACTGTAAAATGCATAAATATCTTTTTTATAATAGGATACAAACTGTGTATATCTTAGTCCAAAAGGAATATTTTTTATACCACTACTTTTAGTAAATTGTTTCTGAAATTTACGCTTTGCACTATTAAAACGTGCATCTTGAGAATTCAAATAAGCCTTTTGAAATGATTTTTTTGAGTAGTTAAAGCTTTTGTCTACCAAAATACCTTTTTCTTGAAGGTCTTGAATCACTGTTTTACGTACACGTGAACTTTTATAATAGCTATTTTTAGTCAGATTCAGTGGCAGATAATTATTATTTAGATTCCAATCTTCAAGTAACTCTTGTTCAATTATATTTTCTATCTTACTTAAACTCGGACATTTAGAAGCAGCACACCATGTCGAAGTTGGATAATGCTTTGCAAAATACTTGTTCATAATTTTTGCATATACTTTAGCCGAACGCTCATTTTTATTTTCAGAGAAGTATGCACCCAAATACTCTTGTATCTCTTGTGTTTTTGCCGTCTTAGAGTTTAACTCATCGACATAGTCTTGAATATTGGTTCGGTAACGTTCATAACCACTATCGAGATCTGTTTTAAATGTATCATATTTTTTATCTAGGCTTGATTGAGACTCAATTTTACTAAATTTTTTATTTATCTTTTGTACGTCAGCACTATAAAGTTGCCACTGAGTTTCTATCTCATTAACCATAGAATCAACTTTATCCTGCTCAATTTCATAATGATCTTTAAAATATTTATGCACATAAATATCGAAAAACTTCTCTTTTCCAATCCCAACAAACTTATCAATAAGCTCTTTATCAAACTGCGTAAGTAAAAACAGATTACTAATCATCACCTTGTCATAAATACTCATATTTTCTAAATTTTGCTTGGGGATAAATGAAGAGTAACCTAGTTTTCCCGTTAACATTCCATATTTAAACATCTCAATATAATAAGATTCATAACGTTTATCTTGATGTTTTTCAATAATTACATCTACAGTATGATAGAGTCCACGACTCAAACCTAAAAAGGTTAATAGTGTTGCAATAACAACGACCAAAGCACGCAACTCTTGATTACTTTCAAACAGTTTCTTTGCTACAAGGTAGAAAAAAGGCATCAATAAAAGGGTCAAACCAATTGAACTGATTTTATTCCCAAAAAATTCTAAATCTTCTAATATCTCTTTTGTAATATTCGTAGAGGTAACAATATCAATAACATACCCATTATAATAACTCTCGAAAAAGAGGTATACCAATTTGGCAATAATAATAAAAATCAAAAAGTGAATACTAATCCGAGGCAGTGCAAATTTCTTTAAAAACATTATAATTCCTTAGAAAAATCGATAAATCCATCATGATCAGGAATATCTTTAGCTTCTTTAATACCACGTATCGTTCTATGTGTCTCAATAATATGACGCTCATACTCTTCAATACTCAAATCAACTTCTAGTGGCTCATCAGGGATAAATACCTTATAACTTCCAGCCTTAGACTTATAGCGACCTTTTTCATAAACGTCTTTCATATTTATTGTACTCATATCAGCATCTTCTGGGAGAACTGAGATAGAACCTTTTGGTAACTTGTACTCAGCAGTGTGGGCATGAAGTCTAATATAGACCTCAGCATATTTTCGTGCAACACGCTGTAAAAGTGCTTCATTTAAAATAAGATCATCACGTTCACGTAAATTTTCATCAATAAGATCAAAAAGATACTTTTCATTAAAAACTAAGGCAGTAATATTAGTATCTACAGGCTCTAAACGAATGCTCTCTTTCGTTCCCTTATAAACAGAAGAGATCATCAGTGTGAATTTTTTACTCATTTTTGAATCTAATACATCATAAGCACTATCTTCTAAATCAATCGAGACCAATTCAAGTTTTTTTCTATTTTTCTTAATTCCTTTAATCGGTCCAAGATAGAGCGCAAATTTTCTAAAAAACACCATACGCATTGGCTCTACTGATGGATCATTTAGATAAAGTCTTTGTACTCTATATGGCTTATCAAACTCATACTCAATAATAGGTGCTTTGAAACGTTTATAATTATACATACTACCCATATCCGTACCCTTCGGCTCTCCTATTTTACGGTTAGAGACCTCTGGACGAACTTCAAAAATTGCTTTTTCATACAGTGCATCACTGATGAATAGATCTTGTTTAAATAGACTAATTGAATTCATTTTTTCTTTAGGAAGAAGGCCTATCTCAGGATAAGGCTTTGGTGATTTTTGACAGCCTTGCATAAAAAATAATAACGATATAATTAATAAAACTTGTTTCATAATTTTCCTTGTGAATGCATTATAAATAAATTATCCTTATAAGACAATCAACGTTTAACAACTCCTTAGATATAATCACTACAATCTATAGAAATGGTATTACAAATGATTATAAATTTAAAAGACCCTAAACTTTACAATAACAGAGAACTCTCTTGGTTACAATTTAACACGCGTGTTTTAAAACAAGCGCAAGACACCTCTGCCCCTTTACTTGAGAGATTAAAATTTTTAGCTATTTATGGGACAAATTTAGACGAATTCTACATGATTAGAATAGCCGGTTTGCAACAACTGTTTAATGCTGGTGTCATTGTATCTGGCCCTGATAAATTGGCTCCTCTTCAGCAATTAAAAGAGATACGTTCATATCTTCATCAAGAACAACAAGTCATAGAGCACTGTATGAATGAGATATTTAAAGACCTTGAAAAAGAGGGTCTCTTTATTAAAAGCTTTCAAGAGACCAACAAAGATGAAAAAGTTTTATTAAATCAATATTTTCATGAAAACATCTATCCTGTTGTTATTCCTATTGCGGTGGATTCGACACATCCATTTCCTCATCTTAACAATCTTAGTTTTGGTGTTATTGTTAAACTTCATGATCTTGAAGATGAGAGTATTGAACGTTATGGAATTGTTCGTATTCCAAGGGTATTACCGCGTTTTATAGAGATAAAGTCAGGTACCTTTATTCCAACGGAGAGTGTTGTAATAGAGCATATTGAAGAACTTTTTCCAGGCTATAAACTGATCAAATATGGTGCTTTTAGAGTAACACGTAATGCAGATATCACCATTGAAGAGGAAGAAGCTGATGACTTTATGGAGATCCTCGAAGAGGGTTTAAAACTTCGTAAAAAAGGGGCTATAGTACGTCTTGAACTTGGCATCCATGTTGATGATGAACTGCTACACTTTTTCAACCGTCATACCAAAGTATATAAAGAAGATATATTTAAATTTCATACTTTTTTAAATCTAGGGAGTTTGTGGCAAATTGTTTCTAGCAAGGATTTTGCACATTTAACGGTTCCTTCATTTAAGCCACGCTCTTTACCTCCATTTGATAATAATGAAAATATATTTACTATTTTAGATAAAAGAGATGTGACTCTCTATCATCCTTATGACAGTTTTGAACCTGTTGTTAAACTTATACAAACAGCCGCTATAGATCCTGACGTTATCGTAATTCGTATGACACTTTACCGCTCAGGTGTAAACTCTCCAATCGTTCATGCCCTTATGAATGCGGCAGAATCAGGTAAACAAGTTACCGTAATGGTTGAGTTAAAAGCACGTTTTGATGAAGAGAACAACCTTGTTTGGGCTAAGGCACTTGAAAATGCGGGAGCACATGTTATTTATGGTATTTCAGGTTTTAAAGTTCATGCCAAGGCAGCACTTATTATTCGCAGAACAAGCCAAGGTCTTAAACAATACGCCCATCTAGGTACGGGTAATTACAATCCATCAACAGCTAAAATTTATACCGATATTTCCTACCTGACTGCCAAAGATGAAATCACCGCTGATTTAACACGTTTTTTCCATTTTCTAACAGGATTTAGTAAAAAAGGGAAACTGGATCATCTATATATGTCTCCTCTTCAGATCAAACCTAAGCTCATCTCTTTAATTCAAAATGAAGCGCGTAAAGGAAACGAAGGACATATCATTGCCAAGATGAACTCCCTTGTTGATGAAGATGTTATTAGAGCACTGTATAAAGCATCTCAAGCAGGCACAAAAATTGAACTTATTATTCGTGGTATTTGCTGTTTAAGACCAGGGATTGAAGGGGTCAGTGAAAATATCAGAGTTATCTCTGTTATTGGTAAGTACCTTGAACATGCCCGCCTTTTTTACTTTAAACATGCAACACCAACCATCTACTTCTCTAGTGCTGATTGGATGCCCAGAAATCTTGTTCGTCGTATAGAGCTACTCACACCTATTGATGATGAAGAATCAATTTCTAAAGCCTTACAAATTTTGCAACTGCAATGTTCTGAAAATGTATTGGCACACGAATTAACAGAAGATGGAAATTATCTTAAAGTAAAAGTTGATAAAGCCAATGTAATTAATAATCACAAACTACTAGAAAACCATACTAATAAAGTCTATAAAGCCCTCAATAAAGAGAGTTCAACCGTTGTGCAACAGTTGGCAAATAGACTATTTAAAGAGAGTTAAGATGATTATGCCCTTTAAAGGAACTACCCCAAATGTTGGAGATAAGACCTGGATTGCTCCATCAGCCGATGTGATTGGTGATGTGAAAATTGGAGAAGACTCTTCTATCTGGTTTGGCTGTGTTGTTCGTGGAGATGTTCACTATATTTCTATTGGTGATCGTGTCAATATACAAGACCTCAGTATGATTCATGTAACCCATTATAAAAAAGCAGATAAAAGTGATGGTAACCCAACTATCATAGGCGATGATGTGACCATCGGCCATCGAGTTATGTTACATGGATGTGAAATTAAACATGCGTGTCTAATCGGAATGAGTGCCACTATTTTAGATGGTGCCATTATTGGTGAAGAGTCTATCGTCGGTGCTGGTGCACTGGTTACTAAAAATAAAATCTTTCCTGCGCGCTCACTTATCGTTGGAAGTCCTGCAAAAGTGATAAGAAGTTTAAATGATGATGAAGTCGCTGAGTTATATAACTCAGCAAATCGTTACGTAAAATTTAAAGAAGATTATCAAGAGTAATTATTTATATAGATACTTAGCGATAGTCTCAAGATCTTTTTGCGAAACTTTACCTTTAAGTGAAGGCATCAGCCCAAAGTACTCTTTTGTAGCTAGGGGAAAAATCATTTCTGCCTCAGTAGGATTAAGCGAATAATCTACTAAAAACTTCATTGCCTCATCATCATTTTTAAAGTTTTGACGCATCTTTTTCATAACACCCCACATTGGTGGTGCGATAATTTTATCTGATTTTGTCTGTGTTGAACTTGATGTCATATGACAAGTGGTACAGTGTTTTTCTAAAAGTTCTTGCGCATTATCATCGGCACTGAGTGAGAGTGTGCTGGAAAGAAGAACTGCCAATAAGAGTTTAATTTTCATAATAGATTCCTTCATATTAAAATAACTTAATAGTATCATAACTTATATTTATTATTTTAACCTGAATCTTAATTATGTACGATAGTCCGCATTAATTTTAATATATTCATTTCCAAGATCACAACCAAAGGCATTAAAACTGCCATTGCTAATCCCAAGATCAACTGAGACAGTAAACTCATCTTTTTTCATTACCTCAGAGGCATGAATTTCTACACTGTCATTGAAAAGGTTTATTCCACTTTCAAAAAGTTTTACATCATCATAAGCAATACTCAGCGTTGCCTCACTGCACTCAACTCCGCTTGCACCAACAGACATTGCGATACGACCCCAGTTTGGATCTTCTCCATAAAGTGCTGTTTTAATTAAAAGTGAATTGCTTAATGTTTTAGCCACCACTTCTGCCTCATGATCATCCAGTGCGCCAGTAACCTTATAGGTTACCAATTTTGTAGACCCTTCTCCATCACGAACCAACTCTTTAGCTAAAAACTCCATAATCATACAAAGTGCTTCTTCAAAAGCTTCAAGGTTTTTTACACCTGAAAGTGCATTTGAGAAAAGGAATACAGTGTCATTGGTTGACGTATCTCCATCAACACTTGCGGCATTAAAAGTTTTACTATTTACACGATGTAGAATTTCTTGCATCTCATCAGATTCGATATCCGCATCCGTTGTAATAAAACAGAGCATTGTTGCCATCGCAGGATTAATCATTCCTGCACCCTTAGCCATCGCACC
>JADGDM010000018.1:0-7626 GCA_016744905.1 Sulfurimonadaceae bacterium | reverse complement strand
CTGAATTTTGAACCGTCTTTTAAAATCACATCAAAAGCAATCTCTTTAGAAAAACGATCTGTTGTCATGATCGCTTTGGCTGCTTCATGAGGATTTTTAACACTTAAATCAAATGCTAATGCTGCATTAATAATTTTCTCTTGAGGAAGGCGTACACCAATAACGCCGGTTGAACTCATAAGAGGATTATAAAGATGATTATGTTTTTGTCCCAGCGCGCTGAGTATATTTTCTAAATCTTTAATTCCATATTCACCTGTCATTGCATTCGCATTTTTTGAATTAATTAAAACAAAGTTACTTTTTTTAGTTCCACGTGCATGATGAATTGGTGCTGCCGCCATTTTATTACTGGTATAAACGGCTGCTAATTCACATATTTTCTCACTATACACAAAGGCCATATCCAAGGCCCCGTTTGCTTTTAATCCTGCTGCAATTCCATCAGCATAGAAACCCTGAGCTGCACAGACCCCATTGCTATTTTTTTCTATTTTATACATATTTAAACTCATCTGGTTTGATTCTTTTTTGAATTAGTTCTTTCGTTAGGTGAATCCCTTTTTGCGTTCCAACAAGGAGTAATCGACACTCACTTGTTACCAAAACATCACCCGTTGGCATAGCCGAAAACTTGCCATCTTTACGCGTAACACCTACGACTGAGACATTTGTTATCTCTCTTAAGTGTGTCTCTTTTAGCTTTTTTAGCACCAGCCAACTGTACTTAGGAATAAAAACATCCACCATATCTAAAGGTGTATCACTTTTATATAAAAACTCTTCTAGAAGATTTTCCATATCCGGGCGCGCTGCCATGGCAGAGACTCTTTGCGCCGTTAACTTAGTAGGTGAAACGACCGTATCAGCACCCAGTTTCTTCAACTTCTCTACATCACTCATGTTTTCAGCTGCAGATATCACATAATAAGGTCTTGGTAAAAGATGCTCTTTTTCAAACAGTCGAACAGAAGCGATCAAAGCAATATTATCAGCAATAGAACTTGAGAGTGTTATCAAACCCTTTGCTGAACTTAAATGCGCTTTTAGCATCGTCTCTTCAGTATGTGGTTCAGCTTGAAGATATTGAGGATATTTATACTTTAGTGCAATACTTTCCATATCTTCACGCGGATCAATCACAACAAAAGGAATATGATTTTCTCTTAACTGTTTAGAAACCTCAATGGTATAGTCGTTGTGATAACACAACACAAAATGATTTTTTAAGCGCGCTATCTTATATAACATTCTTCGCTCCTTCATAACTGTACCAATTTCTCCACTGTTCAGTGCATTAATCAAGATACCTACAGCACTTGAAAAAGTTGCAAAACCAGCAATAATTAGCGTAATTGTAAATATTCTACCCGCTTCAGATATCGGTGCCATCTCTCCAAAACCAACCGTGGTAAAGGTAATTCCTGTTTGATATATGGCATCGAGAACAGACATATTGTCAATTAAAACATAGCCTAATGTACCAATTAACATGGTCATAACTGTCAAAATTAGAGGGAATTGAAATGGTTTTAGATGGGAATAGAGGTCAGGTAGTAGTTCTGGATCAGGTTTGGGAGCGGACTCCCAATGGATAAAATTTCGAATTTTCTTTACGAAATTCAATTCAAAACCTTATTCTGTTTACGAGTTTTTCTTAAGTGTACGAAGCTCTTTAGCGGAAATTCTGATTTTTTTCGTAGTTCCATCTTCTAATGTAATACGAACTGTTCTCAAGTTTGGTAAAAAACGACGTTTAGTTCTGTTTTTTGCGTGAGAAACATTATTTCCACTCATTGGGCCTTTGCCACTGATAGCACATTTTCTTGCCATTGTAGGCTCCTTAGCAATGATTTTTTTAGTGGCGAATTATACTCATTAGAACCTTAAACGCACCTCAATATAAAATACAATCTTTTTAAAGGCTTGTTTACATATAATTGTATATAATAGAACAAAATCTATTTACTGTAAGGTATATCTTGATTACATCATCTGAAATTCAAACCTTTATAGAAAAAATACCTCCCGCTCCCGAGGTCTTAAAAGAGACCATAGCTTATATAGATGCAGGCGAATTAATTAAAGCTGCGCATGCAGCTAAAGAAGATCCTGCTCTGACACACTACCTACAGGTTCTCGTCAACAAACCAATCTATGGCTTTAAAAGTGAAGTACATGATGTTTCTCAAATTTTTGGAATATTGGGACTCTCTCGCTCAAAACAAGCAGTATATAACTACCTTCTTTCTCTACTATCACCTTCTTCATGGGAAATGTTTGGCTTAAGCGAAGCTTTATTTCATGAGCTACAAGCAACTTTGAGTAAAAGATGGCAAGATATATTACATCATCTTAAGATTGAAGATAAAGAGATAGAGAGTGCCGTTATTATGACTCCTGCGAGTATCATTGTATGTGAAGCACTTTTTAAAGCACATCAAGACGACGTAAATTTATTACGCAGTTATAAAGATATTGATCTCAGTAGTATTTTATTAAAACTCGCAGGAAAATCTGTTTTTGAAATTTCTCAAGATATTGCACAAACATGGAATATGTCTGAAACTATTATGACACTTATTAAACTGAGTTCTGGACTTCATTCACACGAGGATGAGACACTAAACACTTTAGGAAAATGGTTACATCTACTTCTTTTTTATGAATTTTCGCAAGGTGTCTATATAGAGGCAGGACTTAATGACTTCATCGCTTTTAATCCTGAATATGTTGAAGAGATAAGTGATGAATTTATGGAGTTAATTTATAAATGAGAGCAGTTGTCAAAGATGGTCTAGGCATTTTTAATCCTCAAGGGTTTTTAGATGGCACCAACACCCCTACATTCCTTACTCTTGAAGATATTCAAGCCACCAAGCAATTAAAAATAAGCATGCTTTTAGTCTCTTTAAAAAAAGTGGTATTTTTTAATAAAAATGGACTTGATGTCTTTGTAAAGATGATGACGGAAGTTCGTAATGAATCCAAAGCTACTATAGGTTTTTGCGACTATGATGCAAAAAAATTCCAAGCTATCTTAAAATTCTATGGAGATGATATTAATTTTTCTCTCTTTAAAAGTCAAAAAGTAGCCTTACTTTTTGCTGCGACCAATAAAGAAGAGAAGCAAAATGTTCTCGTTTATAATGATGACCCCTCACAACGCTCATCCATGGCTATTGAACTTTTTGATAATGGACATAATCCTATCATGGCACAAACCAAAATAGAATTTGATGAAAAAAAGCAAAATAAAGATAACTATAACACGATTGTGGAAAATACATTTTTAGGACTTTATGGACAAAAAATTGCAACGCGGGTAACGGGAAATGCCATTATATATACAGTTTCAAATTTTCTGGATGCAGAAGTTTCAGAGACTTTCGATTTTTCTTACCACACGAATTCACTCAATGTAGGGTTTCGCCTATTTATCTTTGATGCGTATAAAGTTCTCTCCATGAATATTCATGCGGTAAACTTCTTTTCAAAACTGGCATCAACTGCGGCAGAATACAATGCAAACTTTGTTTTTGTTGGTATGAAATTTGACAAAACCCCTATCAGCTTTAAAGAAGAGCTTGAAGATGCTGGATTTATGTTTTTTGAAGAGCTTGATAATATTTTAAAAGATAAAGAGTTGTTAAAAGAACTCGGTGCGGTTTCAGTCTCCTCAGCAAAGGCCAAAAGATTACTGACTAAAAGCATGGTTAATGAGCTTCCAAGATTTATTAGTGCCAGTGTAACAACCCTAGAGATGATGACCAATGCCACAGCTGAAAAAGACAATGTAAAGATCAATGAGTTGGTTCTTAGTAAAACAGAAGGTATGTTAGCAAGTTCTATCGGTTTTTATGGAGATATGGATGGGATGGTGATTCTTATTCTGCCTTACTCTATTGCAAAAAGCTCTTGTGAACTTTTACTTGATGAAAGTACTGATGACATCGAACTTATCCTCGACTCCCTTGCGGAGTTGGTAAACATCGTTGGTGGACGAATTAAAACTCTACTTGCGGATGATGATATTAATATCAGTATTACCCTACCGCGTACCTATGAAGATGTGAATAATCTTCTAGATATTGTTTCCAATACAAAAGGTGTTCAAGTAGATCTAAAATTTAAAGAAGAGAAATTTACTTTTTTTCTAACGCGCTAAACAACTAAGATAAAAAATAGAAACCCAGCGCGCTGAGTGCACCTCCAAAAAGAGCATAAGGCAACTGCGTTTTTACATGTTCAATGTGATCACATCCACTCGCCATTGAAGATATAATAGTGGTATCTGAAATAGGAGAACAGTGATCTCCAAATACTCCACCAGAGATAACTGCCCCGATAATAAGTGCAATATTCGCATCTAATCCTATGGCTAAAGGCATTGAAATAGGAATCATAATACTAAAAGTTCCCCATGAAGTTCCCGTAGAAAAAGCGATAATCCCTGCAATAAGAAATACACCCACCGCTAAATATTGAACATCTAAAATCTCATAAAGGTATTGTGCCAAATACACACCTGTTTTGACATCACTAATAACCTTAGCAATCAAAAAAGCAAAAAAGAGTATTAACATAATAGATATCATACTTTTAGCCCCAACGAGCAATGTATGAAAATAGCCTTTAATATCAATCACCTTCTCTTTAAGATAATAGATCAACATAAATACTAAACTTAATACAACAGCATATAAAATAGAACTCGAACCACTACCTTTGAGTAAATCCCCATCTCCCGTTATAAAAAGAAAGATAAAAACACCAAATACCAGTACAAGAAGAGGAAGAATCATCAGATACATATTTTCTTCTTCAGATTCTTGCGCCAGATAGGGCATAACTTTTGCATTTTTCATTGCAAAATAATCCAGCTTAAACCAAATCACTAAAAAAACAAGAATTAAGCTCACATAGGCATAGATATTGTACGCTACTGCCTTAATTAAGAGTGTGAGCGCGTTAAACTCTAAAATGCCAGCATTTACTTGAGTGACTATTAATCCTAGAAGTAATGCTCCCCAACCATTAAACAGTAAAATTGAGCAAATGGGTGCAGATGTTGCGTCACAGACATACGCCAATTTCGCACGAGAGATCTGATAACGATCAGAGAGTGGTTGTCCTACTGCTCCCGCAACCAAGGCAGTGATGGAAGATTCAATAAAAATAGTGAGTCCTATTATATATACCAAGATAAGTGATGAACGTTCATTTTTAACTAAATTGGCTTTATGTGAGAGAAAATAGATAAATCCACCTATTCCTTTAGAAGCTTCGATAAGTGAAATTATAGAACCGATTAGAAGAACAAAAAGAAGTGTTTTAAGAATCCATACTGTACTTAGTTGCAGCACTAAAAGATTAAAAAGATATTGTGCAGTATCTAAAAATAAAAAATCATTAAATATAAGTGCTCCACTGAGTATACCAAGGGAGAGAGAAAGCAGTACATTACGCGTTAATACCGCCATTATTACAGCGATAAAAATCGGCAACAAAGAGAGTGCTGAAGTTTCTATAATTATTAACTTTTACAGATGCATTTCTAGACGTTTAATCCCTGCACGTCCAAATTGATCAGAATAGTGTTCACATCGGTGTTCAGATTTCAGACGAAAACCCAGTTTTTCATATACCAACTCAGCATCTACACAGTCGATTTCTACAAAAGTCTGTGTATTACGATAACCTTTCAATCTTGCAGTTAAAAGACTTTTTTGAACCAACTCTTTTAAAATTTCGACCTGATCAAACTCGGAGAGCTCTTCCATATAGTCTAACATCCATGTTCTACGGTCTAATACCGTATCACAATTACTAAAAGCAGCTATCCGCTCTAGATAAGTTTCATCCACACCTAACTCTGATAGTGCTTCACTTAATTTAGCTTCTGTTGCAATACGTGGTTCATATCCACATAAAACGGCAGCATCTTTTCCACCAACAGAGGCAATCATAAAATTTGAAAAATGGTTGGAACTCTTGGCTTTAGTCTTAGTCAACTGTGCCAATTTTTCTAAAAGAACTTTTTCATCAGACGTCTCAAAAATAAGATCAAAGGTACTAAGCTTTTTGCCTGAACGTGAACTTTTCAACATAGCCCAAGCCAATAATTCGCTATCTTCTTCTTTTGCAGTACGAAATTTTATATTCATCATAATCACCCATGCACTTTCTAGATAAACTATGCTACTATTGAAAACTTTAAAATCAACTTAGTGGAACAAATTTATGCGAATATATCTACTCTTATTGACCGCAATCAAGATTTTTGCGCACTCTCAAATCGTCTTAGTCCTTAGTGATGACTTTAATAGTTCAAAAGCACACTTAAGTACCTATGAAAAATATGATATTGGCTATAGAAAAGCCTCTCTCTCTTTCAATGTTCAACTTGGAAAAAATGGTTTGGGATGGGGACAAGGTATAAAAAATATCGACCATTTAGATTCTGAGGCAATTAAAAAAGAGGGTGACGGTAAGGCGCCTGCTGGTATTTTTTTATTAGGAAAAAGTTTTGGCTATGCGCAAGTAGAGACAAAACTTGAATATATGCAAGCAACAAAAGAACTTATTTGTGTTGATGATACCCGCTCACAACACTATAACAAACTTATCCGTACTACAGACCTTAGTAAAATTAAAAGTTTTGAATATATGAAACGTGAAGATAATCTGTATCAATATGGATTGATTGTTGAACATAACGTGGAGGCTAAAAGGGGGGCAGGTTCATGTATCTTTATGCATATCTGGAGAGATAAAAATTCACCCACCGCAGGATGTACGGCTATGAATGAAAAAAATATCCGCCAACTATTGTCTTGGTTAGATAAAGACAAAAAGCCAATTCTTATTCAAATACCAAAAAGTTACTGTACTCAGGTAGTAAAAAACTATCCAGGACTAATATGTAGAGAGGAAGGTTTTTAAAAGTTGAAGACGTTTGGCTGCTTCTGAGACGCTGATACTTTCATTGATTCTAAGTAGTTCTTTTAAGTATCTAAATTCTTTGCTGTCTGTTCTCATTTGATATCCTTTAATACTTGATAATCTAATTATGCTGTATTATAATGTGGATAAAATGATCTATTTAAATATATTGCTTATTGCAATATATTTAAACCTTACTTCTCTTCACCAAATTCATTATCATCTTGACACTCAGAATTAAGTCTTTTTGACATAGACGTTCGGTAGTCATACGTTAGTTTTTTAAACTCTAAATAACGGTCATTTTGACTGCCACAACTTTTACGCGATGCTTTAAAAAAGATATCAATTTGAGAGATTGCATCTTTTGCTTTACAGGCATCATCAGAATATTTATCTACTTCTAAAATCCAATAATTAATCGCTGTAATATCGTTTAAACATCCAACTTCTGGACTCTCATCAATACGTGCTATCAATAATTTTTCTTTATAAAATTTTAACATACCTTCATGATCTAAGGCACTATAATCCACACTTGTTAAAATCTTATCTGCATTTTCCTCAAGCTGAGAGAGTGCGATTTTCACCTCTTTCGAATTGCTCAATTCAGGCATATCAAAAGTATTCATCAGACGTAAAACTTCAAATTCACGTTCATTACGCAGTTTATGTACTGTC
>JADGDM010000017.1 GCA_016744905.1 Sulfurimonadaceae bacterium | reverse complement strand
ATCTACACCTGCTAAGTTAACACCCAACTCACGAGTCAATCGTAAAATCATCTTAATTTTGTCAATATCTCTTTGAGAATAGAGACGAATTCTACCCCCAGAACGTGATGGACATATCAAGTTCTCACGTTCATATTGACGCAGTGTTTGAGGATGAATATCCAATATTTTAGCAACAACACTAATCAGATAAACAGGTTCATCATAAGTATGCATATTTATTCTCCTTGCGGCAATTTCTCTTGCATCACATTTATCAGTTCTTCATCCAACTCATCAACCAATGGTAAAACGATATTGGCTTTTAAGTATAGATTTCCTCTAACTGAGGTTTTACGGTTCATCGCACCCATCTCTTTTACACGGAAACGTTGTTCATTTTTTGTATTTTGAGGTACTTTCAGTGTGATCTCTTTATCTAATGTGTCTACTGCTATTTTACCACCAAAGAGTGCTGCACGTAGAGATATATCAATAGTTTTCACCAAGTCATCTCCATTACGCTCATACTCTGGACTAGGAGCTACTTTTATATGTAAAATCAGATTACCTTTTTGAGAACCATGAGAACGACCTTTTCCCTTTACACGCATCTTTTCAGCATCTTTAATTCCTGCAGGAATCTTAATATCAAAGCTATCGCCTTGTAGAGATACTGAGTGTTTTCCACCAAGTATAGCTACTGAAAAAGGAACGGTTACATTCGCATCGATATCTAAATCTGGAGCTTGTTGACCAAAGCCACCTCCACCAAATCCACCACCGCCGAATCCACCACCAGCACCGCCGCCAAATCCACCGCCACCTTGACCAAAGATATTACGTAAAATATCATCTAAATCGACACCTTGTCCTTGACCCTGCGCAAAATCATGAAAGTTTTGACCACCAAACATTGAGTCACCATGCATATCATATTGTGCACGTTTTTGCTTATCACTTAGTACTTCATATGCTGCATTTACTTCTTTAAATTTCTCTTCTGCATCAGCTTCTTTATTTATATCTGGATGAAACTTTCTCGCCAATCTTCTGTATGCTTTTTTCACTTCTGCTTCAGAAGCACCTTTATCAATATCTAATGTCTCATATAAACTGTTACTCAAATGTTTTCCTATATATCTTAAATTATAATTAAGTGAATTATAGCAAAAAGGTTGAGTCAAAAGCAATCAAGTATACAATCCGTATCAAAAATGTGATAAAATTAAAGTTTATTGATCTAAGTACGATGTTGACTAACTAAGATGTTATAATAACATTAGAAATAAATTAAGGTAGAGCAGACTATGGAATACAACTACGACAGCTATCAATTCGAGCTTACTTCTTCTAATGAAGTCTATAGTGTGCTCGACAGAATTAAAGCTGTTGCAAAAAAACACATTTTAATCCACATCGCTTCCTATTTACATAACACTGTTTTAGTGCACAACCTTGAAAATGAACTCCAAAAATCCTTTGTAGAAATAGATATATTTAAAATTCCAAATACTAAAAATGCACCAACTGAAGTAAGTATGTTCACGTACAATGATGATTTTATTCATCATTTTCCTAATGATGCGCTACATATATCTAGTGCCTTGCTTCATGATCAACTCAAACATGTAAAAGAGTTAGATATACACCTCAGTGAGTCAAAGCGTGAACTTATTCGTCGTTTTTTTACAGATTCGCTTACACAACTTCCAAATCACTACCAGCTGAGAAATGCCCTACAAGAAAATGAAGATAGAAGCTTTATTATTATCCATATAGATAACTTTAAAATCATTAATGATTTTTACGGTTTTATTGTAGGTGACTATCTTCTGGAAAAACTGACTGTCACTATAAAAGCACTACTTAAAGAAGGAACGACACTCTATAAAACCTCCGGTGCCGACTTCGCAATTTTACTTGAAGAGAAGCTTGATTTTTATATCTTAGAGAGTTTTTTACATGACTTCTCATCTAACTTTAAAAATCTTAAATACAACTATCTTGACAATGATATCTATCTCGATGTCACCCTTGCCTCTTCATCAAGTAGTACCCAAAACGATATTTTTTCTAAGGTCAGTTATGCCTTGCAATACGCAAAGTCTATGCGTCTTGCCTTTTGGATTTATGAAGATCAAATGCAGTTTCGCCAAGCGTATGAAAACAATCTCAAGATCTCTACAAAAATTCGTAATGCCATAGAAAACTCAGGGATTGTCCCCTATTTTCAACCCATCATCTCTAATAAAACGGGTAAGATAACTAAGTATGAGTGTCTCTCTCGTCTGATTGATGCAGATCAAAATATCATCGCACCCAATCAATTTCTCCCTATTACAAAAACCATTAAAGTGTATAACCAAGTTACTAAAACTATCATTGAAAAATCTTTTGAAGTTTTTGAAAATCACTTAAGTCAATTTTCTATCAACCTCTCTATTGATGATATTATGAATGAAGAAATTTATCACTATATCATTAATAAATTACAAAACTCAAATGCCTCATCTCGTGTTATATTTGAGCTTTTAGAGTCTGAGCATATAGAAGATTATCAAAAAGTCAGTCAATTTATCACAGAAGTCCGTCGCTATGGTGCTAAAATCGCCATTGATGATTTTGGTAGTGGTTTTTCAAATTTTTCATATTTAAGTAAAATACGTGTCGATTTTCTAAAAATCGATGGATCACTAATCCAAGATATAGACACGGATATGAATGCTGAAATCGTTGTTGAGACTATCGTCTCATTTGCAAAACGTTTAGGGATACAAACCATCGCAGAATATGTGCACTCAAGTACTGTTTTAGCCAAGGTAAAATCTATTGGAATAGACTATTCACAAGGCTTTTATATTGATGAACCTCAACCAAAATTTATAGAAGACCCTAAATCATTTGAGTAAAATAGCCATTATTGGAGCAGGTGCAGCGGGACTGTTTGCTGCGATTACTGCACGTAAACGAGGCTTAGATGTAACCTTAATAGAAAAAAACTCTAAGGTCGGAAAGAAAATTCTTGCCTCAGGTAATGGACGATGTAATATCACCAATACAGATGCCACGTCTGAAAATTACGCCAGTGAAAATCCAAACTTTGTCTCTTACGCCCTTAAGACATTTGGTTTTGACGATTTTGAAAAATTTTGCCAAAATATGGGTCTTTTTTTAGATATTAAAGATGACGGTCGGGTTTATCCTCTCTCAAACGAAGCCAAGTCCGTTGTCATTAGTTTTGAAAACTATGCCTCTAATTTAGGGGTTAAAATTCTTTGTGACACCACTATTAAGTCGGTCTCAAAAGATACCAACTCTTTTATTCTCCTTGATGAAAATGATCAAAAGTTAACATTTGATAAATTACTCATTACTACAGGACTTGCAGCAGCCCCACAACTAGGCTCATGCGAGGATGGTTTAAACTTTGCAAAAGTGTTTAAGCACACGGTTCATCCAACCTATGCATCTTTAGTACAACTTGAACTTGAGGGCAATATATATAGTAAATTAAGTGGTGTTAAACAGCAAGCAAAAGTGTCACTACGAATAAATGGAGATCTTGATAAAATCAGTGAAGGAGACATACTGTTTACAAAGTATGGAATATCTGGATTTGCTATATTGGATATATCCCAGCGCGCTGCACATGCACTTTTAAATTATGCACGTACTGAAATTTCACTTGATCTACTTCCTCGTTATGATAAGCAATCACTTTCCAATAAGATTATACAGATGTGTAAAAATATTCCACAGGCAAACATGGTAAACCTGCTAAGTGGGCTTATTCCGATAAAGCTGGCACTTCAAGTTTTACGTAGTGCACGTATTGATGAAAGTAGTAGTGGCCAAGATCTAAATACAAAAGAGAGTAAAAAAATCGCTCACTTACTAAAGGACTGGAGATTTGAAGTTTCACAAACTCACGGTCTTAAACATGCAGAAGTTAGTGGTGGAGGTGTAGATACCTTGGAGGTTGATGATAAAACAATGGAGTCAAAACTACAATCTGGTCTCTATTTTGCAGGAGAAGTTCTTGATGTTGTTGGTGATCGCGGTGGCTATAACTTTAGATTTGCATTTAGTAGTGCTTACTTAGCGGGCACTAATATATAAAGCTATTAAATATTTAAAAAATATTTGTCTTATTCATCCCTTCTTGATACAATCTACTAAATTTTAATATTGGAGACTACATGAAGAAAATAATTTTTAGCCTACTGGTTCTACTAATCAGTCTTGACCTCTCAGCCTTAGAAATAGGGAAAGTACCACCAAGTGTTGAATTAAGTGATGATAAAGGCGGTCGTCTTGATGGAAGTTCTTGGAACAGTAGTGAGATAAAAGATAAGGTACTCCTTATGTTTTATGTTGATCCAGACGAAAAAAACATGAACGAGCATGTGAGTACTCAAATCAAAGAACAAGAGTTTGATAGAACGACCTATGGTTCTATTGCAATCATTAATATGAAAGCAACCTGGCTACCAAACTTTGCAATTGCAAAATCTTTAAAGAAAAAACAAGAAAAATATCCCCACACACTTTATCTTAAAGATTTAGATAAAACACTCGTTGACGCATGGAAACTTAAAGATGACAGTTCAAATATTTTATGTTTTGATAAAGATGGTTCACTCCTGTTTGAATATCAAGGAAAACTTGAACAAAAAGACGTTGATAAACTTATCAATATAATCAAAACACATATTTAATGACACTACTTGTAAAAAGCATTAAGGATTTTTTCACTCCTTCAATGCTTAAACTTACTCTCTTCCCTTTTATCCTAACCATCAGTATTTTATCTTTTCTATTTTTTCTCAGTGCAGATATTGGCTTGGATAAGTTATCAGATCAAAGTTTTCATATTCAAAGCAGTAACTCTTATATAGAAGATGGAGTGCAAGTTAGTGAAAGCTATGATGAGACCTACACGGGTTCTGGCATTATAGAGTATCTTTTAAACAACGAATGGACATCTTCTATTATGAAGTTTTTTATCTACACCATAGGTCTATTTTTTGTTCTCATTTTCTCTGTTATCTTGGCCATAATTATTATAGGATTTCTCACACCCGCTATCGTACGCGTTATACATAAAAGACACTATTCAGAAATCAAACTTGATGGATATGGAAATCTCATCTCTTCACTCTTTTTTCTCTTTAAAACAATTTTTATTACTATATTTATGTTTTTATTATTTATACCACTGTATTTTATACCTGCCATTGGTATTGTAATTTTAAATATTCCTTTTTACTACTTCTTTCATAAGATGCTAAATTATGATATTACTTCCTCTATGATGAGTAAAAAAGAGTACAAAATTGTTAAAATTGACGCATCTAATCTTATTCGATTTAAAACACTAATACTTTATCTCTTTTCATTAATCCCAGGTGTTATCTTGGTAACGACATCATTTTATGTCATTTATATGACGCATAATTACTTTTTTCTACTTCAAAAAGAGAGAGAACTTTAAAATTCATATCCAATATTGAGCATTAAACGAACATCATTTTGTACAGGTTTTGTCCCATCTTCTCGTAAGATGGGATCTTTTACATAATCCCACATAAATGCAATATCAATGTCAAAATCATTAATAAATTCAGTCTCAAATGTATTCACCATATGGTGCGTTAAGCTTCCTGATTCTTTGTTGAGAACACTCAGACTATATTCAAACTTATAATCAACCGTATCTGAAACCTCATATTCACTATTGATATCGAAAGTAAAAGAGGGAGAACCAACTTTACGATCACTGCCTTCTAAAACACTTACAAAAACTGTATATTTATATACGGGTCCTGCTGAAAGGTCTACTTCAAGTTTACTGGTGTCAAATATTGTATATCCCAGTCCTATCCCTAAAGTTGTTCGTCCTTCAATATTTTGAAAAGGATCAATATAATACTCCGAGATCAGTGGTCGTAAAAAAAAGTATTTTGTTTTAAAATAATCTATATCCAGGTTGGCACGATGATTTTCACTTACCAATACTACATCTTCCTCACTACTGGCACTTTGATAACCTACAATACCTGTATAATCAAAAATGGCACGAACCTTTGGAGTACGTCTCTTAATAGTAACCTTTGAGTTAAAATCTAGCTTTCTGGTATTACCATCGCTAATATCAAGACCAACTGATACCTTACCCGACCAATAATCACTTTCATAATCACCCCCATGTGCAATAGAGATAATCTGAGAACGATTAAAGTCTACTTGATCTTCGCCCATAGTAAAAATAACATTATCTTCATAAATAAACAGACGGCCTTTTAATATGGCTAGGTCTTCTACATTTATTGTCTGCATATAATACGTTTTAATCTGTCTAATATCTTCAAAATCTAGGCTTAAAAGTTTTAACTCTTTAGAGTCAAATTCAACTTTTTCTTTATACATAGCTAAAAGTTCACCCTTTAACCACTCTCCTGAAGTCAGTTGAATCCAGTCATAACCATTGGCTAGAGGAGAGAGATCTTCCCAAGTTTTTTCATTTTGAGCAGTTTCTTCATGTGCATGAAGGGAGAAAAGAATCAGTTGTAAAATCAAAAATAATTTAATCATATATATACTTTTGCATCCTCTTCAAATTTCTCTTTATTACTCAAGGCTGCACTCAGTGTAAACTCTGCACCTTCAACCCCAAATTCTTTTTTTATTACTTTAATACTGTTTTGTACCAATAAATACTCTACTTTTCCTATATTACTGTACAAACATGAGCATTCAAAAAATTCTTCTACAAAAAAACTATTTAATTCACTTTTTTGAATAATTAAATTGACACTCTCTCCATAAGCACGTACTAAACCACCCGTACCCAATTTAGTTCCACCAAAATATCGTACTACAATGACACCAACATTCATTAATTCATTGCCGCTTAAAACTGCCAAAGAAGGCTTTCCTGATGTACCTTTTGGTTCACCATCATCACTACTACCTTCAACAATTTGCCTATGCTCATTCATTGTTCTAAATGCATTAACAAAGTGACGTGCTTTAGGATGTTCGATTTTGAGTGCTTCTAAAATAGACTCAAAATCACTATAAGGAAAGAGATGCGCGATAAATTTAGATTTTTTAATTTCATAAGTATGCGAACTATGATCAGAGACACTAAACAAAGAATTAGGCTTTAATAATCTCTTTTACGCTCTGAGCCAACTGAGAAGGAAGAAGGCCTAATGACTCTTCAACCTTAGTCGTATTGCCATGAGTGATAAACTTATCACTATATTCAAAAGAGTGTACGGATACATCTAAAATATTTTGATCATTTAAAAATTCTAAAAGAGCACTCGCAACCCCACCAGCTTTAGAAGTATCAGAAAATACAAACCACTGTTTATGTGTTTTACTAAGGTTACTTAACATCTCTTCATCTAAAGGTTTAACAAAACGAAGGTCAAGTAGTGACATTTCACTATCCATCAATTGTGCCGCTGCTTCAGCGCGCCCAACTCCATTACCATAACCAATAAACAGAACATTACTCTGAGTTGCACGCAAGAGCTGAGATTTACCTAAAACAAATGGCGTTGATTCAACAAGGTCATTTTCATAAAAACTACCGCGTGGATATCTTAATCCACATGGATGATCATATGAAGCAGCAAAACCCATCGCTTGATGAAATGATTTTTCATCACGAGGAGCTAAGAGTGTCATATTGGGAATGGCACGTAAAAAACTTACATCAAAAACCCCTTGATGGGTCTCTCCATCTTCTCCAACAATCCCTGCTCTGTCCATTGTTAATACAACAGGAAGATCCATCAGACAGATATCATGAATAACTTGATCATAGGCGCGCTGCATAAACGTAGAATAAATAGTACAAAAAGGTTTAAAACCCTCCGCAGCCATTGCAGCCATAGATGTTACAGCATGTTGCTCTGCAATAGCCACATCCCAAAATCGCTCAGGATATGTTTCAAGAAGTTTACTCATTCCTGTTCCACTTGGCATCGCCGCAGTAACACCAACAATTTTCTCATTATGATTGGCTAAATGAAGTAGTGCTTCTGTATAAATTTGTGTGGCACTTTTACTACTTACTTTTTTATTGGCGTCACCACTTTTTCTATCAAAAGGACCTACTCCATGCCATTTTTCATGTTGCCCCTCTGCAATCTCATAACCCTTACCTTTAAGTGTTTGAGCATGAATAATGACAGGTTTGTTAAGAGCTTTTGCTTTCTCTAAGGTTTCAATTAATGAGGTAAGGTTATGTCCATCAATGGGACCAATATACTCTATCCCCATCTCTTCAAACATCAAGCCTGGAGTAATCAGTTTAAGAGACTCTTCTAAACGCTTACCAATATAGTGTGCCCCTTCTCCAAAGTTCTCAAGAAAATGTTTAGTATGATTTCTAAATTTTTGGTAAAAAGGTCCTGCCATCGCTGAACTGAGTACGCGTGAAATTGCGCCAATTGGCTTTGCAATACTCATCTCATTGTCATTTAAAATAATAATTAGTGGCAATTTCAAATCACCGAGTTCATTCATTGCCTCATAAACCATGCCCGCTGTTAATGAGCCATCACCGATCAAAGCAATAGGGACACGCGTGTTACTTTGACCTTTTAGAGCAATAGATTTTGCCGCACCTACGCCTAAAGAAATTGAAGTTGAGCTGTGTCCTGCAACAAAAAAATCATGCTTTGACTCACTTGGCTTTGTATATCCACTTAAACCACCAAACTGTCGTAGTGACTCAAATTCTAACCATCTTCCTGTCAGTAGTTTATGCGCATACGCTTGATGAGAAACATCAAATATAAAAGGATTTTCTTCAGAATCAAAGACCTTATGCATTGCCACGATAATTTCAGTTGCACCTAAAGTTGAACTTAGATGTCCTCCATTTTTACTGACAACTTCTAATATTCTCTCTCTGATATCTTGACAAACTTTTTCTAATTCAGCAATGTTATTATTTTTAATATTCATATGTTTCGTCTTTATTTTATAATTTCTATTCGCTAAGCGCAGCGCGCTTGATTCTTTCAAATCTTTTGATTAATTCAGAGTCTATATTACCAACATCACTTAAAGCGACTACACCGCCCGCACCAATGGCACTGTCTGAGACAATCTCAACATGTTTTAATGAGCCTAACTGTTCCGAGATAGGTCCATGATCTTGTGGATTGACCTTTAGTGTAATGGCGGATGCCTCTTTTAACTCATCTATTAAAGTGTTGCTCAGTGAGAGCGCTACCACAGAGGAGTGTTCACTCACTTCTGCATCAACGACCTCTTTAGAAATTTCCAAGGCAGCATTTAATAGCTCTGACTTGATGCTTTCTAATGCCGTAGAAAATGTTTCCGAACTCTGTTCTAATGTTTTTACAGAGTCACCAAAACGCTCAAGTGACTCACTATAACTATTTTCTCCATTACTTTGCTCTTGAGAAATACCTGCTTGAACACCCTCTTCATAAGCCAACTTTTTAGCCTCTTCGACTGCCACTTTCATCTCTTCATCTTTATCTTCAAGCTTCATCTGCATCTTAATAAAGTTAGAACTCATTTCATCTGTTTTCTTTAACAGTGACTCAACCAAAGCATCTTTTGACGCACTACTTGCTTCATTTGCATGTGTACGCTCTTGAACTTCAGAAAAGTCTTCACCATTGTCAAGATTTTGATCTTCTTGCGCACTTTCATTGGTCTGTGACGCATACAGAGGTTGAAAATCATCCCCATGTACATTCACTTTTTCATTTGCAGCACCCATCGCCAACACTTTAAATGTGTATTTATTTATTTTATGTTTTTCAGCGCGATCTTGGGTGATTACAATTTCCATCGTTTACTCTACCATCTCATCACTATCACCCATTTGAATGATACCTTGTTCAGAAAGCTGTTGCACCGCATCAACGATAGCGCGCTGGGCAGCTTCAACTTCTTTCATCTTCACAGCGCCCATAAACTGCATCTCTTCAGAGAATGCATCTGCCGCACGTTGTGACATATTAGCAAAGAATTTCTCTTTCAATTCTTCAGGAGAAGATTTAAGTGCCAACATAAGGTCTTTTTTATCTGCCGTTTTAAGCACTTCACGAATAGCATTGTTATCAAGCCCTGTAATATCTTCAAAGGTAAACATCATCTCTTTAATGGATGATGCCAACTGCTCATCAATCTGTTCAATATGAGAAAGTGTACTTTTTGAAGATTTAGCACCCAATCTATTAAAGATATCTGCAACAGAACGTGGTCCACCAACTTCGACTTTGTATGAAGCAAGAGATTCGAGTTTGGATTCAAGTACCGCAGAGACACGCTTAATGACTGAAGGAGAGATATCCCCCAGCTTTGCCATTCTCATGGCGACTTCAGCGCGTAGATCATCAGGGAATATTCCTAAGGTCTCAGCCGCTTCTGTTGCGTCCATATGCGCTAAAATAAGTGCAACCGTTTGTGGATGCTCATTTTGAATAAAGTCCGCAAGTTGCTGAGGCTTGATTTTTGAAAGATAGGCAAAATTTTGTGAACTCTGCATAGTTTTGGATAAACGATCCAATACTTTTTTTGCTTCATCTTCACCTAAAGAACGGTATAAAATCTCTTTTGCATACTCTAAACCACCTGTATTCAAATACTGATTTGATTGAATAATGGCATGAAATTCTTCTAAAACAGCTGCTCCGATACCCTTGTCAATAGATTTATTAAGGGCTATATACTTTGAAATTTCGGTAATTGCATCAACACTCATATTCGCAAATATCGTAGCAGTTACATCTTCACCAAGTTGTAATAAAAAGATGGCTGTTTTTTCTGCCATACTCATCTCATCAAATTGTGCTTGCCCCGTTGGTGTTAAGTTCATTATTTACCCTTCCCCGAATCCATATCTGGTGCGGTTGATTCTTCAATCAGCGCTTGTAATAAAGAAGCAATCTCTTCTGGTTTATCATCAGCAGCCGTTTTAAGTTTTTCTAATAAAACATCATATTTAAGTTCATCTTCGTTAAAGCCTTCGCCAACACCCAATTGATCTTCAACTTTTTTACGCATTTGCTGAACTTTTTCAACCAAGGATTCATCTTCATCATCATCCATATCGAGTATTGGTTTTTCCATCTCTTCATCATCTTTAGTAAACTCTAACATACGTTCTGCAAATGGAGAGATGATTTTTTTATATAAAATAAACAGCAATAAAAATGCCAATAAATATTTAAATACAGGGATAAAAGGTGTCAAATATGTACTGACAAAACGGTTTGCCTTACTTGCACTATTCTCAGGAACCAATTCAGCACGAGAACTTTCAAACTGAAAATTTCTTACACTCACCAAGTCACCACGAGCACTGTTAATTCCGATGGATTGCTGAACTAAAGAACTAATGGCATCGATTTGTGACTCATCCAGAGCAACGTAACGTTTCTCTTCTGTATCTTCTCCATCTTCATCTTTAACTGTCTCATACTTGCCATCAACCACAACTGCTGCTGAGATTCTTTTGATACGTGCGAATTCTCCCTTGGTTGTAGAAACAGTTTTAGATATTTCATAATTGGTTGTTGAATTGGTCTTTTCATAACTTTCACTGGTTTTTGATGAACTTAATCCTTCAACAGGACCAATATTACTAACCGTTCCAGGTACTCCACCAACTTCACTTGGTTTAGAGCCCTCACGCTTTTCTTCACTGGATTGCTCACTGCGCACTACATTTTCTGGATCATACATCTCTGAAGTTGTATTTTGTTGTGCAAAATCATATTCGATAGTAACTTTTGCAACAACACGTTTGGTTCCACCGATAAAAGGAGAAAGCACTTCTGTAATTTTCCGCTCACGTTTTTTTTCTTGACTTGATTTAAACTTTTGTTGCATTGATGAGAGTTCATTAAAAGCGCTGGTATCATCCTCATCCCCTAAAGTTTCACCCTCTTCATTTATCAAAGTCACATCTTCCATATGCATACGACTGACTGCAGAGGAGACGAGGTTTTTGATACCACGTATTTGCTTGTTTGAGAGTACTCGATTTTCAACTAAAATCACCATAACAGAAGCCGTAGGACGAATCGCTTCTGAAACAAAAAGTGTATCTTTAGGCATGGCCAAGTTCACACTTGAACTCGCTACGGGAGAGAGAGCATTAATAGTTCGAGAAAGTTCACCTTCTAATGCACGTAAAAATTTTACATTTTGATCAAAACTTGTTGCCCCAAATTCTTGGTTATCAAACAATTCAAACCCAACATCGCTCTCTTTTGGAATACCTAAAGATGCGATGGCTATTCTCTCTTTATAAACAAGCTCAGCAGGTACTGTAATGACATTATCTTCTGGAATACGATAAGGAATTTGATCTTTTTCTAACTGTTCAATTACCTGTGCGGCATCTGAAGAGGAGAGTGAGTCAAAAAGAACTTTATAGTTATCTTTACCACTAACACCACCAGAAGTATAGACAACAAGGAAAATTAAAAAAGCAATAATTCCTGCTGTGGATGCCCCAATAATAATACGTTGTGTCTGTGTCAATTTTGTAAAAAATACAACCAGTTGTGCAAAAAGAGTTTTAAATTCCATTTATGTCACTTAACCTTTTAAAATTTCAGTACATAATTCGAAAAAACGACTGTTCTGTTTTTGCGTACCGACAGTCACACGAATAGCATTCAATCCATATCCACTTAGGTCACGAACAATCATCCCTCGTCTAAGTAGTGCAGATGCAATATCTGTTGAGTTTTTTGCTGTCCCAAGGAGTAGAGTAATAAAATTGGTATAACTTTCTATATATTCCATACTGTTTTCATCAGCGAAAGACTCATAACGCTTCATTTCACTGGCATTTAATTCCATCGAATCTTTAACAAACGCTTGATCTTCAAGTGCTACAGATGCAGCTTCTAGACTTAAAGTCGTAATATTAAACGGTGGTCTAAGTTTATAAAGAGCATTAATAATCCCCTCTTGTGCGATACCATAACCCGTACGCATTCCACCTAATCCATATGCTTTCGAAAAAGTCCCAAGATACAGAACATTATCATACTTTTTAATCAGCGCGCTGGGTGTAATTGCATACGCCTCATCTTTATACATGCCATATTCCATATAAGCACCATCAACGACCACAAGGGTATCACTGTCGATTTTATCAAGAAAAAGCAAAAGTTCTTCTCTTTTAGTGGCATCACCAGTTGGATTATTTGGCGTACAGATAAAGATGATCGAAGGTTTATGTTCAAGATAGAGTGCGTAAAATTCTTCTAAATTATGTTCTCTACTTTTTGTACGAACAATATTTGCACCGACGTGCGCCGCATACACTTCATACATAGCGAAAGTGACCGAATTCATTAAAATTGTTTGCGTACTTGATGCTTTAGCGTGAATAGCAAACTCAATAATTTGGTCACTACCTGCCCCAATAATTACTTCATTTTGAGCAATGTTAAAATGAGAAGAGAGACCCTCTTTTAATTTCATCATCGAGTCATCTGGATAAAGTGCCATCTTCGCTACGATATCAGATACAGCGCGCTGAACCAATGGAGAACATCCTTTTGGGTTTTCATTCGAGGCCAATTTCACAATATCTTTATCATTAATACCAAATTCACGAACCACCAACTCAATAGGCTTTCCAGCTTCATAAACTTTGATATTTTCTAAAGCTTTATTAAAATTCATTTTTCACCTTTTACATATGAACCTAAAGAGGTCACTTCTTCTTTATGTTTTGCCAACACTGCTTGAACATTTTCATCGCTGATATGTCCAAAAAAGTCTATGAAAAACCAGTAACCAAAATCACCCTTAGTTTTAGAAGGACGACTTTCAATTTTACTAAGATTAATTTTTGCATTATCAAAGTCTTGTAAAAAATGCACCAAAGCACCTGACTCTTTTGCATCTTCAAGTTGCACAAACAAAGAGGTTTTATCTTCTCCACTTGGCGCATTTTCAAAATCACTTAAAATAAAGAAGCGCGTCGTATTATCAATGACATCTTCAATATTTTCAAAAAGTGTTGGTACCCCGTAAAGTTTGGCTGCGATATGACTACAGATAGCTGCCGAATTTTCATCTTCAGCCGCAAGAATAGCTGCTTTAGCCGTTGATTCTACAGGAATTTGTTCTATATCTTCCAAACCATGTTCAGCTAGAAAATCACGACACTGACCAAAACCTTTGTCTTTGGAATAGACTTTTTTAATATGATCTATACGGCGCGCCTTGGTTGCAAAAGACATATGAATGGGCATATAAAGCTCTGCCACAATTTTCACTGAACTCTTTGCTAAAAGGTCCAATGTCTCCCCCACAATCCCATCACGAGAATTTTCAATAGGTACCACACCAAACTTAGCGCGCTTAGATTCTAATGCCTTAAATACAGAGCTGATAGTCCCTAAAGATAGATAATCACTCATCGCACCAAAACGTGATTCAGCTGCTTGATGGGTAAAACTTCCCTCAGGCCCTAGGTAGGCGATACGCTCAGGCAATTCAAGGTTTCTTGAAACTGCAAAAATCTCTAAGAAAAGTGCCTCGATAGCATTACGATTAAGTAATCCTTTTCTATCTTTATTGATTTTTGTTAGTCTGTCAATAATCGCTTTTTCACGTTCAGGACGGTAAATAGCCCCACCGCTGTCATGTTTAATTTCGCCAACACGTTCAACCACTTTCATACGTTTTTCTAAAAGTGTTAATATCTCTTCATCTAGTGTGTCAATCGCAACTCTACAATCTGCTAATGTTTTCATAAACTCTCCATAAATTTCTGCATATCATCAAAAACCAAATCAGGTTGTTCTACCGCTTTTAAAAGAGGTAAAATCTCATCGGCTGTTTTATATTTTCCACTGGTGACAAAAACAGTTTTCATCCCCATCATCTTCGCACCACTCAAATCACCTTTTACATCATCTGATATAATTGTGACATCTTCAAACTGTGCCCCGTTATTTTGTTTTTTAAGTCCAGCAAGTGATTCATCATAAAAATTACAACTTGGTTTTCCCACCACCTCATACGAAGCAGAAGTAGCAAATTCAAGCATTTTTAAAATAGCACCCACCCCCGGATATCGTTTTTTATTTTTTGCATAAATAGTTGTTTCATGCATACCAATTAACTGTGCACCTGAGAGTAGAAAATCAATCATCTGTGCATATTCCTCAGAGTTGAAGTCCTCTTTAATAGCAATCAGAACAGTTTTAGGATTGGTATAATTTAACTCATATCCCATTTTGATGAGAACGTCTAAAAATTCTTGTGCTCCATAAGCTGCCACAGCTTCTTTGGAAACGCGTGATTCTAAAAGCATCAAAGGATCAAGATAGTGCGTTTTTGAAATAGGTAGGCCAATAGAGTTTAAATAATCCAAAAAAACATTACTTTGTTTTTTTGTATTATTAGTAATAACCATGTACGGCGTTTGTGTTTTATTTAAATGCTCAAGAAACTCTATTGAACCGGCAATAGGTTGTTTATTAACATCATCAATCAGGGTTCCCTGTACATCAATAAAATACATCATTAAGCTCTTAAATACTCTTTTTCTAAAGCCACTAAATCTTCAAAAGTCTCGCGTGCACGAATGATTCTTGATTCACCTGCTTGCACCGCAATTTCACAAGAACGTCCACGAGTGTTGTAGTTACTTCCCATACCAAAGCCATACGCACCAGCACTTTTAACAATCACTAAGTCATTATGATTAAGTTCTGGAAGTTCATAATCTTTGGCAAAAAAGTCGCCACTTTCACATACGGGCCCAACAATATCAGCCTTTGTTGTCGCACCCTCTTTTAGTGTCATAATTTCATGATAAGCACTGTATAGACTTGGACGTAGCAAATCATTCATTGCTCCATCAATAATCACAAAACGTTTTTCATCATTTTTCTTTTCATAAAGTACTTTAGAAACAAAGTAGCCTGCATTTGCCGTTAAAAAACGCCCTGGTTCGCAGATGATAGTCAAATCAAGACCGCTAAGTGTTCCTAAAATAGCTTGCGCATAATCATGTGGTTCAATCGTCTTTTCATCATCATAACGGATACCTAAACCACCACCAACATCAAAGAACTTTAGTTCAAGATTAAATACTTGAAGTGAACGCACAAGGTCCGCTACGATCTCTGAAGCTTCGCGAATTGGATCAAGTTCAGTCAATTGAGAACCGATATGAAAATGAATACCTACAGGGTCAAGATGCTCCGAGTTGTTGGCTTTTAGATAAAGTCGTTTGGCGGTATTAAGATCTACACCAAATTTATTGCCATGAAGACCTGTCGAAATATAAGGATGTGTTTTAGGATCAATATTTGGATTAACGCGAACACTGATACGAGAAACTTTTCCAAGATCTTGCGCAATCATCTCAACACGATCTAGTTCAGCTGCACTTTCTACATTGATGTAAAGAATATCAGACTCGATCGCTTCTTTAATTTCAGCGTCACTTTTACCAACACCAGAGAAAATAATTTTATAAGGTTTAACCCCTGCAAGTAGCGCACGACGAACTTCTCCAATAGAGACACAATCAGCACCTGCACCCATCTTTGCAAAATGGGCGATAGTACTGAGGTTAGAATTTGATTTAACAGCGTAGGCCATAATCGATTTTCTAGCTTTAAAAGCACTTTTAAGTGCTTCATATTGTTCTGTCATATAATCAAAATCATAAACGTATAAGGGAGTTTGGTATTGGTCGGCGAGTTCTTGAAAATTTATCACTTTTATCCTTCATTAATGAAGTCATTTTATCCAAAAAGTGCTTAAAAATACTCTAAAGAAGTGCCTTAACTGTGTCGCTTCCATTGAAAAGTAGCGCCTAGTGCCAATAGTATTATTGGGACAATAATGCCTACTTCACTGGGAATAGTTTTGGTATTGGAAAGTTCTATTAACATAAAAAGTACTCCCCAAACCAATAAAGAAGCTAAAATCGCACCAAATGAGAAGAGTGTTACATTTAAAAAACGTGGACTAATCGGTACCATATAAAAAATTATTATGACCATTAAAGGAACAAAAAATGGGTATATAAATGCCTTATAAAGAGCACTTTTAATCAGGTCAACATTAATATTTTCATCATTTAAAATACTTAATGCTTCTATAGCATCAAGAATCGTGAAATTCACTTTTCCCTCATAAATTTGGTCCAATATCTTAGGTCTAAAGTCTCTTAGTATTTTTAGACTACCTACTTTAGTCACTTCAATACCCTCTGCAATAAGAGCAATATTGGCAGGTTTTTTAATAATATGTGCTTGATCTATTTCCCAATAATTACCTCTATAAACAGCGGATGAAGCAATAATAAGTTCACTTAAAACCCCACTTTTCAATTTAAAAATACGGACATTGTAGGCCGTTCTTTGCAAGACTTGAAGACGCTCAAAATAGATATATTTGTTTTTATACGTAAAAAAAAGATCATTACTAATATCTACATATTGTGCATCGTTTTTAACTTTTTGAGAGATCTCCGTTGCTTTAGCAAAACTTGTTGCATGCAAGGCGATAAAAAATACAGTGATAGAAATTGATACAATAATAAAAGGTTTTAAAAGATCATTTTTTGAATAACCCAAAGAGTAAAAAGCGACTAAAGCATTGGAGCGAATTAAAAACAGTTTGGTGCTTATCACAGCAGTGCTAAAGGCAACATAATATCGATTGCTGATTGGGCTTTATAAATAAGATAGAGGATTACAAGATTGGCTGATTCGGGTAGTGATGAAGCCACACCCATGTAATCAAAACCGACATAAAAAAGAACCAGTGCGGATAATATTACAGAAAAATATTTCAGATAATGAAATGCTACATATCTAAAAAGCAACATCTAACTGCCCAGTTTTGAGATATCTTTCAATGAAAAACGAGAGGCAACATCACTCAAAGATTTTTCAAGTAAGGCTTCAACACTGTTCGCAGTATGTCTGATCCAAGCGCCTAAAACAAGCTGTTCCCCTGCATTAAAATCATGTAAAACATAATCAGCCACTTGAGATTTATGTTCTGGTTTCCCAACGCCCATACGCACACGAATATACTCTTTACCTATCATCTTATCCGCTGAACGTAGACCATTATGCCCACCATGGCCACCGCCGACTTTAAAACGCAGTGCACCAAAGGGAAGATCTATATCATCATGAATAACGATAGTCTCTTCTAACTTATAGAAGTTTTTAACTTTGGCAATAGCGTTTCCAGATAAATTCATAAAAGTAGTAGGTTTAAGGAGGTAGGTTGATCGACTTTTAAAAAGATCGCCTTCAAAAGAAGCTTTTTTAATTTCTGAGTGTGAAGATCGCTTTAAAAGTTCATCAATGACTAAAAAGCCAATATTATGACGCGTGTTCTCATACGTCGTCCCGGGATTTCCCAGACCGACGAGAAGCAAAATTATTTCGCTTTAATGATACTTAAAACAGATTCACGATCTGAATCAGTAAAAGTAACGTTTGCAATTTTTTCTAAATCACGAATAAGAACTGAATCGCCAACATCTAGAGAGTCAACATTGATATTAAGAACATTAGGAACATTTTTAATTTCAGCTTTAACACGTACACGTGATTTAGCGATATTTAAAAGACCTTTATTTTTAAGACCAATTGGAGTACCTAATGCTGATACTGGAACATGATAATGTGTTTCAACATTCTCTTGTGCAACCATTAAATCAACGTGTAAAAGATTACCTGTTACTGCGTGTGACTCATAAGATTGAACTACAACTTGTAATTCTTTACCATCTAGGTTAACTGGGAATGCTAATGTATCTTTGTTTTTAACAGTACGGATATACTCATTCATTTTGAATGCAGCATTGATGTTTTCTAAACCTTTTCCGTAGATGTTAGCCACTAGATAACCATCGCGACGGAAAGCCTTTGTTGATTTCTTGCCGCTACTCTCTCTAATAATACCTTGTAACATAGTTATGTCCTTCTTTTTTAAAATGAGGCGAATTATACCCAGATTATTTTAAAAAAGAATTTAACTTATGTTTTAAGATCAAAGATATCATCTTCTTCGAATTCTGGTTTACTTGCATCTTCCTCACCCTCTTTAGTTCCAGCGCGCTTGGACATATTGACACCTTCCATTTTAAGCTTAAGATCTGAAGCAGAAGTCGCATTTTCAAAAGCGGCTTCTTTTGAAATAGTTCCTTTACTATAAAGATCTAAAATAGCTTGATCAAAACTTTGTGAACCATAAATCTGCTTACCCTCTTCAATGGTATCACGAATTTCTGAATCACGATTTTCCATAATGAGTGTCTTGATACGCGGTGTACTTACCATGACCTCAAGAGCCGCAGCTCTTTTACCTTCAACTGTTGGAACCAGTCTTTGTGAAATAACGCCTTGAATAACATTTGAAAGGGTCATTCGAATTCTATTTTGCTCTTCGGTCGGGAAGGTTGAGATAATTCTATTAACGGTCTCTTTAGCATCAAGTGTATGCAAGGTTGAAAAAACCAAGTGACCGGTATCAGCAGCGTGTAGAGCAATTTCAATCGTCTCCATATCACGCATTTCCCCAACTAAAATAATATCTGGATCTTCACGAAGTGCAGCGCGCAGAGCATTGTGAAAGCTGTGTGTATCTTGTCCAATACTACGCTGATTTACAATACACTTTCTATCTTTATGTACAAACTCGATTGGATCTTCAACCGTAATTATATGTTTTCTTTTCTTCCAGTTAATCTCATTAACTATAGCAGCCAACGTGGTTGACTTACCAGAACCTGTGACACCTGTTACTAAAACCATACCACGTTCCATCTCAGTAAATTTATTGATAATTGAGGGAAGGTTAAGGTCTTCAATAGAGAGAATTTTTACAGGAATCACACGAAATACTGCGGATACCCCATCCATCTGAAAAAAGATATTAACACGAAAACGGGTACGTTCATCAAAAGGATAAACAAGGTCAAGCTCTTTGGCCTCTACAAACTCTGCAAAACGTCCACGAAGTAACTCTTTAGCAAAGGTCAATGCTTCTTCTTTGCCTAAAATCTCACCACCAAGAGGAACGATATCTCCATTGATACGCGCACGTACAACAGAGTTGGCTTTAATATGAAGGTCTGAGCCTCCAACTTGAATCATACGTTTTAAATACGCACGAATCTTTTTCAGTGTCTCAAAAGTTAAGTTACCTACATCTACTTCTTCAGGTGCCATACTCTACTCCAATGCATCTAAGATTTCTTGAAATGCCATTTTAAAAGCTTCCAATCCATCATTAATTTGTCTCTCTATCACTTCATCAAAATTGATACCAGCGCGCTGTATTTCACTAAAATGTTTTGCAATAATTTCTGCACTTAAAGGTAATTTAGAATCTATATCACCACCTTTAACGTAAGCATCAATGGTATCTAGTGGCGCAGTATTGACACTGTTATATGCCAATAGTTGGTCAATATAGTAAGATGCGACTTGTGCATCACCTTTGACTCCTGTACTGGCAAACAGCGTTCGACACTCCGGTACAGAAGCATTTTCAACTGCAGTATAAATATCTGCTGCATTATAAATCCCAGCAAGAGCGATATCAATACCTTTCTCAGCCAATTGCACATCAAGTTCACGATCTATACGACTAACAAAAACGGATATAACTGTTTTAACTTTTGAAGTAGCTATCTTAGCGCCCTCTTCAAATGCTTTTGCACAGGCTAATCCCTGCTCTTTAGAAAAAATAAGCGTAGCATTTACAGGAATAGAACTGCTACTGAGTTCTTTCATAGCAATATAACCAGCTTGTGTTGCAGGTACTTTGATCATGACATTTGGACGAGAAATCTCTTCAAAAAGACGTTTTCCCTCAGCAATAGTCGCCTGCGCATCATCGCAAAGAAAAGGATCCACTTCAATACTGACAAAACCATCATCATTTGCATCATATAAAGGACGTAAAACATCTGCAGCTGCTTGTATGTCATAAATAGCTACCGCTTCATATTTTTCTTTAGCACTTAAATGTCCCAAGTGCGAAAGTTGTTCTTTATAGGCACTTGAAGTTAATATCGCATTTTTGAAAATAGCAGGATTAGATGTTGCACCATTGACCACACCCTCATCAATTAATTTTTTGAGACCATTAGTGATAAATTCACGTTCAATAAAGTCCGCCCATAGTGAGAATTTAAGCTCTTTAATATACATAGATAATTGCCTTAAATTTAATTACAGATATTATAACTTTAAAACCTAAAAGAAAAAGTTATAAATGAGTTTGAATGTTTCTCTATCGTTACCTAACTTTTGTAGGTACTCATAATTAAGGTGCAAAGCATTGTTTTGAGAAAGGTTAATCAGTTGATCTGCTTTAAAAATAAACTGCTCTTTATGACGTAAAAAGTAACGTTCACTCACTTCAATATTTGTTTTAAAATATCTACCCTCATCAACTACCAACCCCAAACTCGCACTCAAACCTATATCACTATATTTATCTACATAACCTATCGCATCAAACATCATATAGCTATAATAACTCTCTCCAGCAAAAGCTGAACCTGCTCCCACACTTAAAGAAAATTCACTTCGATTATTATCAAGATACAGGCTATCCCAGCCTGCTTTCATTCTCCATGATATTGGATTGAAAAACTTGCTTATTGGGGCGATGGAAGTGATACTTAAAAGAGTTAAACGCTCTAAGGCAATTTCATTTTGTTCACCATAAGAGAGCAGTGTATCAAAGAATTCAATTTGAAGGCCTCGAAGTAGTCCAGTATCACTGTCTTTGAGATCGGTAAAAGCATGACGAAAACCTAAAAATCCAATCATCTCTCCATCTCTCACACCTGCTTGAAAATTAAGTCTATTAATCCGATGTGCCTGTGTAGGAGAAGATGGTTTTTTAACCTTAATCACTTCCGATGAACCTAATTTGGAGCGCTCTGTCAAAATTCTATGAAATCGTTTAAGATAGTCCTCTTTTTTTACATCTCCTTGAATATAGAGATATTCTAAAAATTCAGAAGCGGATTCAAGCACGTAGCGCGCTGACTCTTTATCAATATCAGCAACTACACTGCGCGCATCTATTTTTCCCCAAGCCACTTTTTTTGCCAAACTTACCTGAGAGACACTGAGCTTTTTCTCATACGCTAAAAGCTTTGAGCGTTTTGATGGGCGGTATTTTATTGTTTGAACCAAGCCCTCTTCTTTTACTTTAAAGAGGGTCTCAGGAGGCGCAACAGAAAAAAGAAATCCTTCATGTAGATGTACACTTGGACGCGCTACTTCTATGAGCCAAAGCATATTATAAGAACAATTTTCATCTATAAAATAATAATCAGAGTAGATATGTTGAAGTTCCCAAATATGGCGTACCATCATCATCACTTCATCATATTCTAAGTTCAGATCATACTCCCAGACATCACGACTGTCCGTATCGGAATACTCTTTTAACTTCTCATAATAAGGCATCATCGAGTAATATCCAGGATATTTTCCTACCAAACCATACAGCGCGTAGAAAAAATCTTCCGTATTTCCATTGGCCGCATAATTAACAGCGTAAGAGAGTAATTTAGAATCCATCGAAGAGTCAATACGAATAAAAGTATGTCCAAAAGAAGACGCTGGAGAGTTAATATGTGCTGATGGAAAAATAAGGCTAGCGCGCTGAGGATCCATCTTTTTGATTAAAACTTTATATGCCTGACATTGCACCTGGGGTAAATCTTTTAATCCCAACTCTTCCTTTAACCAAAAAGTTCGTGCGGGGAAAAGGCACTGCGTAGCATTATCATCTAAGACAGAGGCATTATAAAGACCTTCTATCGTTGCTTCTAGTTCAGCCTGTGCATCTGTTTTTCCATTTTTAGCTAGAAAAAAATTTGGCGAGTCTATCTCAGAGACCCCAGCATTCATATGTAGAAGTAGTGACCAATATCTTTTTTCATATAACTTCAGCGCATTGGCTTTGTCTGTATAATCTTGTGCAGATGAAGCGTAAAGTGATATAAAAAAAGAGAGTGTTAATAAAATTATTTTCAAAAAGTGTTATCCGAGGAGAAATTTAAATAATTTTGGGCGCAATGCCCAAAAATTCGACTATATTGCAGTAATATTGTCTAAAACATCAGCCATCTCTACTTTTTCAGTAGTGTAGATGCTGTTGTAGTTTGATTGAAGAGAAGTTGCAAATGCATCTTTATCTTGAACGTCTAAAAGTTCAGCTAAAGTATCTACAGACTCACCCTTACCCATTGCAATCTCTTTAGAGAGTTGATCCATATTTGCTGCAACAAATTGCTCAGCGCGCTCATTCATAACAAGTTTCACTTTTTTACATCCAGATGTACCAAAAGTTACACCAAAAGTTTGATTTAAAGATGTTAAATTAAATGTTGTTTGAAGTGCCAACATTACTGCTGAAGAATCATCTTTAATAATCATAGCTCCAAGACCACAACCTGTTTGAGAGTTTACTCCAGCTACTGCTGATGTGCTAAGTACTAATGCCGCTACTGCGCCGAGAACGATTTTTTTCATTTTAATTCCTTGTTTTAAATTATGACAAGTATAGAAGTTGTTTTCTTAAAGAAAAATTATTACTTAATGTTTATGAGGATTTTATCAAAGAGTGTAGGGAAATAGACTTTTAAAAGTCTATTTTGCAGTAGGAAAATAGTAACGTACGCCTAGTCCGCCGTTATAACCAAACCAGTCTGAATTATCACCTATTCGAATCGAAGGAACAATATGAATATAAGCATCCCAATCTTTATGAAAATCCCAATCCAAACCAAGAGGTACACGAAGATCTATATCTCCACTATGCCCCGTCCATTCACCAAAGAAAAAACCAGCTCCAGCGCCTATATACCAGGATAGTTCTCCGGGAAGGTCTTTGTTAATTGCAATTTTATTGTCTCTTAATACAAGATAATCCACAGCCAAACCAGCATGCCCTAACTGAGCATTAATCATCCCTTTGTACTGTGCGCTAAGTCCAAAACCCATATCCGTTCCCAAACCTACACCTAAATCACCCGCCAATACGCTAGTTGATAGTGCCCCACTTACAAGTACTGCTGTAACTATTTTTTTCATCTGTCTTCCTATGATTTCATTTCAAAAATTATAACTAAAGGATTAAAAAAAGACATCATCATAAATAACTTTTTCCAGTTTATCTAAAAAATCATCACGACTGATCTCCACTGCCCCTAAACTTTTAAGATGTTCAGTCGGAACCTGCGCATCTATAAATGAGAAGCCACGTTCTGTAAGATGCTCTATTAAAAATGCAAAGGCAACCTTAGAAGCATCTGTTACATCAGCAAACATTGACTCTCCACAAAATGCACCACCAACAACTACCCCATATAGTCCACCAACAAGTTTATCATCTTGATAAGCTTCGATACTATGTGCATAACCAAGCGCGTGAAGATCCATATACGCATCAATCATCTCAGGCAGTAACCATGAACCTTTTTGACCTGCTCTAAAAACTGAACCACAGCGACGTAAAACGGCTTCAAAATTTTTATCAATTTTTATCTCAAATTTATCCAGCTTTTTTTTCAATGATTTACGTAACTTGAAGTCTTCTAGATTTAAAACAAGACGTGGATCTGGTGACCACCAAAGGATAGGATCGCCCGCAGAATACCATGGAAAAATTCCATTTCTGTACGCCATCATTAGTCGTGAAGGAACCAAGTCTCCCCCGAAAGCTAATATTCCCTCAGGTGAAGTATGTTTTCGGGGATTGGGAAATTTTTGCTCATATCGGTTTAGTTCAGGAATCACTGTAATCAAACTCTAGTGATTTTTTATACGATACTTTTACATCTCCACCCGCTTTTAATTTTCCAAATAAAATTTCATCCGTCAAGATGTCTTTAATATGTTCTTGAATGTAGCGCGCCAGTGGACGGGCACCCATCTCTTTATCATAGCCCATAGAAGCAATATACCCACGTGCTTTTTTATTTAAACTAACTGTAATTTTCTTTTTACTCAGTTGTGTGTTAAACTCATTGATAAATTTCTCAACAATACCCTCAACCATCTCTAACTCTAGTGCGCCAAACTCTACTACTGCATCAAGTCTATTTCTAAATTCAGGCGTAAAAAATGACTTAAGTGCTTCATTACGAGAGAGTGAACTGTCTGCGTTAAAGCCCATAACATTACGTTCACTTGCACCGACATTAGACGTCATAATAATGATTACATTTTTAAAGTTTGCCTTAAAACCATTGTTGTCTGTTAGCGTTCCTGCGTCCATGACTTGAAGCAATACATTAATCAAGTCAGGATGTGCTTTCTCTATTTCATCAAGTAACAGTACCATATAAGGATGTTTCTTCGCCGCTTCTGTTAAAAGACCCCCTTGTTCATATCCCACATAACCTGGAGGTGCACCCACAAGTCTAGAGACTGCGTGTTTCTCCATGTATTCACTCATGTCTAAACGCTCAAAGTGAACACCCATAACATCGGCGAGAGACTTGGCCAATTCAGTTTTCCCAACACCCGTTGGACCAGAGAATAAAAATGAAGCGATAGGGCGACTTTCATCTGATACACCAGCGCGTGAACGTTTAATAGAAAGGGCCACTTTTTCAACCGCAGCATCTTGTCCGATAACACGTTTTTTAAGCTCACCTTCTAAACCTTGTAATTTCTCCATATCATTTTCACCGATTTTACTTGGTGGAACACCGGTGATTTTAGAGATAATCGCTTCTATATCTGTAGGATTAACAGTTGTTCTTTTCTTCTTTTTCAAGTGAAAAGAGGCACCCGCTTCATCCATCAAATCAATAGCAATATCTGGTAAAAATCTATCCGTAATATACTTTTTAGACAATTCAACAGCAGAGTGAAGTGCCTTGTCTGTATATTTTAGACCATGATGATCTTCATACTTAGCACGCAAGCCTTTCAAAATCAAAAAGCTATCGCTCATTGAAGGTTCATCAATATCTATCTTTGCAAAACGACGGCTCAAGGCTCTGTCTTTTTCTAAAACATTTCTATACTCTGCGTAAGTTGTTGCCCCCATACACTTGAGTTCACCCGAAGCCAGTGCTGGTTTGAGTTGATTGGACGCGTCCATAGTTCCACCACCAACAGCGCCTGCACCCACAATAGTGTGAATTTCGTCAATAAAAAGAATCGCATTGGTGTGTAGTTTCAACTCATCAATTACACCCTTAAGGCGTTTTTCAAAATCACCTCTGTATTTAGTACCTGCGAGCATTGAGCCCAAGTCAAGTGCAAAAAGTGGTGCATTTTTTAAAATTTCTGGAACTTCATCATCCGCAATACGTATCGCTAATCCTTCTGCAATAGCTGTTTTACCCACACCCGGTTCACCCACAAGTAGAGGATTGTTTTTCTTTCTTCTACACAGTGTTTGAATAGCGCGCTCAATTTCATCAGTTCGTCCAATAACCGGATCAATCTTATTTTCTTTAGCCACTTCAACAAGATTGATAGAGTACTTTTCTAAGTAACCCTCTTCATCTTTACCTGTACCAGTACTGGTCTTCACATCTTCATGAGAGATGACTTCAAGAACATCTACACGCTCAATACCAAACTCTTCTAAAACAGTCACTGAATAAGCATGTTCTTCTTCAAAAATAGCGGCGAGTAAATCACCCACATCCGCTTCTTCTTTTTGCGCACCTTGAATGTGACGAATCATCTGATCTATCAATCTTGAAAGCGCTACCGTCTCAAATGGTTCTTGTGTCACATCTTCAGGGAGTGCAGTCATAGAGCTGTTAAGATAGGTGCTTACACTCTCGCGCATCAACTCAACATCACCACCACACTCTTTAATAATGTAGGTTCCCTCTTTAGAACTTAATAGTGCAAAAAACACATGTTCAATACTCAAATATTCATGACGCTGATCTTTAGCGTACAGCAGTGCTTTTTGAAAGACTGCGTTTAACTCTGCACTAATCATTATGCTTCCTCCATCATGGCTTTCAACGGAAAACCTTTTTCTCTTGATAATTTACTAACTTGCATTACTTTTGTCTCTGCAATCTCATATGAGAATGTTCCACACAGACCTCTATCTTCTTTATGAACCTGCAACATAACTGCCTCGGCCTCTTGATAATTTTTATGAAAAATATTCATCAATACATCTATAACAAAATCCATAGACGTGTAGTCGTCATTTAATAAAAAAACATTGTACTCTTTAGGTGTCATAACTGAGAGCTCGCCCTCAAGTTCTAAATCTTTTTTTGTACTCAAAATAGTTCCTAATATTTAATAAAGACAATGTAACCATTGTAGCTTTTGCTTTTGCTTAAGGGGTACGCTTAAAAAGAAGATTTAAAATTTATCTCTGCAAAGTGATGAGTTTGACCTCATCCCTATAAAAAAATTCTAAACCTACTGAAATAGAAGGCTCTAAATTTTATCTATATCAATTCTATACTATGTTATTATTTATATAGACACTTAATCATAGGAGATTTATTGTGAAAAAAAGTCCACTTTATTTTATTTTACTTAGCACCTTGCTCTTTGCTGAAGAAACATCTGTCAGTATATCACCCTCCCCAATTAATAACAGTTTTTATAATACTGGAGGGAAAGGGACATCAAAACATACAGCCACATTCTTTGAACAAGCTGATGACACCTTTACTACAACGATGTTAGGATATACCTATGCCAAGCAGATGCCAACAAAAGGTAACTTTTTTGGTACCTATAGTTTTGGTGTATTTAATGTTGATGGAGCATCAACCAGTGATCTCGATGTGGATATTATGGGATTGAATGCTTTTGCTGGTGTACATGGAGGTTATCGACTATTTTCTACCAATAAGTTTTCTCTACTCGCATTTGGTGGTGCTCAAGCACAAAGGATGTCTATGAATACCACATTTACAATATCTGAAACAAATTTTTATATGGATGTAGAGAGTGATTCATGGACAAACTCCCTCAACCTACAAGCAGGTGTTCATGCCTCTTATATGTTAAATTCTTTAGTCTTTAGTGCTTTTTGGATGAGACAAAATATACAAAGTAGCTCAATAACAGAAACAACAACAGTAGGTACCAATGCTGGTTTTACAGAGTCAGATGCAAGTTTTGACACCACTTCTTCTTCTATTGGACTAGATATTACAACACGTTCAGGATGGTCACTCAGTGGAGTTTCTCAAGCCCTTACTGGCGCAACATCTGAGTCAACTTCCATTATGATACAAATAGGATGGCTTTATAATAATGGAAAATTTGGAGGTTATGATATTAGTGCCAATGGACACAGTGTTGATAATACTCAAATTGATAATACTCAAAATAAAAGACAAGCACCTGACGATGACGTAGTCTATTACTAAAACGTAATCACCTTAGTGTCATCGCCTTGTAAGGCTTCAGTTAACATCTCTCCAGTGTGAATGAGCTCCACACCCAGTGCGCTGAGTTGTTCTGAGACACCATAATCATCACTACACACCACACAGCAGTTAAACTTCACACCACTGTTTTGAACTACTTTCATCTGTTCTTGTAGTGCGCTGTCTTGTGTGAGTAGTTTGGCTGAAGGTCCCCAAATCATAATAGTTGCCTCATCCCAATACTTACGCTCTAACATCACCGAACCATAAAGCAGTACCAGCTTCTTGGCCACTTCACTTTCCCCACTGGACCAGACAATTAAAAGTTTATTTATTTTACTCACTGTGCTTCTTTCCAAATCGTTTCTAAAATATCAATACTGTTTTCATCATCAATCATATTTAATTCACTGTCTGAAATATTGGCTTGGATATTCATTGTTTTATTTGAGAGATTTTCTATATCTCCCTCAATATTTAGATAAATAATGCTGAGATTATTAAAGCGTTTGAGCCATTTTTTTGAGCTTTCAAACCAGGCCAATGCACTGCCTTCTTGGTAGGTATAGATAATCACTTTTTCTGCACGCCCACATGCCTTACGAATACGCTTCTCATCAGGCTGTCCCAAATCTATCCAGAGTTTAATCGCGCCATCAAGCTCTTTCTCCCACAGATCAGGCTCATCATCTTGAGAAATACCCTTTGTAAAGGTAAGTGCTTCTGAGGAATTTAGTGTAAATGCCACCAAACGTACCATTAAACGTCTATCATTTTCACTGGGATGTTTGGCTACTGTTAAATTATGCTCAACATAATAGTGGGTGTCCATATTGGCGATATTTAAATTGACCCGATGTACTGTTGCCTTCGTTGCCATCTACTTTACTTCTACATGTTCATTAACAAAATCACGACTGCTGTCTAAGGCATCATGTGCTTTTTGTGTATCAATAACTACTTTATCATCTTGAAATGTCCAGATACCTAAAGCCCCTGCGACAATTATTGCAATCACTATCCATTTAATCATAATATTCCTTTGAATAGATTCTAGTATAATTCGGCTAAAAAGGCGTCTATCATGAAGTATGATCTTATAGTTATCGGCTCCGGTGCGGCGGGAATGATTGCGGCTATTACTGCCGCACGTCAAGATAAGTCTGTTTTACTATTAGAAAAACTTCAAAAGCTCGGTGCCAAACTCAAAGCAACGGGTGGTGGGCGTTGTAATCTCACCAACACTTTAGAAAATACTGAATTCATGAGTAAATTTGGTCGTGAAGGACGATTTATGTCCAGCGCGCTAGAGCAGTTTGACCACAGAGCCTTAATGCAGTTTTTTAAAGACTTAGGTGTTGAAACCCACAGCCCTGATGGTTTTCGAGTTTTTCCAACAACACATAATGCCGAGACTATTTTAAATGGTTTGATTGATGAACTTCAAAATTTAAATGTTGAGATTAAAACCTCTCAGCGCGCTCAGAGTTTAGAGATTGAAAATGAACATGTGGTTTCAATCACAACACAAGACGCAAGCTATCAAGCCAAACATATCATAATAGCAACAGGTGGTTTGGGATATCCAGTTCTCGGGGCAGAGGGTGATGGTCATGAGATGGTCAGCGCGCTGGGTCATAAAATAACCGATCTTCATCCTGCAATGATGCCTTTGAAAACAAAAGAGACTTGGGTTGGGAACTGTCGGGCCGATACCATTGCCAAAGCAGAGCTTCATGTTGATATCAAAAAGTATAAAAAGCTCAAGGCAACGGGAGATTTAATATTTACTAAAAATGGGATTCGTGGTCCCGTTGTATTAGACTTCTCTCGTGAAATCACTCCACTTCTGTCCAAATTTGATGAGGTTCCTCTTTTGGCCAATTTTGTTAAGGGTAAAAATGAAGAGGAGATCCGAGAGCATCTGAAACGCGCACAAATTAAAAACCCTGAATTCAACACCTTAAAATTGCTTAGCACCCTACTTCCTAGCGCGCTGGCTCAGGAGTTGGCAAACCTTTGCTCAGTAGACACCTCCTTAAAATTTAAACAACTCACAGGCTCCATGCGTGCTGAACTTATTAAAATAATCAATGCCACACCACTGACGATAAATGGTCATGACGGTTTTAAACTTGCCATGATTACGCGAGGAGGGGTCTCTCTTAAAGAGATTGAGCCATTAACAATGCAGAGTAAAAAGATAAAAGGTTTATACTTTTGTGGAGAGGTGATGAATCTTGATGGGCCTTGTGGAGGATATAATCTACAATGGTCCTTTGCCAGTGGATATCTTGCCGGACAACTTTTGCAATAAAAATAATCTTCATCAAGCCTTCACTTAAATAATTTATACTTCAATCATCAATTTGAGTATAAGGTTCAGAAAATGAAAAAAATGTGTAAAGTATGTCATAGAGAAGATGAATATGTATTGGATGATGGTTTGTGTATTTTACACTGCTCAAAAACTGAGTGGAAGCGTAATGGAAAATGGAATACAAAATACGTTGCTAAATTTTGGTCTGTAATTCGTAATGAAATTATGAATAAAGCGCAAAAGCATAACTTTACCTTTATGATTTTCCCTCCTATGCAGCGCGCTAAGACAAGAGAAGGTCACGCCACTATAGATCACTCATTTTGGAAGACAGGTACATCAATAAGCTTTAATCAAGATGTTGACTTTAGTTTTTCTCGCTTTGAAGAGTCTCTCACTTTTAATGCTGTCTCCTTTAAAAACCTTAAAATGAATAACGTCAACGCAAAGAATATCAAACTCAATCATTGTCACATTCAAGAAGCCAACTTTAACAAATACAGAGGCCAGTCACTCACTATTTATCAAAATAAAATCAATAAATTAACGCTAGAAGACTCAAGCCTTGAAGAGCTCCATCTCTCAAAATCAACACTTGAAATCTGTGACTTTAACCTCAGTAAAAGTGCTCTTTTTATATTTGAAGAGAATAAAATCGAACGTCTTAAAATGTATAAAACGAAGGTAGAAAACATGCAATTTGAAGGCGGGTTTGTCCATCGTGTTCATATCTTTGCAAGTTCTTGTAGAACTGTTTTAATGAACCGTTCTAAAACCCATACATTTAGATTTGAAAATTCTAACGCTGATCATGTTAGTTTACAAAACTCTTCCATACAAGAGTACAACCTTAACAAATCAAAAATAAAATCTGAACTAAAAATAACCAATGTCACACTTAAAAACTTGATTTTATACCAAAACAAATTTTCTCTTCTCGGTACACTGAAGTTTAAAAAACTCACACTAAATAATCTAAGCATGGTCAACAATGATAAAATTTCTCTTTTTAAATTAGAAAACAGCACAATTGACTCCATTATTTCAATAAAAGGGACAGATCTTCTGACTTGTGAACTCAAAGATGTTGATATGCACAATGCTCTATTGACTTTAGAAAGATGTAATATGAAAGAAGCGTATTTTGAACGTGTTGATTTTAACAGTTTTGATAAGCAAACTTTTCATTATGACCTCAGTAGCTTAACGATGCTAGAAGCCTTGTTTAAAGAGGGTGCAGAAAAAGAGTCTCTCCTTCAAATACAAGCACTTTTAAACGATTTTATAAAAGAGCAAGAAGAGGAAGCACTGTTTTTAAGTCAATCTATTCAAGAAGAATCGATCACATCCAAAAAAGAGAAAATATTGACAATTTTTAAGAAAATAAAAGCAGTAGGTATTCAAACATTTATCTCCAGCAAAACACAAGCTGTATACGATGCCAGAGCTTTTTTAACTGGGAAAAAACTATTATCAAATTAAGTTCTATAAAAATATTTCTTTTTTAGTATTTATAACGAATATAAAAACGTACATCACTTGCACTCTGTACAACTGCAGGACTATTTAAAGTCGCTATCTCTACAGGTGTTCCTGTATTTGATCCAAAAAAGCCATTGCTTCCAGTGTATCTATAATCAATATACGTAGCGCGCAGTTGCATACTTAATGAATCTTCAACCAAAGGCTCCGTAAAATAGATCTCATAGGCATCTCCACGCGCCGCAATTTTAGAACCGATGTTGGTATCTTCTGCGTAGGTAATAGATCTCCAATATTTTGAACCTGCATTATATTCTAAACCCCAAAAACCTTCATCACTGACTAAAGATGGCATATTTAAACCTACCCAAACAGATATACCCAGTTCCTCATCAGCTGAACCCAACATCGTTGATCCACTATTGGGGTTTGTATACGATGCAGCCGCACTTAGAAAGAGCGTCGTCTCATCTAAGTAATCAGACCACTCATTTCCAATACCCGCAACAATTAAAGCCATCGTAGCAGAAGAGAGTCCACCCACTGTATGAAATCCTGAAGGATCCATTGTGCTAGCGTCACTTGGATTTTCAGGACCCGCATCTATTAAGTTGTTGGCATAATAAAACTGTGTAAAAAGTTGATACTGCCCATCACTGTAAGGGACAAAAATCAGACCACCCAAGTCAATATTTGAAGTGTCGTCTGCTGTGGCGTAAGGCGTAGCTGAAAAGCGTGGTTGTGCATTTGAGTATCCACGCCCTGCACAAAATTTCAGATAAGTTCCCCACTCTTCATTGAGTGTAAACTTTGAACTTAAGCCATCAAACTCTACATTTATACTGTGGCCACTTGGCGATGCGGCAGCATCATCTTCACGAAAATTTATCAGATGTCCGCCGGTTGAAGGGCGACGTCCAATACTAAAAGTCCATGGAATATCAAGACTTAAAAATGTATCATTAACGTAGTAAAAGTAAGCCGATCGTACACGCACAATATCATCATAAGCATTTTCATTGGTAATCCAATCAAAGGTTTCGAAACCAACAGGATTGGCACCTGTAGATCTTGCTCCAAAAGCTTTGTTATAGGCCAACTGTCCTGTGAAGCTGACATTTTCATTGGCTTTATAGCTCATATTCAACCAAAGACGATTAATCATGAGCGCACTATTTTTTACGCTACTTCCATCTGTCATTTTGTACTGAAGGTTATCTAATGAAGTTCTAAAGTCTACGGAAAGTTTAAGGTTGTCTCCTGAGGTCTGCTGATTCAGCTCAGAGATTTCCTCTTGCATTTCCTCCATATCTTCACGAAGATCACTCTCTTCTTCCTCATCCTCTTCAAGCTCTGTTTCTAGAGAGTTGTTTCCAGAGATACTTTCTAGTTCTTTGGACAATTCAACATTCTCTTCACGCAGTTCTGTCACTTCAAGCTGAAGATCATTAACAATTTTCTTTACTTCATTAAAGTCATCAAACATTGTTGCATTGAGGGATGGGGTAGCTAAGGTAGTTAATAATACTGTAGATAATAAGATATTGTTTTTCATATTCACTCCACTTCTTTACTCCATCATATAAAAGATTTTCTTATACTTGAAGGAACATCATAGAGTGATTGAATGATTCAATCAAACTTAACTATTTGGTAACATTTTTTTGACTAGCGCACTATCTCACGTGCTTGCATAAAGTCATTAATAATATCTTGAGGATTTTCTAGGCCAATAGAGACACGAATCAAACCAGGAGTTATACCTAGGAACTTTTTAGTCTCATCATCAAAGTCAGCATAAATTGTTGATGCCATATGTAAAACTAAGGTACGAGAATCTCCAATATTTGCCGTGATTGTTGCCAATTTCAATGCATTGATAAACTTAAATGCATTCTCTTTTGTTCCCATATCTACAGTCATTAATGTTCCACAACCTTGCGAAAATTCTGCTTTATAACGCGCATGATGCGGATGTGCACGTAAAGAAGGATGATTGATATTAAAGGCTTGTTCATCCAGCGCGTCCGCAATAATTTCACAAGAGTTTACAACTCTGTCCATTCTTAAAGGAAGTGTCTCTAAACCAAGAAGCGTCAAATGTGATGCGTAGGCATTGGCACTCATTCCAAAATCACGAAGGGCACGTTTTTTACCATTGGCAAACAAGGCCATTTTTCCCATTTTTTTGATAAATTTATGCACGTCACTATAACGCTCACCTTTAAATTTATCTTCACCTTCATTGATAGCGCGAAAAATTACTGCGCCACCAAGTGCGGAGGCATTACCCGTAATTATTTTTGTCGTTGAATAAACAACGATATCCACACCGAGGTCTAAGGGTTTGATACTTAAAGGGGTAATGGTATTGTCCAACATTAAAACGACACCATACTTTGATGCAATATCTGCAATCGCTTTAATATCGGGCAGTCTCATGTTAGGATTACCAACACTCTCACAAAAGATTATTTTTGTATTGTCAGTGATGGCATTTTCAATGTTTTCTAATTCGTCCACATCATGAAAACTGGTACTGATGCCAAAACGTGACAGTGTTTCATGAAAAAATGAGTACGTCCCACCGAAAAGGCCACCAATACTGATAATCTCATCACCCGCACTTAAAAGTGACATCGTTGCTAAAGTAGTTGCTGCCATCCCTGAACTGGTTGCAATCGCCGCAACGCCGCCATCCATTTTTGCCAGAACATTTTCTAGCTTTGCAGTGGTTGGATTCCCCACACGTGAGTAAAGTGGCTTTTTAACAGAGCCATCAAAGATGCCCTCTGCTGTCTCAGAGTCCCCATAACCAAATGAAGCCGAGTTGATGATTGAAGGAGAGATTGCTCCCTCTTTTGACGCTGCTTCTTGAACAAAAAATGTTGAATACTCTTCAAAATGTTGCATTCTTAACCCTATAATGTATAATATGCGCAATTATATCCAAGAAAGTATTTAATAATGAGTCGAATTTTTATCACTGCCACCAATACAGATATTGGTAAAACTTATGCCACCAAACTTCTAATCCAAGCCTACAGCGCACTGGGTTATCGTGTTGGTGTCATTAAACCAGTTGAGACAGGTGTCATAGATGCCCCCTTAGATGGAACGGAATTACTGCAAGAAGTACAAAAACATAATGACAGTTTTAAAGCATTAAGTGTGAAGGATATCGTTCCGTATCAATTTGAACTTCCTGCCGCACCACTCATTGCCAATAAAGAGAAGATAAAAATTGACTTTAGAGTTATTGAGAAGAAGATTCAAGAGTTAGAAGTTCTATGTGATGTGATGATTATTGAGGGTGCAGGTGGTCTTTACGTTCCCCTTGATGAAAAGCACTTTATCATTGACTTGATTCAATACCTTGATGCCAAAACACTACTGGTGACCCATGCAAACTTAGGCTGTATCAACGATACACTACTTAGTCTTCAGGCACTTGAACATGAAAAAATACCCCATACCTTTGCTATTAATATTCACAATAATTTAAAGAATTTTAGAACTACTTCTGCGCACTATTTTGATGAAAATTATGAAGACTATTTTTTGCTCAGTCGAGATATTGAGAAAATTGCCAAAGAGTTACTTAAGTAAACTCTTTTAGATAGCAACAACTCTATCTCGTCCCTCATCTTTTGCCTGATATAGACCTTTATCTGCGTGGTCTATCATCTTATCCAAAGAACCTACCAATTTATCTGTTGCCCCTATAGACATCGTAAAAGAGAACTCAATTGTTTTAAGTTTGATCTTGATTTCAGAGATTTTTACTCTAATTTTATCGAGAACTTTTAGTCCATCTGCTAAGGAGGTATTGCTCAAAACTATACAGAACTCTTCTCCACCATAGCGCGCTACAACATCTGTACCACGAACATTATCTAAAAGTACTTGCGCTACTTCTTTAAGTGCCACATCACCCGCGTGATGACCATAACGATCATTGATCTTTTTAAAATGATCAATATCGAGCATCGCTACTACAAGATTTAGATGTCTACGTTTTGCATTTTCATAATACTTATCACCCAATTCAAAAAGATACATGCGGTTATGCAACTGCGTTAAATAATCTCTTGTTGCACTCTCTTTGGCTATTTTTATATTATGTATCATCTCAATATTTGAGACCACACGGGTAAACAACTCTTCAGGATAGATTGGTTTTTGGATAAAGTCATTGGCACCAGATTTTAAAAATCCTAGGGTGATTTCATGATCGGAACTGCCAGAGACACCAATAATTCCAAAATCATTAATACTTTTTTTAGCGCGTACCTTACGAACCAACTCATCCCCATCCATACCTGGCATAAAATTATCCGTAATCATCATCATAATATCATCATGATTTTTAATTATGTCCAGTGCTTCGTCACCATTAGAAGCTTGATAGACATTCATATGTAGACGTTCTAGCGACATCACTAAACCCATTCTTGAAGTAGCAGAATCATCTACGACCAGCAAAGAACATCCTTCACTGTTGTCTAAAAACCTGATAATACGCAGTGCATAATCTAAGCTACTGGGATTGTCTTTTAGAATATAATCCATCACATTAAATTTTAATACATCTTCTCGAAGTTTTTTATCGATAGAACCCGTAAATACAATCATAGGAATATCATATTTGTCCAGTGCTTGAACCACTTCTAAGTCTTTGGCATCAGGCAGAGTAAGATCAACTAAGGCACAGAAGAATGTCTCTTTTTCTATTGCTGCGAGTGCAGCGGCCAAAGTTTCACAAGGGGTCACTTCCAGATGAAGTTCAGACTCAATTTTAGTCTGTTCAAGTTTTAAAATTGTTCTATTGTCTTCAATAACCAATACTTTTTTCATACACCAATAATAACATAAAGGTATTATATTATTATCAAATCACTACAATATAAGTATCTTTTATACTTTTGTACTCATTTTGGTCTCTTTTATCTTCACACCTTCATAGGTACTTTTATTATGTACAATCGCCCCACTAATCACATCCTCTTTCATAATGATGCCTGAGGGCACTTTTTCAGAGTGTAGTTGAATGGCCGTTTGTTTATAATTTGGCTCTCCTGATTTTGGACAAAAAGAGGCTTGCGTGAGCTGGTTCACCAGTTGTGTATTAAAGTGAAAAGGGACAAAGACTTGACCCGGCGCCATTTTTTGCGTTACTCTAACAACAACATCAGGTACCTCTCCTCTAGGAGAAGACAATGTTAACCTATCACCACTGTGCACTTGTAAAAATTCTGCGTCTACAGGATTTATCTCCACCCACGCTTCAGGGGCTAAATCATTTAAGATATCAATAGAACGTGTTTTAGTACGGGTATGCCACTGTTCCACCGTTCTTCCAGTATTAAGCATCACTGGAAATTCCGCGCTAAGATCTTCCGCCATTGGTACCCAGTCAGCGATGATTAACTTAGCGCGCTGATCAGGTGTTCTAAATGGGATATCTGGTGTGTAAAGACGTTTGCTCCCTTGGGGGAACTGATCATTACATGGCCACTGTACGCCGCCATTGTCTTCCATCATCTCATAATTCATCCCAGATTGATCACAAAGTTGTCCTTTAGAACTACGTTTAATCTCTTCATACGCATCACTTGGACTCGTCCATCCACTAAATAGCTGATGATGAACGCCTTGAAAATGACGAGAGAAATCAGTAACAATATCAAAATCACTTTTGGTATCTTCTATCGGTTCTACTGCTTTATTTGCTCTATTTACCCGGCGTTCTGAATTGGTGTACGTACCCTCTTTTTCACCCCAAGTAGCCGCTGCGAAGATGACATCGGCAATTTGCGCTGTATCACTATAAAAAGCATCTTGAACAACAAGAAGATCTAACTTGGCCAGTGTTTTACGCAGCTTAGCTTGATCCACAAAACTCACCAGAGGATTTGTCGCAACAATCCAGAGTGCTTTTATCTCACCACGATCTATCGCATCAATAATTTCTGCGTATTTATATCCACGTTCAGTTGGGATAATATCCACGGGAACATTGATAATGTCTGCGTACTCCTGCGCTGCTTTTTTATCTCCAAAATTTCTATATGATGGCAAAGAAGAGGTAAAACCTGTCTCGCGTGTTCCCATGGCATTACATTGTCCCGTAATCGAAAAAGGTCCACTTCCTTGACGTCCAATTTTCCCCGTAATCAGATGAAGGTTAATGATGGCACTGACGGTATCCGTTCCCATAAAAGATTGATTTACACCCATAGTCCACGCTGTTAGTGCATTTTCTGTAGTCACATACCTACGCGCCAATTCATATAGAACCTTTACATCAATCCCTGTAATATTACTGACTTCTTGAGGAGAATAGTCTTGAACATGTTTTCTAAATTCTTTGAGTCCATTCACGTTTTGAGTCAGATACGTTTCATCTTCCCAACCCTGCTCAAAAATAATATATGCCAAACCATTATAAAGTGCTAAATCCGTACGTGGTTTGATGGGGATATACGTGTCTGCCATCGCTGAAGTTTTAGAAGCACGTGGGTCAATAACAATAATTTTTCTATCCACTTTTTTATTTTTTGCAATATGTAATTTTAAAATAGGATGATTATCAGCGATATTGGCACCGACTAAGATGATGGTGTTGGCATGTTCAAAATCTTCATACGAATTTGTTGGACCATCACTCCCTAAAGACTGTTTGTAACCTACCACGGCTGAAGCCATACATAGCGTTGTATTTCCATCATAATTATTGGTTTTAAGTCCCAACTGCACAAACTTTCCAAGGGTGTAAAATTCCTCCGTTAGAAGCTGTCCTGAGGAGAGTACTCCTACCGCTTTTGGTCCATGTTCATCCGCAATGCGTTTGAAGGTATCACTCACCTTTCTATAGGCGCTGTCCCATGAAACAGCTACATGTTCACTCCCACGTTTGATCATAGGATGCAAGATGCGATCTTTAGAGTTAATGAGTTGATGTTCACTCAATCCTTTTGGACACAATGTTCCCATGTTCACATCATGTTTAGGATTTCCTTTGGTATAGACTGCCTTACCATCTTTAACACCGATGTAAAGTCCACATCCAACCCCACAATAACCACAGGTAGAGAAGACCCATTTATCAGGCTTTTTGGCATCACTAATCATTCCAAATTGTGCATCACTACTGAGTTTATATTTGTCCGCTTTAATATCAAAGCCTAAAAAGTTTTTTACTGCATTAATCATCGTTGGTTTCCTACAAAAAATCCACCGGCCATGGAAAGAGGCACAGAGGTTACATAAAATAGATATCTATCTGAAAGTTCAGAGATAAAAGAGAGTAAAACAGCCGCACTTAAAAATAACAGCGCGCTGCTAATGAGTCCTGCACTAAAGAGGACAGAAACCAGCAGTGGCAATACAATCGCACCGATCACAAAGCTGCCTTTACGTAGATAATGCACCTTACTAAAGCGTGCATAAAGACGTTTTGTTTTACCCAGTTCATAATCATCTTCTTTGGCATTTTCCAAGGTTCTAAAGTCTTCATATGAGAAAAATGCTTGCGCCATTGCACTCAGTAATGCCACTGAAAGTAGTGGAGAAACCGCTTCATTAATACCCGCAGAAGCAGAGGCTAAGGCCATCATTAAAAGACCCACATACGCCACGCCGAAAAACTTCATATTTGTCGTTCTACGGTTCCATGATGGACGCGCCTTAATCCGGTAAATCATCGCTTGGGCATAGATACCAAAGAGACCCATACCCAGGGTTAGAACTTCAAAAATAATTCTCAAAAACTGACTTACTTCTAGGTAATAAAGCAGTACATTTATACTCATCATTCCTGTAAAAGCACCCAAGGCAATCGCTTCACGAGAGAGCCACGAATTTTTCCAGTTTTTCATAGCTGTTAATGCTAAGATCGGACGACCTAAGTGTAGCGCGCTCAAAGGAAGACCAAGCGCAGCAGGGATCATCACTAAAAAGGCCATCATTACGCTCGGTTCACTCAAACCAAATAGTGAAAATAGGTCCCCTAAAAACAGTGCAATAAAAGCACCTAAAGAGATCTGCGTTAAAGTTGTCATAAATACCAATGGTATCTCGGCGTGAAAAGGTTTTAAGATATGCTCATCTGCCTTTTGCATATTTTCCATCTCGACGCGTTGAGCATCGCTCATGGTGTAGCGCGTTGTGGAATTCGTTACACGTGCATCAACCAAGTGCGGCATATTTCCTTGTTCATCAATGTCACCGGCTAACCACGCATCTACATTCACCGCTTCTATCATAATAGCACCTGCTGGACATGCTTGTACACAGGCTGGACTTTCACCCACATCAAGACGCTCATGACACATATGACACTTGGTGACAATATTACGCTCTTCATGATAGGTTGGTACCCCATAAGGACAGTTCCATGTACAGTACTGACATCCGATACAGGTATCATCATCATGCACGACAATACCTGTTTCATCTATCTTTATGTATGACTCCGTCGGACAGCCAATCAAACAAGCAGGGTCTACACAGTGGTTACAAGACATAGAATTAAACATCTGTAGCACATTAGGAAATACTCCCGCTTCCATCTCACCTACACGGCGCCATTTAATATCAGCTGGATTATTGTTTTGCTCATTACACGCTACTTCACAACAACGACATCCCACACAAGCAGTCGCATCAAAGTGGAAACGATACTGCTCTTTATCTTGTAACTCAGGAAGGTCTATGGAATAGTTACCACATTGCATGCCTGTTTCGGCCTTATGATCGATAAAACTTTCTAATGGTGTTTGCACGTCTCTTCTTTTTTATTCTAAATTCTTGATAAGATTATAACCTTCTTTGTGGTTTATTTCTGTATAAAATTTAAACATGAATTTAATTTAATCACTAAACTTATCACCTAAATATCACCCTATGAAGTGAGTTCTTTTAAAATATCTATGTTTGATTAATAACTATAGTTTATATATCATAATTGAAATATCTTTTGATATAATCAAACATGCAAAATATTAATAAATACGTCATCTATATACTCGCACTATTTTTTTTAATCAATGGTGCTATCTATTACATCACTAATAAAAATGCTGAACAGAGAGTCCATATAGCACTTAAACAAAATATGCACAATCTTCAAACACACTATAATCTTTTACTTGAATCTCAAAAAATCACGGCCAATACTACCTATCAATCAACCATCAGTTCTAAGCGCTTAATTGACATCATAGAACAGGCCAATCACTCAAGTATTGAAGAGAAGAAGATACTACGACAAGAGCTTATAGAGTTACTCACACTAAAATATGACCGCGCCAAACAAAAAGGTGTTTTACAGTTTCAATTTGTTTTTCCCGATAACAAATCTTTTCTACGTATGCATAAACCAAGCCGCTATGGTGATGACTTAACAGATATACGTGATGATTTTAAAATAGTCAATGAAACACTCAAACCCATTCGTGGTTTTGTTCAAGGAAGAGTCGCCCATGGATTTAGAAATACTTTTCCTATTTTTAGCAGTTCAGGCAAACATATTGGCGCCATGGAAGTCTCTTTTTCCAGTGATAGTTTTCAATGGTATTTAAATAATATCAGCCATATTCATTCTCATTTTCTGGTCAATAAAGATGTATTTACAGCAAAAGCATGGAAAAGAGATGACTTAATACTCAAGTATGCGAAAAGTGAAGAACATACTGAGTATATGGTCACGATGAATAAAAATACCTGTGTTATGCATAAAAACTTCTCTTTCGATCCTCTGCAAAAAAGTTTGAATGATAATATACATTCTAATCAAGCATTTAGTCATTATATTCTCAGCGATACAGAAGCTCTGGTCATCTCTTTTTTACCTATTCAAAACCTTTATACACAAAATGCCGCATGGCTGGTCTCTTATGAAAAAAGTCCCTTTATACTTTCAACCTTCAAAAATATGCGTAATATCCGAATAATAGGATTTATCTTTTCTCTTTTACTTCTGTATCTTATTATAAAACTATTAGTTGGCAGAGAACGTCTTCAAAAACTCAACTCAAGAACGCAACTGGCTTTATATGGTAGTAATACCTCAGTTGTTGATTGGGATTATGCAGACAACAATATTTATTTTTCTTCTTCTTGGAAGGAGATGTTGGGCTATTTAGATGAAGAGCTTCCTAATCAAATCCGAACATGGAAAGAACGTATTCATCCTGATGATAAAGCTTCAATATTCAGTGCCCTGCAAAAAGCGAAGCAAGAAAAATCAAAGAACTTTGAACATACCCATCGTTTACTACATAAAGAGGGTCATTGGATTTGGATTTTAGGAAAAGCACAAATTATTTATGATGAAGATAATAATCCAATACGCATGGTTGGTACCCACACCAACATCACACAAGAGCGTATTCAAACTTTAAAAACCAATCAACAAACGCAGATTATTGAACAGATTCATGATAGTGTTATTTCAACAGACCTAGAAGGTATTATTATCAGCTGGAACAGTGGTTCTACTCAGATTCTAGGCTACAGTGAGGTAGAGATGTTGGGTAGTCACATCAGTAAGATATATCTGCCTGAAGATTTAAAAAGTTTAGCTACCAACATCGAGACCTTAAATGAGACGGGTGAAGTGCATACCGTTGTTAGGTTAATTAAAAAATCAAAAGAAATTATTGATGCCAATCTTTCACTCTCTTCACTTAAAGATAACAATCAAGAAGTTATAGGGATGGTTGGCTACGTTCAAGATATCACTAAACGTAAACGCGCTGAAGATGCCCTCAAAGAACAACATACCTATCTTCAATCTATTATTGATGGGGTAGAAGACCCTATTATGGTTATCAAAGAAGATTACTCTATTGAATTAATGAATGATACCTTGCATAAAAATATGGAATTCACGCAAGTCGCTGACCCCCTTCATCCCAAGTGTTATGAGATATCACATCATAGATCTACGCCTTGTGATGGAATAGAGCATCCTTGTCCTCTTCGTGATGTTTTAGCATCGAAAGAGCATACCATTGTCTTACATAATCACAAAAATATAGATGGTGAGAAACATTATGTGGAGCTCTCCGCCACGCCTCTTTTTGATAAAGAGAGAAACTGTATTGGTATTATAGAATCTGCAAGAGATATCACTTCTCATCTTAAAACACAAAATGCCTTACGTGAGCAGAAAAATATTCTTGATTATCAAGCCCATCATGATTCACTCACGGGATTGCCTAATCGTATCTCATTTAGTAAAAAGCTGACTCAAAGTATTGAATCCTCTACAGAACTGGCGCTGCTTTTTATAGACCTTGATCACTTCAAGGAGATTAATGACTCATTGGGTCATGAGATAGGAGATGAGGTTCTTAAAATTGTAACCAGCAGATTAAGACAAGTACTTCCAAGAAATGCCACTCTTTCACGTTTAGGTGGAGATGAATTCACAGTCATTCTTGAGTCCAAAACACAAAAAGAAGTAACAAATATAGCAACACAGATTCTTGACACCTTAGCGCAAAGCATTAATCTTGATCATAATTTACTCTATGTCTCTTCAAGCATTGGTATTTCTTTGTATCCTAATGATGGTCATGTCAGTACAGACCTTTTAAAATACGCTGATGCGGCTATGTATAAGGCAAAAGAAGAAGGACGTAATAATTATCAATTTTACAGTTCTGAGATGACAGAATTGGCTTTTGAGCGTGTTGTTATGGAAGCCAGTTTAAGACAGGCCTTAGAAAATAGTGAATTTACTGTATTTTATCAAGCACAAGTCGATGCGCAAAGTGAGCTCATTTGTGGAATGGAAGCTCTTGTAAGATGGGAACATCCAAGTATGGGTATCATCTCTCCTGCAAAGTTCATCCCACTCGCTGAGAGTACGGGACTTATTATTGAACTTGATAGATTTGTCATGAAAACCGCCATGACGCAGCTCGTTCAATGGTATAAAGAGGGACTAAATCCTGGTAAACTGGCTATGAATCTTGCTATAAAACAATTACAAGAAAAAGACTTTTTAGACGTTTTAATAACCCTATTAGAAGAGACACACTGTCAAGCCGAATGGATAGCACTTGAAGTCACTGAGGGTCAAATCATGCTTCACCCTGAAGAAGCGATTGAAATTCTAAATCAAGTCAGCGCGCTGGGAATAGAGTTGGCCATTGATGATTTTGGAACAGGCTATTCATCGCTATCTTATCTCAAAAAGTTGCCTATCAATAAACTAAAAATTGATCAATCCTTTATTCAAGACCTGCCAGATGATGAAGAAGATGTGGCTATTGCCAAAGCCATCATTGCATTGGCTCAAAGTTTAAATCTTCGTATTATTGCTGAAGGCGTTGAAACAAAAGAACAAAAAAAATTTTTACTCAATAATGGCTGTCCTAATATTCAAGGATACTACTACAGCAAGCCTGTAACAGAAGATGCATTCAAGACTCTATTAATCGATGGACTTAAACAAACTGATTAATATTTAATCAGTTTGTTCTTTAACACTTTATTGATATTGATTATTTTTTATACAGTCATACCCTCTTTCCTCTCTCTTTTTGCATTATAATACTCTCACAAATTAACAATTACACAGGAGAACACAATGGCAGGATTTAAAGCATTAAAAGGAGAAGGTCACTGGCCAACGCTATTAGCAGCGTTTTTATACTTTGACTTTTCATTTATGGTATGGACTATGTTGGGGCCCCTTTCAACTGAGATTGCGGAGGCATTAGCAGTTACAGGGTTTATTATGAGTGCGTCACAAAAAGCGACACTACTTTCACTACCAATTCTTTCTGGCGCACTACTTCGCGTGTTACTTGGATTTGGTGTGGATAAGTTTGGAGCTAAGAAAACAGCATTGATTTCACAAGCGATTGTTATCTCGGCACTTTTCTTTACTTACTTACAAGCAGAGACCATTACTTATAACCAATTGTTAATCGTAGCATTGGGTCTTGGTTTTGCAGGTGCATCTTTTGCAGTAGCACTTCCCCAAGCAGGTCAATGGTATCCACCTAAACTACAAGGTGTCGTTCTAGGTATCGCTGGTGCGGGTAATATCGGTGTCGTTATCGACTTTCTTTTTGCACCAAAAATTGCAGAGCACTTTGGTTGGTCAGCAGTATTTTTAGTCGGTGGTGTTTTATCAACCATCATCTTTTTTACTTACCTTTTTATGGCAAAAGATGCACCAGAGTCTGTATACAAAGCCAACCCTAAAAAGTTAAAAGATTATGGCAAACTTCTTAAAGACAAAGATACATGGTGGTTTAACCTTTTCTATGCAATCAGTTTTGGTGGATTTGTAGGATTTGCTGGATATATGAAAGTCTATCTTATGAATACTTACTCAGTAGAAATGGGTGAAATTGGTATGGCATGGTTGGCAGAAGAAAATGTAAAAGTTATGGCAGGATACTTCGGTGCTCTAACTATCTTTGCAGGTGCTATTCTTCGTCCTGTTGGTGGAGCAATAGCTGATAATATGGGTGGTATTAAATCACTTTATATATTTTATGGTACAGTCGTAGCGATGGCACTTTTAACAGCACTGGGTAGTCTACCCTTTCCTATCGCTATCGTGGTTCTTTTTATTACTATGGCTTCATTAGGTATGGCAAATGGTGCGGTTTTTCAACTGGTTCCTCAACGTTTTGGAAAAGATATCGGTATCATGACAGGTATCATCGGTGCAGCTGGTGGTCTTGGTGGTACAG
>JADGDM010000016.1 GCA_016744905.1 Sulfurimonadaceae bacterium | reverse complement strand
CATAAATCAGTTTAAGAGTGTCATAACTCAACACTTGCAAAATCACAAAATTAATTACATTTTGTATCGTGACAAACAAAATGAGGCCTATTCTGAGTATGCGCAAGTATTTTTAGACCTCTGCAGTTATTTTAATGTGCGTGCAATTTTACACGGAAATATTGACTTGGCACTTAATCTCTATGCAGGAGGTGTCCATCTTACGTCTACTCAATTTGATGAGATAAAGTGCGCTAAAAAATCAGGGCTGTTTACCATCATCAGTACACACACTTTAGACGAAGCAAAGCGCGCTGAGGAATTGGGTGCAGATGCCATCACTTTTAGTCCTATTTTTGAGTCTCCAAATAAGGGTGAACCTAAGGGTTTAGCCGTCTTAAAAGATATTGTGGGTAAAATAAACATTAAAATTTTTGCCCTTGGTGGAATCGTTACACAAGAGCAGATAGAAGCTATAGAAACTACTGGTGTTTATGGCTTTGCCTCAATTAGATATTTTACGAAAAATTAAGGAATGTAATGTTTGAAGTCGTTATAGGATTAGAAGTACACACACAGTTAAATACCAATACTAAATTATTTTGTTCTTGTCCAACCAGTTTTAATCACACCCAAAATACCAATACTTGTCCTACATGTTTAGCTCTACCGGGCGCACTTCCAGTTTTAAATAAAGAAGTTTTACATAAATCAATTATGTTTGGAACAGCAGTAGACGCCACTATTAATCGTGACTCATATTTTGACCGTAAATCATACTTTTATCCAGACAGTCCTAGTTCGTATCAAATTACACAACTCTATACGCCTGTTGTTGAACATGGATCTTTAGAAATTGATTTAGAGGATGGATCAAAGAAAACCATTCGTATAAATCGTGCACATATTGAAGCAGATGCCGGTAAAAACATTCATGAGGGAGATATCTCTAAGGTTGATCTTAACCGTGCGGGTACCCCACTTTTAGAGATCGTTTCAGAGCCTGATATGAGAAGTTCTGATGAGGTGATTTTATATCTTAAAAAATTACATTCAATTGTTCGCTATCTTGATATTAGTGATGCAAATATGCAAGAGGGCTCATTTCGTGTTGATGTAAATGTCTCTATTCGTCCTAAAGGGGATGAAAAACTGTATACCCGTGTGGAGATTAAAAATATTAACTCATTTAAGTTCATAGAAAAAGCGATTGAAGTTGAAGTAGCGCGCCAAATTGATGCTTGGGAAGATGGTACTTATGAGGAAGAGATTGCTCAAGAGACCCGTCTGTTTGATCAAGTAAAACAAGAGACTCGATCAATGCGTGGAAAAGAAGAAGCGGCAGACTATAGATATTTCCCAGAACCTGACCTTTTAAAAGCGGTAGTCAGTGATGAGATGTTTGAAAAATATTCTAAGATTCCAGAACTTCCAGATGAAAAGCGTGCAAGATTTGTAAGTGAATACAATATGAGCGAATACAATGCTGGTGTTTTAACTGCATCCCTAGAGTGGGCAAAATACTTTGAAACAATGATGGCAGAGGGGGCAAGTGCTAAAAATGCAATCACCTGGTTGACTGTTGAGCTTCAAGGACGTCTTAGTGGTGGAATAACACCAGAAACCTCACCAATCAGCGCGCAGACACTGGCAACTATTGTCAAAGCGATTGATGATAAAACTATCTCTGGTAAAGCGGCAAAAGACGTGCTGGACTATAGAATGGAAAACGAGATGGAGATTGATGCTATTATCGAAAAGCTTGGTCTAAAACAGGTGAGTGATACCGGTGCTATTGAGACTATGGTAGATGAAATCATGGCAGCAAATATGGACAAGGTTGAGCAGTATCGTGGGGGTAAAGAAAAACTTCTTGGTTTCTTTGTCGGTCAAGTGATGAAAGCAAGTAAAGGAAGTGCTAACCCCCAAGTCGTCAACGAGATAGTAACTAAAAAGTTGGCATAAACGTATGAACTTCCTAGCGCGCTGGACTGTAGACTTCTCTTACTATCTACGCGCTAACAAACCCTACCAAAATATCAAAACATTTTTTAAAAATCTTTTAGACAATAACAATTATCCTTACAAACGTTACTTTGATATGATGATGATAGCCCTGATTTTTACCAGTGTATTTATCCTTATTGGGGAAGTTAAAAATGATGTGCATGAAGGTTGGAAACTTTTTAATGATTATGTGGTCTCTTTAATATTTTTAATTGAGTATCTTCTTCGTCTGTGGACGTATAGTGATAACTCTGAATTGGTGATAGAATCGTATGAAAAGTCACTGTATCTTGAACGACCTTTCTCATTTTTTCGGATTCTAAGAAAATTGATACGGGTTAAATTAAAGTACATTACTTCTATCGCAGCTATTATTGACTTGTTGGCGATTATGCCATTTTTCCACCAGCTAAGACTGTTGCGTATATTTATCCTTTTTCGTGTTTTCAAACTTTTTCGTTACACTAAAAGTCTACAGCATTTTGCTAAGGTCTTGGCGGTTAAAAAGTTTGAATTTGTCACGCTCTTTGTTTTTGCTTCTATTATTGTATTCATCTCTTCGGTACTTATTTATATCATGGAAGCCAATAATCCAAACTCTTCTATAAATACTCTTTTTGACGCCTTTTACTGGTCGATAGTGACTATCTTTACTGTTGGTTATGGAGATATCACTCCTGCAACAGATGCGGGTCGTGCGGTGGCTATATTGATCATTATTTCGGGTATTGGTGTGATCTCTTTTACGACCTCTATTATTGTCTCCGCTTTTACAGAAAAACTTGATGAAATTAAAGAGTCTCAACATATTGCAGATGTGAGTAAAATTAAGAAATTTTATCTGGTCTGTGGTTATGATGAGGTCTCTGTCTCTGTTGTACAAAAATTGATACAAAGAGGGAATAAAGTTGTCATACTTGACAGTTCAAGTGAAAAAATCAAGCGCGCTCAGTCAGAAGGTTTTACCGCCTTAAATCTTGATCCAGCTGAGCGCGCTACGTATCATAAAATAAATATTGATTTGAAAAGACAGGTTAAAGCTGTCCTCTGTTTACGTCAAGATGATGTGGCGAATGTCTATACGGCTTTGAGTATCCGCTCTATGAACAGTGAGATTAAACTCCTCTCTATTTTAATGAGTATTAATAATAAAAAGAAGTTAGAAGCTGCGGGCGTTAATGAGATTGTCTATACTCAAGAAGTCGTGGGCATGGTTGCAAAAGAACTTAGTGGAAAAGCCGTTGCATTTGAAGCCATACATGCTCTGAGGTCTGAACACTTGGGTATTCACCTTGAAGAGTTGGTTTTTGATGAACGTATGAGTGAAAAATTCACGATGGTAAAAGAGTTTAATCTCAATAAATTCAGAATAATACTGATGGGCATATATAAAAAAGAGCGTGAAAGATTTTTCTTTAATCCTCTCGGAGAAAGTATTGTTGATGAAGGTGATATCTTAGTCATCATGGGTGATAAAAGCTTAATTAAAGAGTTTACACTCTATTTACACACTAAAAAGGCACACTTATGAGACCAAAATATGCCATCATCTTTGGTTATAATGAATATGCAAAGCAGATTACTGCACATCTTGAAAGTGAGTATGATAAAGTCATCAGTTATATCTTGCCACATACCTATAATCGTTTGAAAGAAGAAGAGAAAAAAGATCGTTTTGAATTTGATTTGAGTGATAACTGGGATGAAATTGGTGCACAATATAATGAAGATGAAATTATTATTTACTGCGCGCTGGATGATGATGCAGAAAATATATTTTTAACCATATCATTACGCGAAGTCTTTAAAACGTCTTTTATCATAACTCTTGGACAAAACAGTGAAAGTGAAGATAAACTACTCCTTGCGGGTGCTTCCAAAGTGATACCAATTTTACAAACAACGGCTAATATTATTACCGAGATATTAGAAAAACCAGTTATTACACAACTTTTACATGATATTTTATTTGAGCAAAGTGATCTTAAAATCGCTCAAATAACGATTAAAAAAGATGCACATATTGACAAAAAGAAATTGAATGATATTGCTTGGCAAGAGCATTATGGTGTCATTGTTATCGCTGTTGTAGATAAAGAGCTGAGTACCTCTTTTCTTTTTACCTCAAAAGGTTATAATCATGCATTAGATGCGGGTGATATTTTAGTGGTTGTGGGCTATGACAAAGATATTGATGCATTAGAATTAGAAGTAGGAGAGAGTTATGAAACGTATTGGCGTAATTGGGGCAGGTAAATGGGGCAGTGCGTTATTTCATGCACTGGGTCAAAATAGTGATGCATACATCACATCAAGAACCCCTCGTGATATGAAAAACTTTATCTCTTTAGAAGAGATGTTGGAGTTTGAATATATTGTCATTGCAATAAGCGCACAAGAGATCTCTTCTTGGTTAGAGAAAAATTTTATCGATAAAAATCAAAAAATATTGGTGGCATCAAAGGGTATCGAAGCAACGAGTGGACGTTTTTTAAATGAAGTGTATGCTCCATATGTTAAGAAAGAGAATATCGCTTTTTTATCAGGTCCTTCCTTTGCGACTGAAGTGATGAAGTCATTACCAACTGCCTTAGTTATTAATTCTATTTCAATGGATACCGCTGATGAATTTGGATCATTTTTTCCGACTTTTATCAAAACGTATAGTTCTTTAGATGTTATGGGCGCAGAAGTGAGTGGAGCCTATAAAAATGTTATCGCTATTGCTGCGGGTATTACTGAGGGTTTGGGTCTGGGTAAAAATGCAGCCGCATCTTTAATCTCACGTGGTTTGGTTGAAATGCAGCGTTTTGGTGGTCTGTATGGTGCGAAGACAGAGAGCTTTATTGGTCTCAGTGGGGCAGGGGATCTGTTTTTAACGGCCAGTTCAACCATGTCACGAAATTTTAGAGTCGGTTTGGGTTTGGCTAAAGGTAAATCTCAAGAAGAGATTCTTGAAGAGTTGGGTGAAGTGGCTGAGGGTATTGGTACAACGTATGCGTTGAAAAAGATAGCTCGTGATAAAGATCTCTATCTTCCAATCGCACATGAGGTGTACGAGATACTAGAAGGCAAAGATCCGGCAACAAGTGTTAGAGATCTACTTAGCTCTTAAAACGGCTACGAATGAGCTTATAGGCATCTTGTATGATAAGTCCAAGACAGTAGAGCCATAGGACATTGAGAATAGGATTATTTTCATAGCCTAATTTCATGTACATAAATGGCAAACCCATTAACATAGGCCATTTTAAAAAGTAAAAAAAGAGGATGCTTACGCCATATAGTTCTCTAAGTGTTTTCATAAGCGCATCATAGCTAAAAAATTAAAGGAAAAAAATGATTGTTCATATTGTTATGTTTAAATTCAAAGAAGATAAGAAAATAGAAAATATTAAAAGAGTAAAAAATTTACTTGAAGAATTACCATTGAAAATTGATGTATTAAATATAATGGAAGTAGGAATAGACTTCAATCAAAGTGAACGTGCTTTCGACCTAAGTCTTTATTCAACATTTGACAGTGAAGAAGCACTAAAAACGTATGCTGTACATCCTGCACATTTAGCAGTTGTCGAGGTCATTAAGTTAGTGACAGTTGAGAGTAAGGTGGTAGATTACGTTAAGTAATCAAGCCCTTAGTTCTCTTCGATCTCTTCTACTTTCATTTCGATTTCAAGCAGTTGCTCTACTTTCTCTTCATATTCTAACTCCAGCGCGCTGAGTTCATCTGCGATAACAGTGATACCATGCGCTTCATAACAACCAGGATCACCCAGACAGATATTGGAGTCTGCTATTTTAGTTTCCAAGTCTTCAATCTCTTGAGGTAATTTTTCTAAGGCGATTTTCTCTTTAAAAGTGAGTTTAATCTTTGGCTTATTTGCAGGCTTTACTTCAACTTTAGTCTGAGGTTTGGCACTGCCCATCTCACGTTGCATCTCATCAACGATAGCAATATCTTTTTCGATTTGAAGATATTCAGAATACTCTTGAAAGCTCTCTTCAACGACTCCATCTTTTTGAAAAATGAAAAGTTTTTTAGCAATTTTATCCACAAAATATCTATCATGTGAGACTAAAATAACGGCACCTGAAAAGTTTTCTAATTTCTCTTCTAGGATATTAATAGTAGGAATATCAAGATCATTGGTCGGCTCATCGAGGATAAGACAGTCGACTTTCTTAGTAAACAGTAGTGCCAGTGCAACACGATTTTTCTCACCACCACTAAGTGTTCCTATTTTTTTATCTAAAAATTCACGAGGAAAGAGAAAGTTTTTAAGATAACCGTAGACATGAAGGTTTGAGCCTTGAACATCAACACGATCTCCACCATCTGGACAGAAGGTCTCAAGAAGATTGTTATTATCATTTAACATCTCTCTGTGTTGATCAAAGTAACCTATTTTAAATTCACCTTGTTTAATAGCTCCAGCCGTAGGCGATAGTCGGCCAAGAAGGGCTTTAAGTAAAGTGGACTTACCACTACCATTTGGTCCAACGATAGCGATAACGTCTTTTTGTAGTATACGTGTTGTGAAGTCATTAATAAGTTTTTTATCACCAAGTTGTAGGTAAAGATTATCCACTTCAAAAAGCATTTTTTGTTTATTGACGACTTTGTCTCCATTGAAGTTTTTTGCCTCACGTTGAAGTTCTACTTTCATCTTTCTAATCATGGCGGGATTTGTCTTAGCAGCGTCACGAAGATCCATCAGTCGTGCTTTACGACCCTCATTTCTCTTCAATCTGGCACGCACACCACGAGAGTACCACTCATTTTCACGACGAACGAGACGTAGTAAATTGTCATGTTGTTTCTGCATGGTACGAAGATATTCTGCTTTTTGATCAAGGTAGTCGGAGTAACCACCCTTGTACTCACGTACTTTCCCATCTTCAATTTCAATGGTTTTAGTGGCCACTTGATCGATAAAATATCTATCGTGAGAAATAAAAACCAGAGTGAACTTCTCTTTTAAAATAAGCTCTTCTAAAAACTCAACCATATACACATCAAGATGATTGGTAGGCTCATCAAGTAGTAATACATCTGGCTTTTGAAGTAAAAGAGAGGCCAGTGCAACACGTCTTTGCTCTCCACCACTAAGTACATTGATATTTTTGTCTTCCATGTGTTTGAGTTGAAAGTGAATAAGTACGCGCTCTATTTTGTCATCTAAATTCCACGCTGCATGGTGGTCAAGGTAATGTGTCACTTCTGAGTGTTCACGTTGAACATCCTCATCTTCAAAGTTTTCGCCCAGCATCTCTGAGAGTTCATCATAACGCTTTCTTGCATCATAAAGCTCAGCCAATCCTGCTTCCACAGCTTGACGAACATTATGTTCAGGGTCAAACTGTGGAACTTGGGCGAGCATCTTTACCTCAAGATTATTACGAACAATCCGCTCTCCATCATCTTGATGTTCTAGGCCTTGAACAATTTTCATAATGGTAGATTTACCACTACCATTTTTACCAACGATAACGATACGATCTGCTTCTTCAACATGAAAGTTGATACCTTGAAGAATTTTCTGTGCAGAGTAGTGTTTATGTACGTCTATTAAGTCTATGAGTGCCAAGTTAAAGTACCTTTATATTAGAGGGTGTGTCATTGCTTTCAAAGCAATATCGCTTAAATAAAAACCAGTGTGCAATTTGTAGATCACTATAGTTGTGTTCTTGCTGTGCTGGGGGAATTGAGATATGTAAAAGTTTTGATCTGATTATACCCATGACTACAAAAGAGAGAAGAAGTGTGGCAATGGCAAAAAAATAGTCATACAGTATCCAAACCAGTGCGCCTGAAAGTAGTGCTCCAAATTTTAGAGCATAACTTAATAGGTACGCTGAAATTTTACAGGGCAATGTTTTAAAAACAGGAGTGAGTCTAATTTCTGGAATAATATTATCATCAATCATTTTGTCTCTTTAGTTATTTCAAGTGCTACCACTGCTATAGCGTACTCTCCATCATGGGTGATAGAAAGAGAACTGTCTGTAATATTAAATTGTTGATATATCTTATTTGAAAACTCTAGGTAGGGTGCACCACGATGCGTTTTTTTAATGATGATATCTTCAAAAGCACAATCTTTTCCGATGCCCGTGCCTAATGCCTTTGAACACGCCTCTTTTGCTGCCCAAAAGCCTGAGGCTGTTTTATAGTTTTTAGCCAGAAGAATTTCTTCTTCATTTAAAAAACGCTTCAAGGCCTTTCCTTTAAAGCGCTCCATCATACTTTGCATTCGAGATGTCTTTATAAGATCAATACCAATCAAATTTATATCCCTTATTGAAAGTAGTTGGAGAAAAAGAGCATAAAGACCCCCATAAATGAGGGCTTCGAAGATTAATGTTTGTTATTGAACAACAAACTCTGTAAAAAATACATTGTTAATTTGTCCATCTCGTAGACGCATATTGAGTTGATCAACAATTTGTTGTTTTAGTTTGCCTTTACCCTTAGCAGTAGAGATCTCTTCAAGAGACTTTGAAGAGAGTAGTCTAATAATAGTATCTCTAATAACTGGTGTTTTACTATCGAGTTCAGCACCAAGTTCTTCCGTGCCAAGTTCAAGATTCATCTCAACTTTCAGATAACGTTTTCCACTATCACTTAATAAATTGACAGTAAATGTATCTAGTGGAAACATGGTTCCAATTTCAATAAAAGGTGTACTTGATGCAAGGTTTGTACGACCTTGTGGTTGCTGATTCATCTGCTGTTGACGTGGTTGATTTTGTTGTGCATTTTGCTGTTGTGGATTTTGTTGATTAGAATCATCTCCGCCCATCATCAATATGGCTATTACTGCGCCTATTAAAATAAGCAGGATTAAAACAATAATAATTATAATCAGCAACATACTTCCAGATTTTTTTTCTGTAGGTGCTTCTGCTGCTTCTTCTGTTGTCTCTTCTTCAGCCATCTTGTATCCTTAGTTAGTCGATAATTTTTACGTCAAGTGTGGTTAGAAGTTCTTTAAAAACTTTCCCCGCAGTACGATCATAATCATCATGATATTCAATAATAATAACCTTACGCCCATTACTAAGCTCTGAAGTGTAGATTTCAGGTACTAAATCACAGTTTTTATCACAAGCTATTTTAATCGCATGATTAATCATAGTCTCTTCTTCTTTTGTGCTGTAAGCCAGTGCTAGTTTTGAATAGCGCTCTTCACCTTTGTATTCTGCATCGATTGTGTGTGTATTTGACATTAACTACCCTATTTATAATAATGCGCCATTATACAATAAAAAACATTACAATATTATTGCCGTACTAAATATGAGTTAAAACCACTCTAATAACTTAGAAACTTCATCGACTAAATAGCATTTCATTTTTTGAGAATCTAAGGGTTTCTTGGATAAAAGAACCTTGGTAATTCCTTGCAATCTGGCCTCTTTAAGACGAGAATCAACTTGGAAAACTTCACGAATATCACCGACGAGAGAAACCTCCCCGATAAAAATGGTCTCTTTCGAGATAGCGCGCTCACGAAAACTACTGATAATTGCGGCGAGTATGGCCAAGTCAGCTGCCGTTTCTTCGATCTTAATGCCGCCGGTGATATTGATAAATACATCATAACTATTGAGAGGTATTTCTAACTTACGCTCTAAAAGTGCGAGGAGCATATTAAGACGATTATTCTCATATCCAGTCGCTTGACGTTTTGGATTTGAGGCATGTGACTCGGAGACTAAAGCTTGAACTTCTAAGATAATAGGACGTGAGCCTTCCATGACTACAGTCAGTGCAGAACCTGGTTGTGATTTGTCTTTATTAAAAAATCGTGAAGAGATGTCTTTGGCTGAAACCAAACCCTCAGCACGCATCTCAAAAACACCTATTTCATTGGTAGGACCAAAACGGTTTTTAAAGCCTCTTAATATTCTTAACTCTTGTGAACTGTCTCCTTCAAAATATAGAACAGTATCTACCATATGCTCTAAAACACGTGGACCTGCAATAGAGCCTTCTTTCGTAATATGCCCAATGATAAAGATGGCGATATTGCGCTCTTTCGCAATACGCATCAAATCAAAGGTGATTTGACGTACTTGTGTCACTGATCCTGGCGCACTAGATATTGCTTCAGAGTAGAGTGTCTGAATAGAATCAATAATAATAAACTGATAATCTCTTTCGGTGAGTTCAGCCAAAACTTTTTCTAGACGTATTTCGCTTTGAAGGTATAGGTTGTTAACATTGGCATCTAGGCGATTGGCGCGCAGCTTTATTTGAGACTGAGACTCTTCTCCTGTGACATAGAGAACATGCATATTTTTTTTGGCAAGGTTCGCACCGATTTTAAGCAGTAGTGTTGACTTCCCAACCCCTGGACTACCCCCGATGAGGGTGAGTGAACCAGGCACAATGCCTCCTCCTAAAACCATATCTAATTCAATATCATCAGAACTATAACGCGTAATGCTTTTCTCTTCAACCTTAGTAATTTCTATGGCTTTGTCGTGCGAAGTTCCTGGCGCACTAGAGCTGGTGAGTTTAACGACCTCTTGTTGTTGCTCATTAAGTTCAATGAGAGAATCCCATGATCCACAATTGGTACATTTACCCATCCATTTAGGTGTGGTAAATCCACAGTGTTGACACTCAAAAAGTACTTTTTTCTTCGCCATGATATTGCCTTGCTATTTTGTATTTGAAGTATAGCTAGATAAATAAATATAGTGCTGATTTGTTGCATATAGACATATTTTAGATTTTAGGATAGATTTTACGTCCTGTCTTTTTGATGTGATGGGAATGATAGTGATAATATCAAGTTGATTTTCTATATCATTTGAGATAATTAGTACAGGCCTATGTCCTGCTTGTTCTCTTCCTTGTACTGGGTTTAAGTTTGCCCAGTATATATTAAATTGCATCAAGTTCGCTATCTACGTACTTAAAGTCTTTTTGAATCTCTTTAATGTCATCTAAAACCATTTCATCACTTGACATTGCTTGAATTTGCTTTCTAGAAATATATCCTGATGGAATAGGTTCTGGCTATGGAAAGTTGGGACTACTATATAAAGATGCGTATTCAAAGTTTATGAAAAATGTATATCCATATTGTCAACTTGCTTCTTCGGCTGAGGTTTATTCTTATAGTGTTGAGCAGATAAGCTATACCGGTATAACAGGTACATTTTCTGCAGGACTGGGATTGGCATATAGAATAAACAGTTATTTTGACGTTGCTACAGGAGTGGATCTATTACTCAGACTTAATAGCTCTCCTTATAGTTATCAACTGACTAACGATTCTACAAAAAGAACATACTCTCCTGCGATTAGCATATATTTAGGAGTTAACTTCAATCTTGGAAACAATTTAGATACAACGGTCTCCTATTAACTATTTAATATCTTCCAATTTATAAATTTTTAATATTGTGTCTTGATCTTTAATCTCAAATTGGTTAAGGTTATTGTTGGCGATAATTTTAAACTCTTTCCATGTAGCGCGCTCACGTACAAAGTGTTTTGAGAGCGCATCAAAGCCATCATCACTCATAAGTCTGTAAAGCTTGTTACGTACCTCTTGTGTGATAGAGTCTAATGATGAGTTTTCAACAACTTCCTCAATCGTATAAATAGCGTCAAGAAGTCCTTCGACAAATTCATACTTATTAAAAGGTACCAAGTCGGCTTCATTTTCACCGACCCCGATAAACAAGATAGGCAGTTTAAGTGCGTAGGCGATACTAAAAACTGATCCACCCTTTGCGGTACCATCAAGTTTGGTAATAATGATACCATCAACATCAACGATGTCATTAAAAGCTTTGGCTTGGGCAATGGCTGAGTTCCCTTGCGTACCATCTAAAATCAACATCTTTCTATGTGGTGCGCCACTGTGGGCTTTATCACATATACGAACTATTTTTTTAAGTTCATTGGAGAGATTTGTTTGCGTATGTAGACGACCTGCCGTATCAATGATAACGTGGTCGATATTCTTCGCTTTTGCTGACTCTATAGCGTCATAAGCAACGGCTGATGGATCATGACCTTGGCGTGAAGAGACAATAGGAATATCAAGTTTCTCAGCCCAGCGCGTCAACTGTTCAATGGCTGCGGCTCTAAAAGTATCTGAAGCGCCTAAAAGTACGCTCTCTCCATTGCTTTTAAAGTAGTGCGAAAGTTTACCTATTGAGGTTGTTTTTCCGGCGCCATTAACACCTATTATTAAATCAACAAAAGGTTTTTCTACCTGAGGTTTTTCATAAGTTGTATATGAAAGTGTGGTCAGAAGTTTTGACTCTAACTGTTCACGTGTAACTTCATCTTGATAAAGCTCGCGCATAATAATTTCAATGAGGTCGTATTCGATGTCTGCTTCAAGTAAAATATCTTCAAGCTCATCTTTTGGGATTTTTGAACGTTTTTTTGGTGCCACTGTTTCGATGGCTTTAACGGTCTTTGTTAAACTTTTTTTAATAAAGCCAAACATCTATTTTCCTAGAGCTTTTTTAATGTCCGCTTCGATCATCTCTTCTTGAACAGCACCAACATAGTGCGTGATATAGGTACCATCTTTATACATCACCATTAAAGGAATTGGAAAACTTTGTCCAACACCCGTTGAACTGGCAATAGCACGTGCTAGTGGAAGGTTGTCTATTCCATTTACCATGGTGTAATGTGCACTATACTTCTCTACAAAACTTTGTAGTTGTGCATTTGTTTTATCTGTTTCGATAGTTGTCCCTAAGATAAGTACTTCATCTGGAAACTTCTTTTGTAGTGAAGCTAAATGTGGTGCAGTTGTGCGACATGGTGGGCACCAAGTTGCAAAGAGATCAAAAATAATAATTTTGCCTTCGTGGCCTATCATTTTATACTGTTCACCCTCTTTGTGGACTACATAAGTCTTGTTATCCAAACTTTTAAGTGAATACTTTTTACCTGAAATCATGCTATTTGCTTCTTCACTACTGCTGTCATCGCTACAAGCGGTAAAGAAAACTGAAAGTGAAAGTGCTGAGATTAATAAAAATTTGTTAAACATTTAATGCCTTTTGTTATAATTTTGAGAATTATATCTAATGAAGGTTAAGACACATGATGAATAAAGCAGAGTTTAGAGAACAATGTATCAAATTCAATCGTTCTAAAAGTCGTCATAATAGTCTTTATAAAGAGCACCTTTTAAATGATAAACTACTAAATTTTGTAAAAAAATCGGGTGCTAAAAATGTGCTGATTTATATCCCTTTTGGTTTCGAAGTGAATATTTCACCGCTTATAAAAGAACTGAGAAAAAGTGTGAACCTCTTTGCCCCTTTTATGGAAGGCGACAGCTTTAAGATGGTAACATTTAGGCACCCCTTAAAAAAGAAAAAATATGGAATTTATGAACCGGGTAATTCATTAAAAAATATAAATAAAATAGATATAGCGATAATCCCTATAATTGGGCTTGATAGAGAAGCAAAACGTGTTGGATATGGCAAAGGAATGTATGATCGTTTCTTTGAACAACTGAATGATAAACCTATAAAAATATTTATCCAACCGTGTTTATGCATGACAGACTTAAACGTTTGTGATGCACATGATATTGATGCAGATTTTCTAATCACGCCTGAGGCGAGTTATCGTAAAACAAGGATTAAAAATGTTGAACGAAGTTCTCTTAGGAGGTGGTATAGCCACTCTAAGCGGAGTCGTAGGCTTTTTTGTCTCTAAAAAACTAAGTTCTGCCAATTTTACGATTTATGTTGATCAAGCTAAAGCAAAGGCAAGTGTGATTGAAAACGAGGCGGAAGTCTTGTTACATAAAACAGAATTAAAAGCGCAAGAGATAGAGTTACAGGCAAAAAAACACTATGATGAGGCAGCGCAGCGCGCTAAAGAAGATCTTATCTTACGTGAAGATGAGATTACACGAGCAGAAAAAGAGTTGGTACGTTTTACAGAATTAGAACGTAGAAAAATTCAAGATGATAGTGCAAAAGTAAGTTCAGAACGTCTTAATCTAAGTCGAAATGAGAAAGCTTTAGAGTCTTTGAAAGTTGATTATGAAAAACGCCTAACAGAGGCGATGAACCATGTTGAATCAGCGGCTGGGATGACACAAGATGAAGCAAAAACACTGCTTCTCTCTCAGGTAGAAGAACGTTCACGTGCAGATATTGCACATGTGGTTAGACGTATTGAAAGTGAAGCCAAAGAGGACTCTAAAAAAAGAGTGAACTATATTTTGGCACAAGCAACAAGCCGTTTTGCGGGAGAATTTGCACAAGAGCGTCTGGTAAATACCGTACACCTTGATAATGACGAACTTAAAGGGCGTATCATTGGTAAAGAGGGTCGAAATATTCGTACCTTAGAGATGTTATTGGGTGTGGATATTATTATTGATGATACTCCCAATGCTATTGTAGTCAGTAGTTTTAATCTTTACCGTAGAGCAATCGCTTCAAAAACATTAGAACTTTTAATTGAAGATGGAAGAATTCATCCCGGTCGTATTGAAGAGATCTTTGAAAAAGTAAATGATGAATTTGAGACAGGTGTGCTTAAAGAGGGTGAAGATATTCTTTTTAAATTGAACATCGGTGTCATGCATCCAGAACTCACCAAGCTACTTGGTCGTCTACGTTACCGCGCTTCGTATGGTCAAAATGCTTTGGCACATACCTTAGAGGTTGCTCATCTCGCTGGTGTGATGGCCGCAGAAATGGGCGGTGATCCGATACTTGCTAAGCGCGCCGGATTGTTGCACGATATAGGTAAAGCACTCACGCATGATCATGATGGAAATCATGTTGATTTAGGGGCTGAAATATGTCGTAAATATCATGAAGATGACGTGGTTATTAATGCCATCTATGCCCATCATGGTCAAGAAGAGGTGAAAAGTGTAGAGTGTGGCGCTGTTTGTGCTGCTGACGCCCTCTCTGCAGCGCGCCCTGGTGCAAGACGTGAGGTTTTAGAATCATATCTTAAGCGCGTAACAGAGATCGAAGAGATTGCCTCTCAAAAAGCAGGAGTGAAACAAGCCTACGCTATTAACGCAGGTCGTGAAATTCGTGTAATTGTGAATGCAACATTGGTGAATGATGATGAGATGATTTTAGTTGCTAAAGAGATTGCTGCCGATATTGAGGCAAGTGTTTCATATCCTGGTGAGATAAAAGTAAATGTAATACGTGAGAGTCGTAGTATTGAGTTTGCTCAATAAAATATATGACGAAATAAGTATTTAAAAAGTAAACTTAGCTCGTCAGCTTAGTTTCTTAATAGATAATGATTATTATTAACTTGATTGTATATTTCGTATAAATATATAGACAAGGAATTAATTATGAGTGAACCTACATTAAATGATATTGAAGATTATAACACCTTAGGTGGTGAAAAAAAACGGGTTGTTTTGGCTGTGATTATGGCTGGCTTAATTATCGGCTCAATATTTGGTATCGCTAAATTTGTATATGATGGACCAGAAGACACAATAAAGACAGAAAATATAGTTAAGAGTATACCTCTTAAATAAAGAAGGACTTAGATGTTAATGACTGTAATCGCTGTATATTCACTATACATTTTGATTAAACTCTACACCAGTGTGATGCAAATTGGCTACGTGAATGTGGCTAAGCGTCAATCTCCATTTTTGATGTCGAGTAAAGATTATCTAGAAGCAGGTAATTATAGTGTGGCTAAAGAGAAGTTTAGCATGGTCTCTACTCTAGTAGAGTATATTATTTTTATTGCTTGGATGGGGGGCGGTATCACACTCATAGAAAATGCTTTACTGTTTCAAGATGCAACTTTAAATGCCATCGCAATAGTGCTTGGGTTTATATTGATTAATTCAATAATCTCTTTACCACTTGATTGGTACTCTAAATTTGTTTTAGATGATAAATTTGGTTTTAACCGTTCAGGTCAGGGACTGTTTATTAAAGATACATTGATCTCTTTGGTGATGACCGTTGTTATTGGCGCGCTGATTATTTGGGGTGTCTTTGCAATTATGGAAAACCTTGCTTTATGGTGGTTGTGGAGTTTTGCTTTTATTTTTGGAATTATCATCTTGGTGAATATGCTTTTCCCTACTATCAGAGCCATGTTTTTTGACAAAATCACGCCACTTGAAGATGAATCTTTAAATGCAAAAATTAAAGAACTTATGGATAAGACAGGCTTTGTCAGTTCTGGTGTATTTGTCTCAGATGCCTCTAAACGTGATGCAAGACTGAATGCTTACTTTGGTGGTTTAGGAAAAACTAAACGTGTCGTTTTATTTGATACGCTTTTAGAAAAACTAACATCTTATGAACTTTTAGCGGTGCTTGGTCATGAACTGGGTCACTTTGCTCATGGAGATATCTATAAAAATATCGCTATGGTTGGCGCAATGATGTTTGGGATGTTTGCAATTTTTGGAAATATTCCTGAATCACTATTTTTAGAGTTGGGTATTGCAACATCATCAACCAGTATTATGCTTTTATTTATTTTATTGATGCCTATTTTGTCTTATTTTATGATGCCTTTAATGGGTGCGGTATCACGTCATAATGAATTTGAAGCAGATAAGACAGGGGCTGAACTTGGTGGTAAACTTTATCTTGCAGAAGCGCTTAAAAAACTGGTAGCAGAAAATAAAAGTTTTCCACTTTCTCATCCTGTGTATATGTTTTTTAACTATACCCATCCGCCTGTGATTGAACGGCTAAAAGCCTTAGGTGTAAGTGTTCAAGGGTCACAAAACTCTAGCGCGCTAGAAGGTGAATCTCCATCGCTAGAACAGTAAAAGAACTTCTGCGTGTGGCCACGCTGGAGTTAAACTTCCTTGAGCGTCCTTTACGTGAGGCGCAGCTACTACTCATGTTTCATCTCAATAAAGATGAACTTTATTTGATGATGAATCAAGAGACTGTAGTGGAGCAGGAAAGTAATTATCTTCAACTCATCGCACAGCGCGCTAAAAATATTCCCTATGAATATATCACAAATAGAGTCAGCTTCTATTCTCAAGAATTTTTTATTAAAGAGGGGGCTCTGATTCCAAGACCTGAAACAGAGCTCTTATTGGATGAAGTATTCAAGCTTATTGATAAAGATGCAGACGTTCAGTTTGCAGAGGTGGGTGTAGGCAGTGGAATAATCTCTACCTTGTTGGCACAAAATTATAAAAATGCGCAATTTATTGCCTCAGATATTTCGCCAGATGCTATTGAAATAGCCAAACAGAACTTTAAAGAGAAAGACGTTGAGGATAAAATAGAGGTTCGTTTAGGTTCACTATTAGATCCCTATAGTGAACAGATAGATGTTTTAGTCTCTAACCCTCCCTACATTGCCAATGACGCAGATCTAGAATCAAATCTTGATTATGAACCTTCTTTAGCACTCTTTGGTGGAGAAGTTGGTGACGAGATAGTCAAAGCATTAATCGATGAAGTGCTTGCACGCCGTATTGCTTACTTCTTTTGTGAGTTTGGTTATGATCAAAAAGATAAGGTTGCCAACTATCTTCAAGACAATAGCGATTATACTTTAAGTTTTTATGATGATTTGGCAGGCTTCAATCGTGGTTTTATTCTTAAGCTTCTTTAATACTTTTTTTATATTTTTTTAACAACTTCATTGCCCAATCATAGTGACTGGAGGTCGCAGATATAAAATATGATCCCATGGATGTTGTTCCCGTCCATTTATACCTTTTTTTCTCAAAAAGTTCTTCATTATTGTGTGTATTTATAGCTTTTTGGACCTCTTTAAAAGAGGAATTTATAAGTTTTACAGCCTCATCATAATTTGTTTCTTGATACTTCTTCCAAATGGTTTTATTAAGTTCAGGAACAGTTTTCCAAGTATAACCCTCCGCCGGCATGGGCGCTTTTTCTCCCTGCATTCCAATGTGATGCCACTGCAACATCATAAGATGCCAATGATGTAAATGTACTAAAATATCTCTAATATTTTTATCTCGATTATTATCAAAGATGTAAGTGTTCTTTTTCTGCTTCTCATCAAATGAATTGATAAGTAGAAAAAGTTTATCAAAGTTTTCATTTGATAAAAAAATCAGTTCATCTTTATTTTTAGGTCTAGGCATAAGGTTCCTTTAAATATCAAACTACATATCACTCAAGGCTTGTGTTTTTAGTTGTAATAAGCTCCCCATTAAAGCTCTTCTGCCTGGTAACTTCAGTTGTGAGTCAATATGAATATTATTAACGTCTTTTAAATCTATTTTATAAAAAGTACTTCCATTATCTTCATTAAACATAAAATAGAGATAGTTATCAACTATGTGGGTTGTATGTGACTGCATAACTATATCATCATACCTTTTGTCCGAAAAGTACAAGTCTGTGACAAGTATATTATTTTTTGGGTTTTTACTGTTATAAAATGATTTGAAATTATCATAATGGTTGGTCGTAACCAGTAAGTTCTTATAAAATATAATATGGCCTATTCCCAAACCTGATTTGAAATTATCAACCAAATTTAAAGTCTCAAGATCTAGAACAAATATATTTCCTTCACGTGAACCAAAGTACAGATGTTGCCCATCTGGATGTATCGCACCATGATGTGCACCCCAAGTTGAACTATTAATGTCACTTACTACATCTGTGAACTCACTAATTAGACGCTCTTTATCAAGCGTTATTTTTTCATAGGCTACTGTGAATTTTATAACACCTGGCGCGCTGCCATTTTGTACACCTTCACAAATTCCATAATAGGTTTTTCCCTCTTTCATAACATGATGCACGCTGCTTTTGGTGATAAGTTTAGAGATAGGCTTATGCTCTCCTAGTTTATAAAGTTCAATGGCATTCTCTGTTCTATCTAAAAGTAAAAAATAACTTTCATTAATCCAAACAGGATGTCCAGAAGCACCTGCACCCCCATAAGAGGTTGGTAAGGTATAGGTAGAATCACCGTAAAGTGAAGAGAGTCTTTGATTATTGATGATAAGGGCGCTGGATTCATTAACACTGCTGGCAAGGATATTGTGCGCATTGATAGCAATTGATCGGGGTTTAAATGGAAGGTCTATCGTTGAAGTGATAGCAGAGTCCTTCATCAAACCAATTTGAAAATCATCTCTATTAATAACAGCCAACTCTGCATCGGGTGCCTGTGCAATTTCATAGGGATAGTGTGCATTAGAAGTGATACTTTTCTCTAATAGCATTGTTTCTCTATCTATAATTAAGATTTCATCATTAAAAATATCCCCATAATAGATATTTTTATCTATATTTTCCTCACTAGATAATTCACTAGAAACATCTTCTGCACACCCTATAATGAACATAAGTAAAAAAATCGTAACATAAGTATTCAATATAATCCTTTATTATATAATTTAATATCTGTTTACCAACTATTTAATATTTTTTTAATACTTGTAGAGGTAGCATGTTAACATATTTTTATAGCTAATTAATAATATAGGAAAAATAATGAAATTAAACAGTATTCTCGTCAAGCTTCTCTTTATACTCACCGCAGGAATTATCTCTTCTGTTATCATAGGATCAATTGGTATCTCTACCTTAAAAGACCTCAAAGTGGAATATACAAGTTTAAAGGAGAATGTTATCCCTTTTGTCGAAAATGTAGAAAATCTTGAAAAGAATATTTTACAAATTCAAGTACAGATGTTGGGTGCTGGAATAAAAGGACTTGATAAAAAAGTTTTAGATGTGAAAGATTCTGAAATAAGAAGAAGCATTAGTGAATTAAGTTCGAATATTGATAATTTTAGTGATGCTGAAATCAATAAAGAAGATATGTTGAAAAATATTGAATCATTAAATAACAGATATAAAAACTTTTTAAGTATCGCTAAATCTTTTGTCGAAATCATGAAAGAGATGCCAGAAGAAGGTATGTATGAGATTGATCCTGTTAATGAGATGTATGGACTTTTACAAAAGGACATGAATATCATCAAAGGAGATGTCTTAACACTTCAAGACAGTATCTCAAAATCAATAATGGAAGAGTTTGACAGCAAAGTGACTTCAAGTATGATAACGATGGCAGTCATTGTTGTTCTGTTATTGTTAATTACAATTCTTTTAATGAATACCATTAAAAGTTCTTTAGATGAGTTGAATAGATGGTTACGTGAGATTAGTAATTCAAAAGACTTGACGGTGACTGTCAATCCAAACAAACAGATTGATAAAGAGTTATTAGAACTTCAAACGTCAATGCAAGTTATATTAAAAGAGTTTAGTATTGCACTAAATCGTGTTATTAATAATGCTGAAGACAGTGCAGAAAAAAGTAATGTACTCAAAGACATCTCTAATAAAATTGGTAACTCTTCCTCACATATTTCAAGTTCATTGGTAAATATGGTGAGTGAGGGTGAAAAAGTTATCTCTCTACTTGAAGAGTCAAAATTAAAAAGCAGTAATACCAAAGAGAATTTAGAAAACGTCAATGTAGTTTTAGTTGAAGCCAACAGTAAAATGGAAGATATGACCACATTTGTTGATGATAGTGTTGGTAAAGAGCAAGAGATTGCGTCTAAAATACAAGCCCTTAGTCGTAATGCAGAGCAGGTTAAAGATGTTCTTGGTGTGATTAAAGACATCGCTGAACAGACAAACTTATTGGCGCTCAATGCAGCTATCGAAGCAGCGCGTGCGGGTGAACATGGTAGAGGGTTTGCGGTTGTTGCGGATGAGGTTCGTAAACTGGCGGAAAAGACACAAAATTCGCTTAGAGATATTGAGGCGACGATTAGTATTTTAATTCAAGAGATTGTTAATGCCTCTGATGAAATCTCTCAAAACTCTGAAGATATTCAAAACCTTTCTGTGATTGCAAAAGATGTTAGTGAACGTATTGCTGATACGAATGAGATTATGAGTGAAGTAAATGAAACGGTTTTAAGTAATATCGAAATCTCAAATATTGTCAATACTAATACCAGTACGCTCATCGCAGAAAACAGTAAAATTGGTGAAGAGAGTGTTGAAAATAGAGATGAGAGTGGGCGTATTAACAGTGAACTCGAATCTTTAATTAACTCAAACCAGATGTTATTAAAAAATTTAAGTCAATTCATTACAATAAAAGGAGAATAGAAATGATACGTAAAACACTTGTACTACTAGGATGTTCAGTTTTGTTAAGCTCGGCGCTTTATGCGTTTGATGCAGCGGGTGCTGCTAAAGATGTATATACAAAAGCTGGTGGAAATAAAACTGAGTCGCAATGGAAACGTTATTTTGGTAAGCCAAAATGGCAAGCAAAATTAGGAATAGATGGACTGAGTGATGGCGATAGAGCTACTCTACTAAAGTATTTAAATGCACGTTCAGCTGACAAAGATCAAGCTACTGTACCACAATAGAAAATATTAGGATAAGAAATGAAAAAATTAACATTAAGTATATTAGCAGTCTCTTTGTTAGCCGGTTCATCGGTTTATGCAGATGACACTCAGGAACTAAAAGATTTAAGATTAGAAATTGAAAAATTAAAAGCACAACAAGCTGAAGATACGGATGAGTTGTGGGAAGTTATTGATAAGGTTGAAACCAAAGCATTTACTGATAAGTTAAATATGTCTTTCGAGTTACGTGGACGTATGGATAACTTCAAGTATAACAATAATGGAATTGGTAATAATATTGGTAAGGCTTATGATCCTACTGCTGCTAAGAATGAGCGTAGAGAGATGGCATTTCCACAAGAGAAAAACTGGGGACCACAGTACTCTGTTAAGGGACTACTTAATATGAATGCTAAGATGGATAATGGAACTAAGTTTACTGGTCGTATCCGTTTTGATCACAGTTCTCAAGGTGATCAACGTATCTGTATCCTAAGCCCTCAAGATATTGGTGCAGAGCTACCGGCATCGAGTACCAATAAATTTACGACTTTTGATGTAGATCGTGCCTTTGTTGATGTTCCATTTTTAGGCGATAGCGCGGTGCCTTTAGTCGTTTCAGCGGGTATCTTACCAACAACGGGTGGTATGAGTTCAAATATTATTGAAAATACTCCACGACGTTCTGTTTTCCCAACATTGATTTTTGATAGTAATGTATATGGAGGAATTTTAACGGCTAATTTTTCTAAACTGATTGGTACGGATGTGTATTTAAGAGGAATTGCGGGTAAGGCATATACTTTAAATAATCAAATGTTCTACTATCAATGTAACCGTGAAGATATTCAAAATGATGATGTAGCAGGTATCTTCCTAGAAGTAAAAGTACCTCTATTTGATGTTGATAATACTTTATGGATTGGATATAACCATAATGGTAATATCAAAGCAACTCCTTTCTTAGGTGGTGATGGTGCAGAAAATAAAGGCTCAAATACTGCTTTAAAGTATCAACAAGACTTAGGAAGCATCGCCAATTATGGTGCAGGATGGGAATTGCGTGATATCGCCTTTAGTGAAAGTTCAGGAACGCTTGACCTATTTGCACATGGTTCAGTCTCTGATCCTGAAGGAAATGGTAATTGTGTTAATTATACTGGAACTGATGGTTCAAGTGATTGTAATGTAGGTGTTGATGCAAATCCTAATCCATATTATGATTCAGAGATGGCAAGAGGCACACTCTTAACTGATATTGGTTATGGTATTTATACGGGTGTTAAGTATACCGCTCCTTGGGAATACGCTACTAAATTTGGTTATGAATTTAATAAAGGTAGTGCCTCTTGGTGGTCAGCAACACAGGGTAGTGAAGATGTATTCAATAAGTTAGCTACACGTGGTAATGTAAATGAAGTTTATGTTTCTCAAGATATTACTTCAAATGTTTATGTTCGTGTGGGTTATATGAATATCCAAGAGAAATATACAGGTTCTGGATGGCACTTTGGAACACCATTGGCTAAAGATGCGACACAAGAGAATGTGTACATGCTATTTAACGCATATTTCTAAACAACTGCTTTAAAATAGATCAAGACAATTGTCTTGGTCTCGTCTTCAAAACTTCTTCAATTAACTTCACTTCTTTTATTTACTTTAAACTTTTTAAGCGCTATTTTTTTTCTAAGTCTGAAGGTGTACAATTTGGCACTTAATCAGAGGAAACGATAATGAATAAATTTAAAATGTATACCGATATCACATATCTTTTTATCTTGAGCGCCAGTTTTGGTGGAATAATTGCCTTGGGTGCTTTTGTAGCCCCTGTCGTTTTTCATACACAAGATCTCTCTTATCTTTCCAGCGCGCTGGATCGTTATAGTGCCGGTGTGGTGATGGCGGAAGTTTTTCACCGTTTTACCTATTGGCTTTATATTACCGGTATTGCCATTGTCATTTTTGAGATGAGTTTGTATAAGACTGGTCAAAGAGATTGGTTGGCTATAGGGGCTGCTTTTACTTCGTTAAGTAGTATTTTACTTTTTAATGTCGTGTATACCCCAAGAATTTTAAGCCTTCAAGCAGTTGGAAGTACGGCGACACAAAGTGAGACTTTTGAGAACCTTCACTTTGCCAGTGAGTTAGATTTTAAACTTTTAGCAATCGCTTTGGTTGTCTTGTTTTTTCGAAGAGTGATGTTACTTAGAACTATAAAAAGTTAATATTTTATAAATAAATTAAATTTGTGAGTACTGTTATGAATGTAAACCCTACAAAAAATGAAAAACATTTTAGTAAAGATGAGTTTTTAGTGACGAAGACCGACCTTAAAGGTCGTATTACTTATGCCAATAAGGCTTTTACCAATATTGTAGAAATGTGTGAGGATGAACTTTTAAATCAGCCTCACAATGTTATTAGACACCCCGATATGCCAAAAATAATCTTTAAACTTTTATGGAACTATTTGCAAGATAAAAAAGAGATACATGCGTATGTAAAAAACCTCTGTGCAGATGGCTCTTTTTACTGGGTAATGGCGAATGTGACTCCCTCATTTTATGAGGGCAAAGTTATTGGTTACCACTCTGTACGAAGAAAGCCTACTGAGTCGTCAATGAAAATTATTGCCCCTCTTTATCAAGACCTCTTACGTGCTGAAAAGCAAGGTGGAATAAGTGCAAGTGAAAAGATAGTTAATGAACTTTTAATAAGTAAAGGAGTTGAGTATGATGAATTTATCCTCTCTATCTAAGTTACACTATGCAAACTATGCACATATCGCCATAGTCGTTATTGGTGGATTTACTTCCGGAATTTTCTTTGGTTTTAATCCGGCTATGGTACTTTTTAATACATTAAATATTCTCATCGCCTTTTATGCTTACAAACAAATCCATCTCATCACAAACAGTATTACAAGTACTTCAAATATTATGTCAGCAGCCAAAGATGGTAATTTTGAACATCGTCAGCATAAAAATTTAGCTGGTGGTGAACTTGAAGTATTGGGTGAAAATATTAATGAGGTGTTTGATCAAGTAGAAGCGCTTATTCGTGAAGTGAATACCTCTATTGACTATGCGAGTAAAAATAAGTATTTTAGACGGGTCAACAGTATTGGACTTAACAGTACCTTTAAAAAAACAGCGCACTATATTAATAGAAGCATAGATGCGATGGAGAAAGAATTTATTTCTCAAGAGAAGAAAAACTTTTTAGTAGAACTGGGAAAAACAGGTCGCGGCGCTATGGCCAACTTTTCCATCATTCAAGAACAGATCTCTTCAAACAATGACACTTTAACAACACTCTCTGTTGAAGCGCAAGAGAGTGCTTCACTTTCTCGTTCAAATAACGCAGTAGTTGAGACAATGAATGAAAATTTTGAACGCCTTAGTGAAATTATTCTTCAAAATGATGAATCTGTTGACTCTTTAAGTGAACGCACTTCGGATATCAGTTCTGTTTTAGATCTTATTAAAGATATTGCTGATCAAACCAATCTTCTTGCGTTGAATGCTGCTATTGAAGCGGCACGTGCAGGTGAACATGGTCGTGGGTTTGCTGTTGTTGCGGACGAGGTTAGAAAATTAGCCGAGCGAACACAGAAGGCAACGAGTGAAATTAGTATCTCTATCTCAACCCTTCAGCAAGAATCTGGTGGAATGTCTGAGAATTCACAACAACTAAATGATATTGCAAAAGTGTCTATGGAGAGTGTAAACACCTTATATCACTCACTTGAGCAGTTTACAACTACCTCTGAATCAGTATTGAGTTCTAGTCGAAATATGAAAAATAAAAACTTTATTATTTTGGCAAAAATAGACCATATCCTCTTTAAGTCTGATGCTTTAAAACATGTTGAAAACGAAGAACATAAAGAGTTTAACAATCATCATACTTGTCGTTTTGGTACCTGGTATGAGTCTGAGGGCAAGGCACAGTTTGCACACTCTAATAGTTATAAAAAAATTCTAACACCACACACCAAAGTTCATGACTCAGTATTAAATACATTTTCATTAATTAAAGACAATGGTTTCTTAGATCATAGACAAGAGATAAAAGAGAATTTTATAGTGATGGAAGGTGCCTCTGATGAACTGTTTGATTTGATGGATAATATGTTAGATGAAGAGGCAGTGTATCAAAATGAAAAGATTGACAAGGGTGAAATAGAACTTTGGGACGAGTAGTATACTACTCACACTCCCAAATATTATTTTGACATTTTTCCATATTTTTTCTAATTTCAATGGCTTTGACAAAGAGTGCGCTTTGTGTAATAAGCTGTAGGTGTCTCTCTGCATTGTTAAAGTCATTGACCTTATAAAATGCGTAAGCCAAGGCGTAACGCATATTTTCATCTTCAAGTAGATGAGCGCGCTCCATAGCGTCTTCAGTGGCTACAATTTTTTCATAGTCTCCAAATTCTAAATAGATTGCGATACGTTGCTTGTACTTCTCTTTTGTCTCTAAGAGTTGCGCATTTTTATACAGTGCCAGTGAAAACTCTTTGGCACGTCTTAACATCTCCGCAGCTTCTTTAGTGTACGTAGTGTCTTTTCTAGAAGCTTCATCAAATAGATGCGCGGCAGCATAGAATTTCTCTTGATCAATGTACAGGTGTGCCAGTAAAACAGTGACCTTCGCTTCATCAGAAAACATAATATTGGCTTCTTCAGCAAGCGCAGTGGCTTTTTCAGTTGCACCACTTTTACGCAGCGCTGAGATAAAAGCGATTGATGTTTTTGCATCCACCTTCGCATTTTGAAGATAGACTTCAGCATCTTCTAGTGAAGATTGATAGAGATGCAAATGTAAGTAGTATCCAAAACGTTGTTTATAAAACTTCCAATGTTTTGGAAATGTTTTGATTCCTGCTTTAAGCGTAACAAGCGCGCTGTTATAATCATCTAGTCTTTTATACGACTCTGCTTTAAGCGCATACATCGCCTCTTTTGTAAGTGCAAGTTCTCCTGCCTTATCAATAGAAGAGATGGTCTCTTTATAGTTTTCTAATTTAAAACTATTTTGTGCCATGTACATATAGACAGATTTATCTGTCTGTCCAGCTTTGATAGAGAGTGAAAAGTTTTCATTGGCTACTTTATAGCTGCTTTGCTTGGTTAAGACAAGTGCATTTAAGGTGTAGTAGCGGATAAAGTCAAACTCGGTTACATTTTGATCTGCCTGCGCCAATTCATCAGCCGCACGTGCAGTATGTCCATCTTTAAGCATTAATGCGGCTAAGGCAAGGTGATCTATCTCATCACTTTTACTTTTTTTAGCTTCTGCATTTAAAATAAGTAGTGACAATAGTAAAAGTATTTTAATAAATTTCATAATAATTAGCCCTTATTGAAGATCAAAACGAATCTTCTGCGAAGCCCAAACTTTTACATTTTGTGCTTTATATTGTGCGGGTTTGAATTCCCATGACTTTACCCCAGCGATAGCAACTTCATCAAAGACGCCTTCTGGTTCTGATTCGAGTACTTTTACTTTTTCTACCATACCATTTTTATTGACCAATAGATTCATAACAACATATCCAGTGATCCCATTTTTACGGGCTTTTTTAGGATATTCCATGGCTGTTCTAACTGCTGGTTTAGGAGCAACATCAACAGAGTCTTCACTCATAACAACATTTTTATCCACATCACCTAGAAGTGCGTCACCCATGTCCATATCATCATTAGTAAAGCTATCAAGTCCTGTATCAATTCCACTTAAACTAGAACTCATATCTGGCGCCGTAGAGCTTTTTTGAGGCTTGCTTTTTTTAGGTTTAGGCTTTGGTTTAGGTTTTGGCTTTGGTTTTGGTTTCACTATTTTTTTGATCTCAAATGCTTGAGATGTCTCTTTCTTCTTTTCAGGCTTTGCCTCAGGTGCATTGTTCATTGAAATAACAACAAAAAATACAAAGAAAAGTCCAAAGAGCATCCATGACGCAGCCTTGAGGTGAAGTAATACCTTTGACACCTTAACCTGCCTCTTTCTCTGTCACAACAGCAACGTCAGAAGCGCCAGATAGACGACACTGATCAACCACTTCGATAAGCTTTTCAACAGGAATAGTATCATCAGCGATCACTAAAACAGAAGCCTGCGCGCTAGAGTGTAGTAGCTCACGTACTTTTGATTGAATGGCCCATGTTTTTATGGGTTGATTATCAACATAAGTCTCACCAAAATTATCGATGTAGACACGAATGGCTTTTGTTGATGCCTTTGATGCTGATGAAGCACCAGGACGTTGAAGATCAAGCTTCATATCTTTTGTGAATGTTGTACTTACCATAAAGAAGATAAGTAAGATAAAAACCATATCAATCAGTGGTGACATATCTACTTCAGCAGATGAGGCCTTTTTACGTCTAATTTTCATTGATAACTCCTTGTGAGCATAAAATATCTGTAATCTGTTCTAAATCTATTTCCATTGTCTCGGCTTTTCTATCCAATAACTTTCCTACTACCAAACCAGGAACAGCAACTACTAAACCTAACTGTGTCGTAAATAGTGCTTGAGAAATACCACCTGCGATACCTCCTGATTGTGAAAAGAGTGAAGCAGATGCTAGAGAGTCAAAGGTCTCAATCATTCCTATAACAGTCCCTAAAAGACCGATTAATGGAGCAGCTGCTACGATGGTCATAATTAAAATTCTATAACGATTAATCTCTTGAACACGAAGATAAAAAATATCGTCAATAATATCACGAGATTTTTTACTGGGACCATAAAGGTTTACCACGTCCATTGCCTCAACAACTGCGCTATCAACAACACCATTTACTTTTGTTCTTTTTTTCTCATCGTATTTTCGAATCAGTGTACGGACACTTTTTTTAGAACCACGGTTGAGTGCATGGATACGGTAACCCAAACCATACCAAAGAAACATGATGGCGATAAATAGTGGCCACATAACAAAGCCACCGCTGTTCATATAGTCAATGAACTGCTCAAGTAGTAGTGAAAATTCCACTATTTACTACTTGTTGTATTCGTTGATGAGGTGAAGTGCTGAATGTTCCATAGAGTCTTTGATCTTTTCAGCCCAACCACTTAGTAAGTTACCAATCATCAACAGTGGAATCGCTACAATCAGACCAAGTTCTGTTGTTACTAGTGCGATAGAGATACCACCAGATAACATTTTAGGATCACCTGTTCCAAACTCAGTAATAATGTCAAAGGTTGCGATCATCCCTGTAACCGTTCCAAGTAGTCCAAGTAGTGGTGCTACGGCTGCGATAACCATGATGGCTGAACCAAAACGATCCAGTCTTCCACTCTCATGTAAGATCGTCTCTGCAACGATATCTTCGATATGTTCACGGTCACGATCCAGGTTACGGATAGTGGCTTTCAGTAGACGAGCCGTTGAGCCTTTTTTCTCACGTAAAAAGTCCAGCGCGCTGTCACTTCCATCTTTAAGAAGAACAACTAATGCTGCCTTTGTTAGTGAGTGTGTTTGCATTCCTGCGCCCATTAAGAAAAGGATACGGAAAAGTCCAAGTAAAAGACCAACAACACCAAGGCTGATGATAACCCAACCGATAATACCACCAGAATCGATAACACTGTAAGCAGTTTTCTCTTTAACATCTTCGATCTCTGTAGTGACGTTTTCATAGATAAAGATATCTAAATGTTTAAGGTCTTGATGTTTACTTAGTGCCGTTGCACTTGATGCAGACTCAGGTGCTTTCCATACTTTTAGTTTATTATCACCAGCTGGTACCAGCGCGCCAGATACTTTTTGGCTCACTCCAAAGGTAGCGATGTTTCCAACTTTGACGAGTTCTCCATTGATTTGTGTTCCATCGTTAAGATAAAAAGATCCTTTTTCTACTCTTGTTGTACTCAGAGTAGTGATCAATTTGTCTGCTTCTACAAAAATGTCTTTTAAGTTCTCTTTGTAATGTTTTGGATCTACTTTAATCTCAATGCCATAAGGTTTTAATGAATCACTTGATTGTTGTGTTACTGATTCGATTAGTGAAGTATCTTCATCTATGGCTGCGGCATTAGAACGCGCACGGTAAAGATTTGATTCAATGTTTTCACTTTTAAGATTTCTTTGTAAAACTTTGTCTTGTAAGTTTTGTAGCTCTTTTTTAGCGCCATTTACTTTATCGCTATTTTGTTGAGTTACTGTTTCATAACGCTGAGTTAACATCTTCTTTTGCGCTTTTAGAAAAGCAAACTCTTTGGCATACGCACGTTCTAGTTCTGAGTCAGTTTGTGCAAACAGTGTCATAGATAGGGTAATAAATAGGGTAAATAGGTATTTCATTATTTTGCCTCCGACGCAGTGTTGTTAGATGTGATAAGTGCATTTGGTAGTGGAAAGTATCCTGTACGGATATGTTTTTGAAACGCATCAAAGATATTCATAACTTCTGCTTTTTCATTTTTAGAAAGAACTTCTGTATAGTTCCAACCATGTACATCTTTGTTGACATAACCCACGCGATCATCAGGTGTTTTAAAAAACATCATCATGGTTCCCACACGTGCTACTTGTGCCAAACGGTCTTCATTGTCTAGTTTAATGGTCTGTTTAAACAGTCCATTCTCTTTAGTCATACGAATAGAATCACCATAGGTATTCCATGTTTGTGCCAATGCCTTTTGTGGAGTAATCAAATCATTTTCAAGTTGATTTTTTATTTTTCTTACATCTGCTAAACGTTCATTAGTTTTAAATGGCAGTGAAGTTTGGATGTTGGCACTTAAATCATCGAGTGCTTTAAGGACTAAGGGTTTAAGTCCAACAGTATGTGCAGATGCAGAAGTGATCTGTTTTTTAACCTTAGTCAGTTCAGCATTTAGTTGCTTGATTTTAAGATCTTCTCTTGCGATGATGGCTTCGAGATCATTTTTTTGACGTGTTAAAGATTTCATAGAAGCTTTATAGCTCTCTTTTTCATCATTAAGATTTGAGTTTAGTTGCTCAACATCAGCGCGCAGATTCATTAAAGACTCTGCCATATTGTCTGATGACGCAGTTAGAATAGTTGTGCTTAGCAGCGCGCTAAGTGCTAAAGAGAGGGATAGTTTAGACATTTATATTCCTACCAGTTTTAAGATGTTGAAATATTAAGGCAAGGCGGTTACATAAACGTTACTCGAATGTAACATTATGGTTACAAGAAAAAGTGTAAGTCTCAGTTGAGTTGGGCATAATCATAGTTATGTATTTATTTATAAAACTAAGTTTATTATTGCTGTTATTTATCCCATTGAAAGCCTTTGAAGTTTCTTATGCCTTTGATTATGATGATAATATTAGTAGTCATGAACTCTATAAAACATCTTTTACTCAAAGCAATAATAAGATGAGTTTTGGAGTGGATAAAAAAGTAGTCTGGTATAAGGTTGAAATTGATAATAATAAAGACACGTCGCTAGAATATTTTTTACATAGTGATCTGGCCTATATGAGTGCTTATGTTGAAATCTTTGAGTTTGATGATAACACTTTAATTAAATCAAAAGCCTACAATATTCAAAGTGAAGAGATTGGTCAAGATCTTCTTGGCGCTTCCATCGTTTATGCATTTAAAATAGATAAGATGTATAAAAAAACAATCTATATTCGTAATGTCTCTTTTATCCATCAAGTTATTAGCTTGGATATACATAATGCGCATGACAGCTTTAATCACTTACTTGAAAACAACTTTTTGTCTTTAATTATTATCTCCATTCTTTTTGCCTTAGCCCTTTATAATCTTATGTTTTTTTCTTATGGAAAATATTTGGCGTTTTTTTATTATGCACTTTATTTGGTAGATACAGCTATTGGATTGATGTACATGTATGGTAACGTTTTTAGTATATTTGGTATTTATGGTGAGCGTGTTTATTGGTTCAATATCACTGCGATATTGGTTCCCTTATTTGTCTCTCTTTTTGTCCAAGAACTTTTTGAAATTAAAAAGGCAAACAAGACCTTACATACATTGCTTAATGTTATGATTGTGTTGAGTGCTCTCAATGTGGCATTTGCCATTATTGTAGATTTAGAATTGAGTATGAAATATCTTGAAGTTCTGTTTTTACTCTCCGTATTGCTTCTTTTTGTAGTATTAATATACTTGGTTCGTTCCGGGCATAAATTGGCAAAAATGTTTTTATTGGTATATCTTCTTTATTCTATTGGAATGAGTGTCACTGTCGCTTCACTTATTGGTTTTTCACCTTTAAATAATTGGACTTTTTATGCTTCAGGTATGGGGCTTGTTTTGGAAGCTCTTGTGTTTTCGTATCTATTACATCATCGCTTGACACTACTTGAAGAAGAGCTATATACACAACAAAAGACATTGATTTTACAGAAGAAAAAAGCGCAAATGGGAGATATGATAGGGGCGATAACCCATCAATGGAAACAACCTTTAAATGCATTGAGTTCTGTTGTGACGATGTTACAGTATCGTATAAAAAAGAGTGAAAATTTAACATCGCAGAGTTTAAATCCAAAACTACAGCAGATGGAAGAACAAATAAGATTTTTGAAAAAGACGACAGATGACTTTAGGCACTTCTTTCATCCACAAAGTAGCCCAAGACTTGCAAATTTAGATGAACTCATTGAGAGTGTTATCTCTTTATCAAGTGAAGAGCTATTGGCCAGAAGTATTATTATTACGAGTGAATTAAACTTTGAGAAGAAGATAGAAATTTATGAAAGTGAACTCTTCCATATCATTTTAAACTTGATACAAAATGCGCAAGAAGCTTTTGAGGACATTGGTAATGAAGGTGCAGTGATAACAATAAGAGGTTATACTAAAGATGATAAAAGTATAATTGAAGTGATTGATAATGCGCAAGGAGTTTCTAAGGATGTTCTTCCTTATATCTTTGATGAATTTTTTACAACCAAATCTGAATCTGTTGGTTCGGGTTTAGGTCTTTATCTCTCTCGTTTGATTATTCAAGAGCATATGAATGGGAAGATAGAAGCATTTAGTGAGCCTACGGGTATGAATTTTAGGATAACAATATGAGTGATTTAAAACTTCTTTATGTAGAAGATGATGCAGTGGTTAGAGAGAACTTTAAAGAGATACTCGAACATTATTTTGCTCAGGTTATTACTGGTAAAGATGGATTAGAAGCGTATGCACTTTATAAAGAACATCATCCAGATGTGCTGATATTAGATATTTCATTGCCACATAAAAGTGGTTTGGATGTAGCAAGTCAGATACGTGAATATGACAACACCACTGAAATAATTATGCTTACTGCTTATAGTGATGAAACAAAGCTTCTACGCGCTGCGAATCTTCAAATCAATGCCTATTTAGTAAAACCGGTGGATGCTGGACAGTTGGATGATACTATCAACAAGTTGATTTCAAAAAAAGCGACAAAAGCCTTTTTAAATCTATATTCAAATTTTACATGGAACCTAGAAGATCAAGAGCTTTATTATAAAAAAGAGGAAGTGCCTTTAAGTAAAAATGAACGTACAGTAATGCGTTTTTTGAGTGAAAATAAAAAACAGTTTTTCAGTGCTTGTGAAATTTCAAATGAAGTTTTTGATGCTTTAGACAGCAGTGATAGCCACTGTAATTCAATGGTGCAAATTATCTCAAGATTTAAAAGTAAAATAAGCAAAAATTATCCAAAAGAAGAGTTCTTCATTTTAAATACCTACGCAGTAGGATATAAACTACTAATTAAAGAGAGTTAGTCTCTAGTGATGTTTGATAATAAAGGCTAACATATCACTTGCGTTAAGTGGTTTGGAAAAAAGATATCCCTGAATAGCCTTACATCCATTGGCAATTAAAAACTCTTTCTCTTCTTCAGTCTCAACCCCTTCTGCGATAACATCAAGCTCAAGTGATTGAGATAGATTGATGATTGATTTTACAAGATTAGATCCATTTTTACTTTTGCTCAGGTCGAGTATAAAGGTACGATCGATTTTAAGTTTATCAATAGGCAGTTTTTGTAAATATGCCAGTGATGAGTAACCAGTTCCAAAGTCATCAATCGCTATTTGAATACCTTGCGCATGAATGTTACTGAGCATATTGATAGATTGTTCAGGGTCTTTCATAATGTGACTCTCTGTAATCTCTACTTTTAACCATGATGGTTCAAATGAGAATTCTTGCATGGTTTTTTGTAGTTGATAAAAGTAGCTTCCATTTTCTAAAAGTTTCATAGATAAGTTGAGTGAAAGACGACCTATATTTGGATAAACCTCTTTCCAAAGTTTATAGGTCGTCATCGCTTCGCGCATAACAAAAAAGTCTATCTCTTCTATCAAACCATGCTCTTCTGCTACTGGTATAAACTGAGCTGGAGAGATGAATTTATTGTCTTTTCTATTCCACCTAATCAGTGCTTCCATCCCGATGATATTGTGGTTGGTCGCATCAATTTGTGGTTGGTAGTAAACTTCAAATTCTGAATGTTCAATACCCTCTTTAAGCTTGCTAATAAGGGACAGTTTATCATTGATATATTGGCTCTGTTTGGGATTATAAAATTGAAAGCAATTTTTTCCTGAGTGTTTGGCTTCATAAAGTGCAGAATCTACATTTTTCATTATAAAATCAGCACTGTTTGCATCTTTAGGAAAAATACTTACCCCAATAGAGAGCGTTAAAAAGATTTTTTGCTCATTTGTACTGATGACTTGAGAGATGTTGCTGAGAAGGTTCTCACATAAGCTGATGATTTCATCTAGATTATCATATTCAACCATCACCATAAACTCATCTGGACCAACTTTAGACAGACCTTCATGTTCCCAAAGATGTGCTTCTAAACGCTTGGAGATTTTTAGTAAAACCCGATCTCCACATTGGTGACCATAAGAGTTGTTAATCTGTGTAAAGTCATCTAAATCCATCTTAATAACGGCAAATTGTGTACTGCTTTCGTTTGCTTGATTTATTTTTTCATTCAGACGTTGAATAAACAGCTTACGATTTGGTAATCTGGTAATAAGGTCATAGTTTTCTACTTCAAAAGAGTAGGTCTCTAAAAGATGGTTTTGTTCTTTAAGTAGGTTCTGTTGTGAATTATTTCGTTTTTCAAATAGAGTGATAAACAGGGTGAAAATGATGAGGGGTAATATGCCTAAAAAGGCATTCCAGAATTCTGTAAAGTTATTGTCTACAACTCTTATATATTCTGTTCCCATTATGATGATGATGGAAAAAATTAACATACTGAAACCGAAGCGTTTATTACTGAGAAAAAAGCTAATAAGTATCTGCACAAAAAACCATCCAATCCCTATGTAGGTATTGGTATTGGTGATAAAAGTAAGCGAGACGATAACCAGTGAGAGAGTCATGATTATTTTAATCAGTAGCTCAAATAGGTTTTTATATCTTCTGGCTAAAATTAAGATGCTAAGCGCAATAACACTATAGCTGATATCAAAGAGACCTTGTAGTTCATCACCTTTAAAAAATCGAAGGGCTGCTGCGAGTGTGACAACAAACATATTGAGTACAAGTAAGGCATTGAAAAGTTGGTATTTTGTTTTTAGCGCGCTTTCTTGCGGGGTAAAATCAAAACCACTTGTCAAAATATTGTCTAATTTCATTAAATAACTTTATAGTAAATTGGGCTTATTTTAATTGAATACAATTAAATAAAAGTTATAAAAGCCCTAAAACTAGGAGTATTTTGAATTTTTTACAAGAAATGTGACATTTTTTGACGATTGATATTTTTATTCTAATCTATCTTGTTTTTTAATGTATATGATGGTGTTTTATTCTATGAAGTCTAATCATTTAGTGAGTATAATTCAATAAAAAAAGAGTTCCATGATTCAACTGTCCAATATCTCAAAAAACTTCGCTTCTCAAGAACTGTTCAACAACCTTAACTTTAAACTCAATGCTGGAAATAGAGTAGGCTTAGTGGGTCGAAATGGAAGTGGTAAATCAACACTTTTTAAAATTATTTTAGGGGAAGAGGGACATGATAGTGGAGATGTGATTATTCCTAAGGGTTATAAGATTGGAACACTACGTCAGCATTTAGAGTTTAGTGAATCTACCCTACGTGAAGAAGCGGCGCTTGCCTTAGAAGAAGAGATGAAGTATGATGTTTATCGTGTGGAGAAAATTCTTTTTGGCTTAGGCTTCAGCGCGCCAGACTTGGAAAAAGATCCTCTCTCTTTTTCTGGTGGATATCAGATTCGTATCAACCTTGCCAAGCTTTTGGTGACGGAACCAAATTTATTACTTTTAGATGAACCTACCAATTACCTTGATATTCTCTCTTTAAGATGGTTAAAAACATTTCTACGTTCTTTTGAGGGTGAAGTTATTTTGATTACACATGATAGAGATTTTATGGATGCTGTCTCTACACATACAGCTGGAGTGGTACGTAAAAGTGTAGAACTTATTCCTGGTGACACGCATAAATTTTATGCACAATTGAGTTCCAATGATGAGCTTTATGCCAAGCAAAAAATTGCCCAAGATAAAAAAGTAAAAGAACTTGAAGAGTTTATCGCCAAAAATAAGGCACGCGCTTCAACGGCTGCTTTGGCACAGTCAAAAGTTAAACAGCTTGAAAAAATGGAGATGATGGATGACTTGGGCTTTGATAATACCTTAGAGTTTAATTTTGATCTAAAAGAGACCCAGTCAAAGATTTTACTTGATGTAAAAAATTTGGAGTTTGGGTACAGTGCGGATAAGATTCTTTTTAGAGACATCTCTTTTACTTTAGCTAAAGGCGAGTGTTTAGGCATCATCGGAAAAAATGGAAAAGGAAAGTCTACACTTTTAAATACCATCGCAGGTGAGTTAAAACAGTTGATGGGTAAGGTTGAGTTTCACAGCTCAACTGAGTTCGCCCACTTTGGACAGACCAATATCGCCCATTTAAATCCAGCCAATACTGTCTTGGATGAGATTTATGTGGGCAATCCTAAACTCTCAGCGGCCAAAGTTCGTGGTATCGCTGGAGCGATGATGTTTACAGGAGACAGTGCGGAGAAGAAAGTATCACTGTTAAGTGGGGGTGAGAAGTCTCGTGTTATGTTGGGTCAGATCCTAGCGCGCCAAGTAAATCTACTCTTTTTGGATGAGCCTACGAATCACCTTGATATGGACTCAATTGCGGCACTTACACAAGCTATTAAAAGCTTTGAGGGTTCAGTCATCATCGTCACCCACTCTGAAGCACTCTTGCGCGCTGTGGCGGATAGACTTATTATCTTTGCACAAGAGGGTGCGGAGTATTTTGATGGAGGTTATGATGACTTCTTGGAAAAAATTGGTTGGGATGAAGAAGAGGGTGAAGAAGTTGTTAAAAAAGAACCAACACTCAACACCCATAAAAAAGAGAATAAAAAACTGCGCGCTCAACTCATCGCAGAGCGTAATAAAATCACCTCACCTCTAAAAAAGAAGTTGGATAAACTAGAAGCGTCTATCATGGAGATAGAAGAGAATTTAGAAGAGTATCATGCGGCACTAAATAAAGCTTCTGAGTGTGGTGATAACAGTAAAATCATGGAACTTTCAACATTGATTGGAAAAGGTGAGACTGAGATCGAAGAGAAGTTTGAAGTGTTAGAAGAACTTCATCATGAGCTTGATGAAGTTACTGCTGAGTACGAGAAGAAGTTAGATCTTTAAAAACTACTTCTTTGGTAGGTGAAAGTACTCGTTGTTAAGATAGGTTGCCACATCATGTGACTCATCATCAAACCAACCCTCGTCATTGTTTGTTTGACAAGCAATAACCATGTCTTCCATCTCATGGAAGTTTTTAGACTTAATCATTTTTTTATCGCTAAAGTCTTCGATATTATGACACTCCATACATTTTGACTCTTCAAACATCTCTTTTCCATCAGCAGCGTCAGCATAAAGAGCACTACTTAAAAGAAGAGGAAGTGTTAATAATAGATATTTTTTCATGATATGACCTTTGTTTTATAAAATAATACTATAAATGAATAAATGAAATGACTTGGCATTCAAATTAATACTTAAAACTCATAGAGACTTCAATAGTTCGACCCAATTGGTATCGTTTTGTCACATTCTCTCCCTCTTTCCAGATGATTTCACCATCAAGTAAGTTTCTAGCTTTAAGTTTTAGTGCCATCATATCCGTCAATTTTTCTTGGTAGGTAAAGTCTAACTGCGCAGCAGGAATTTCATACTGATCAGGATACTCTTGTGCACCATTTTTTAGACCCACCTTCCGCAATCGCTCAGACATTAGGTTGTATGAAAGGTTAATTGAACGACCTTCTGTGTTATCGTATCCTACTGAAGCATTGAGCACAAAAGGAGAAAGACCTTGAAGTGTTCTATGGTTTGAGGTAAAACGACTCTCTTGTTCTTGGCTAAGTGTCACATCAGAATGGGTGTAAGAGAAGTTTCCAGAGACGTAGTAGTACTCCATGATGTCACTTAAAAACTCTAAGTTTTTATAAGCATCTAACTCTAGACCCATTAAAACTGCATTTTCAGTATTTTCATACGAGTAGATTGGCAGGGATGTTGTTGGTCGTGAAACATCTTCAATAGGGTTGTCTAAGTTTTTATAAAATACAGCGCCTGAGATACTCTCCGTTGGAGAAAAGTAGTGCTCAAATCTTAGGTCATAGTTGGTGATATCAGTTGATACAAGGTTTGGATTACCTACAACGGTAGCTACTTCATCTGGATGAAAATAACCTGAACTTGAGAACTCTCTAAAGTCAGGATAGATGTATGACTGAGAAAATGAGAAACGAAGCTGATCCATATCAGTAAATTTAATTCTTGCATCTACATTTGGAAGATACTTATCTACTACCAGTTCATTATCATTGATCTGTACCAGACCAGTGGATGCTTCTGTTGCATATTCATGAAGGGTTTGTACCAAGTATGACTTACGTAGTCCCACACCAAAGTCGAAATACTCTGTAGGATTGAGTGTTGTTTTAATATAAAAGGCACTTTGAATCATATCCGCATCATAATAATCAGAAGGGGCAAAGAGGGTTTTAACTAAAAGCCCCATATTGTTATAACTCTCATTGGAATTTGTGACATGCTCATCTAAGATAGCATCTGGATTTTGATAAAGATCATTCAGTGGAATACTCTGATTGATACTGTCTAAGAAAAATTTATTTGAACGTGATTCACGAGTTTTAGATGTTAATGAGGCACCAAATTCAAATTTGTCTTTATCGCTAAAGAGTTCGATGTCTGAGGCATTTTTAACATATCCCCCTAAGACATTATCATCTGAACTCATATTATGGTTAATAAGATTTTGTGTTGACTGGGTCTGGAGTTCGTAGTTATCTCCTGCTCTTGTATTGTCAATGTAGGTGTATTTTAAGTTGTTGGGTTGGTACATATTTGCCATAGAGTACTGTGCACCAAAATCGAGATTGTTTTCAGTTAAAAGATCAAACTTGTACTTACCACTAATTTGATTGATAAATAGTGTTCGCTCTTCCCAATCAAGTGAGTAGTACTTTTGCATATCACTGTTTGAACCCAATGTTCCATCTGTAATACGGGTACTTTCAACCGTTGTATGAAGATACATAGAAGTGTATTTGATTTTAAAAATATCTGCAAATTTATAGTTAAGATTGATCATCCCACCTTGTTTATAGGTTGATGAAGTTTTGGTGTTGATACCTTGATTTTGTGCAAAATCATCAATAACACCTGCACCATCAATTCCATATCTATAATACTCTTCTTCTACACTTTTATGTGATTGATCATACGTGTAGTTCATTAAAATTCCAAACTGGTTGTCATCATCAATATTGATACGTTTAGCAAATTCTAATGCACCCTTAAATCCAACAGGAACATTGTCTTGATGGGTGTCATATTTACGGTTGACAATGTCTTTTGTCATGGCAACCAAGTCATCTTTTGAGTAGATTCGTTGTCCATCTTTATCTGTTGCATAAGGATCGAATGAGGGGGGCTTTTCACCTTCTTTAACTTCTGCAAATTTTAAAAGATAGGCAGGCATCGCACGTCCAGTATCATATCCTGTCCAATCTAAGTCTCCACCTGTGTAATAATTACCTTGTGTCCCATCTAGTGCGCTAGAGTGTGCTTTTACCGCTAGGGATACTTTTATGTAGTCTTCATTTACATCTTCTTTAGTACGGATATCGATATATCCACCGGCGAAGTTTCCTGGAATGTCTGCTGAGAATGATTTTTGAACCTTTAAACTCCCAATAACACTTGATGGAAAAATGTCTAAAGGGACAACACGTTTTGTTGGATTAGGCGAGGGGAGGTGCATAGAGTTTAACTCAACATTGGAATAACGCTCACCCAAACCACGAACATAGATGTTTTTTCCATCAACCAAGGTGATACCTGCAACACGCTTTAGTGCAGCGGCGGCATTAGAGTCTCCTTTTTTAGACATCTGCTCTGAACCTAGAACTTCAGCAATGGCACTGCCATTTTTCTTCTCCGCTGTTAATGCCGCTACTGAACCCTCTACTTGAGGGGCTAAAACAACAAACTCTTCCATCTCTAGAGATGCTGGTGAGAGTTGGATCATCTTCATGATGCTTTCATTGGCCATAACCGTTACTTTTACTGTCTGTGCACTGTAATTGGCATGAATGATAGACAGTGTCTGCTCCCCTTGAGGAATAGTCAGTACCGCATTTCCTTTAGCATCTGTTTTTATATCAATACTTAAACCTTTAACAAAAACACGGGCATCTTTAATAAAACTCTCATCTTCTGAAGAACTTAATGTGATTTGAACAGAACCATTTTCTATTTTTTTAACTTCTGTTGTATTGGTCTCTGCGACTATCTCCACTGTCGGTTGTTCAGCATCAACATAAGCCAGAGTATTGTCTGCATTAAGTGACATAATCAACTGTGACTCTTTATCTTTAGCAATGACAAAATTCTTTTTAGCAAAAGCAAGTGGCTTACCATTTTCTTTTGCAACAATTTGAATCTGGTAATTTCCAATAGGGAGAACAGTGTAGATCGACCCATCTGAATCTGTTTTAAACTCTGCTCGTTTGTTGTACTCCGCAGGGCGATAAATCTGTACCATATTCTCTTGTTTGTAGATGATGGCTTCTTGATTGGCAAGGGGCTTTCCATCTTTAATAAGAAGAAAAGAAAATTCACCCGTATCCATAGCAAAGAGTGAGAGTTTTAAGAGAGTAATGAGTAAAAGTACTTTAAAAATAGACATAGAAATCCTAGAGTTTTTAGTTGGGTGAATTTTAGAAGATAGGGGTTACATATACGTTACTTGAATGTAACATTATGGTTACAATTGTAAAAAATTAAGGGATGAGTCTTTGAGGAGTTGAGATAGAGCAGGGCGCTCTATCTCAAAGAAGATTTAAATTATTGTACTTCGTTGCTTACATCTGCAGCGAAAGCAGCGTCAAGAATAGTTACACCTGCTCCACCAATGTCATCTGCACCACCTGTTGAAAGGTCAGTAACCGTTGCACTTTTTGTAATAGATAAACCTGTAAATACTGGAGAATCATAGACACCTTTTCTATTGTGTAAGGCACCATCAGCTGCAACTGATTTAGTCATATCGATAGTTCCGTTTGTAAATGTACCCGTAACATCGGCATCTTTAAAGTATAAACCACCTTCTTTCTTCTGATTTTCAGAAGCGATTAGTGTGAAACCATTGATCGTTACATCTGTTCTAACAATAGCTGCGTCGCCAGAGTTTGTCATCTCAACCAAAGCAGCACCTGGTGTAGTTTGTTGAACATAAAGGTTTGTCACTGTACCAGTGTATCCGTTATCGATATCAAAAGAGTCATCTTCTGCACCAATGATAGAGATGTCTTTAAGATTTACTGTTCCACCCCAGATCTCAACACCATCATCTTTAGAGTTAACGATACTGATATTTTCAACTGTTGTGCCTGAACCGATACCACAAAGGCTTAGTCCATTTACCTCTTTATCTGGTGCAACTGCGTAACCTGAGTTGTAAATTTTTACATATTTAAGACTACCACTACTCTCAGTATTTCCACCTGTTCCTGTTGAACCATAAGCAAAGTCAGCGTCCGCTTCATCAACTTCGTAAAAAAGATTTTCTTCATTTACTTGAGCAGAACCAAGAACGGTTACTCCACCCCATTGACCCGCTTGTGGTGCGTCACCATTTTGTGCGGCTACTGAGTTGAAAACGATAGGATCTTGAGATGTACCATTTGCAATGATTTGTGAACCTTTAGTGATGATTAAGTAAGCTTGAGACTCACCATAAATTTTAGTTCCAGCTTCGATAGTTAAAACAGCGTTGTTTTTAACTTTTACCTTGTTTCCTGCTAGTGTCCAGATTGTATCTTGAGTTAGTGTCATATCTGCAGTGATATCACCTTGAAGTGTTTGTGCCTTTGTAGGTGCTGGAAGACCAGTTGTTTCTGAGTTTGATGGATCTGCATCAAAAGCAGTGTTTAGTGTCGCTACACCTGCTCCACCGATATCATCCGCACCACCTGTAGCACGCACTGTTACTGTAGCACTTTTAGTCACAGTAAGACCCGTAAATACAGGAGAAGTAAATACACCTTTTCTATTGTGTAGTGCGCCATCAGCAGCTACTGATTTAGACATATCAACTGTACCATTTGTAAAAGTACCTGTTACATCTTGATCTTTGAAGTATAAACCGCCTTCTTTCTTTTGGTTTTCAGATGCTTTTAGTGTGAAACCATTGATAGTTACATTGGTTCTAACAATTGAAGCGTCCCCTGAATTTGTCATCTCTACTAAAGCAGCACCTGGAGTAGTTTGTTCTACATATAGGTTTGTTACCGTACCTGTATAACCATTGTCAATGTCAAAAGAGTCATCTTCCGCACCAATAATAGAGATGTCTTTAAGATTTACTGTTCCACCCCAGATTTCGATACCATCATCTTTAGAGTTAACGATATTGATATTTTCTACAGTTGTTCCTGAACCGATACCACAAAGACTTAGTCCATTAACCTCTTTATCTGTTGCTACTGCGTAACCAGAGTTTAAGATGTTAACATATTTAAGAACACCACTATTTTCACTGTTTCCTGTTGTTGCTGTAGAACCATAAGCAAAATCAGCATCTGCTTCATCAACTTCGTAAAAAAGGTTTGCTTCATTTACTTGAGCAGAACCAAGAACAGTTACTCCACCCCATTGTCCAGCTTTTGCTTCGTCACCATTTTGTGAAGCGATTGAGTCAAAAATAATAGGACTGGCTACTGTTCCCTCTGCCATGATTTTAGAACCTTTAGTAACAATAAGGTAAGCTTGAGACTCACCATAAATCTTAGTTCCCGCTTCGATAGTCAGTGTTGCACCATTTTTGATTTTGATTTTATTACCAGCAAGTGTATATTTCTTATCCGCTGTTAATGTCATATCTGAAGTGATGTCACCACGAAGTACTGTATTACTATCTGATGGTAATGATGTACCACCACCACCTGTACTTGGTCCAGATGAAGTATCTTCTTCACCACATCCAGAGAATGATAAAAGAGTTGCAGTTACTGCGCTAAGAGCTAAAGTTTTTACTAAGTTTTTGTTCATTGTCATTTTTAATGTCCTTGGGTTATGTTGGTCGAATTATAAAAATATTTTGTTACGAGTAAATTTCACTAAGGTTACATCTTTGTAATGTTGATGTAACCCTTTTGAAATATTATATGTTTATTATTTCAACATATAAATTTCAAGGTGCAAGATGAATACACAGATATTAATCGTAGAAGACGATAAAGACCTTTTAGAATTAATGGAATATAGATTAGAAAAAGAGGGCTTTGATACACTGGGCTTTTTACAAACTAAAAATGTACGTCAAGCACTTAAAGAAGAGAAGATAGATCTGATTTTAATGGATAGAAACTTACCCGATATTGAAGGCAGTGAGTTCATCGCTATGCTTAGAGATAAGGGCATGGATGTTCCTGTTATCTTTATATCTGCAAAAGATGCACAACATCAAATAGAAGAGGGCTTTATCGCTGGAGGGGATGATTATATTACCAAACCTTTTGAGTTTAGTGAACTTCTTTTACGCATTAAAGCGGTACTTCGACGTTCTCAACAGACACAGTTGGTTGAGAGTTTGAGTTATAGAGATATTGAACTAGATCTAAAGTCACGTGAAGTTAAGGTCGATGGGCATGTCGTCGAGCTCACAAAGTTAGAATTTGAACTAATAAAAATCCTTATTGAAAATCAAGGTAGCGTACTGAAGCGTGACTTCTTACTTAAAAAAGTTTGGGGCAAAGAAGATGAATACCAAGGCCGTACTGTTAATGTTGCGGTTAACCGTCTTAAGGAAAAAATAGATCCTTTTAAAGATAAAGATTATATAAAAACATTACGTGGAGTAGGGTACGCTATACATTAGTGTTTTTTGGCTAATATGCTAAAAAACCAACGCTAAGAAAAACCTTGAAAAAACCACTTATAAGTTTTAAAACTCTTTTTGAAGACGCAAAAGTCTACAAAAGTAAAATAATATATGGGCAATTTATCGCTCTTATTGCTGTGTTAGCAACACTTCCTATCCCTCTTCTTTTTCCAGTATTAATAGATGAAGTTCTTTTAGATAAACCTGCTTGGTTGATTAGCCTGATCAATACTTTTTATATCCCCAATGAGTTGTATATGTATGTGATTGTGGTCTTTTTTACGACCATCTTTTTACGTCTTCTTTATTTTGGATTTAATATTTATCAGTCGCGTCTTTTTATCCATGTTTCTAAAGATATTGTTTATAAATTACGGGTTAAATTATTAGAGCATCTGAAACACGTCTCTGTTGGAGAGTATGAAGCATTAGGTGGTGGGGGTGTTGGCGCAAAGCTGGTCACAGATATCAATACTTTAGATACGTTTATTGGTGTTTCTGTTGCTAAGTTTTTGGTTTCAATTCTCTCCTTGATTGGTGTTGGTCTTGTATTGGTGATGATTAATTGGCAGTTGGCGATTATCTTATTTATATTAAACCCTTCGGTGATTGCATTTACATCTTTTCTTGGTAAAAAGGTACGTAAACTAAAAAAAGATGAAAATCTTAAAATAGAGTCCTTTCAAGACGCACTGAGCGAAACATTGGATCTTTTTGTACAAGTACGAACGTATAATCAAGAAGAGCGTTATATCGGTAAAATGATTGAAAATGCACGGCTTATTAAACTGGCTTCAAGTAGTTTTGGATGGAAAAGTGAAGCGGCTGCACAAGTTTCATCATTTGTATTTTTAGTTGGCTTTGAAATGATTCGTGCGACGGCAATGATTATGGTGTTGCTCACTTCACTTAGTATCGGTGAGATGTTCGCTGTGATGGGATATCTTTGGTTTATGGTTGGGCCATTACAAGACTTTTTAGCGATGGTCTATTCGTATCAAAATGCGACCAGCGCGCTGGAACGTCTTAATGCTATCTTTGAGTTAGAACAAGAACCACAGTATGAGAAAAAATACAATCCTTTTAAAGACGCACACACCAACTCTATCACTGTAAAAGACCTCTGTTTCTCTTATGGAAATAAACAGGTGTTAAATAATCTAAACTTTGAAGTGAAAAAAGGGAAAACAATAGCCCTTCTAGGTAATAGTGGCTCAGGGAAAACAACACTGGCACATGTGATTTTAGGACTGTATGCGGCGCAAAAGGGTGATATTTTTATTGATGATAAAAATATTAAAGAAATTGGGCTGGATGTGGTGCGTGAAAATATCGCTCTGGTTTTACAAACACCTAGAATGTTTAATGACACGCTACGTCAAAATCTTGCTTTTGGAAAAGAGATAGAGGATGAAAAACTGTATGAAGTTTTAGAAATTGCACAGCTTCAAAGTGTGATTGAAAAGTTAGAAGATGGTTTAGAGACACGTATTGGTAAAGATGGTATCCGTCTCTCTGGTGGGGAACGTCAACGCCTTGCCATAGCGCGCATGTTGGTGAGTAACGCCAACATCATCATATTAGATGAGTCTACCAGCGCGCTGGATATCAACACTGAAAACTTTTTGTTTAACGGACTAAGGACTTATCTTAAAGACAAAACCATTTTAATCATTGCGCATAGATTAAGCACGATAGAACACGCAGATGAAGTGCTCTATCTTAAAGATGGCACCATCGGTGAGCGTGGAACACCCAGCGCACTGATGGAGAAAAAAGGTCTCTATTTTGATTTTGTAACCGCACAGCAGAGCGCGCTACGGTATGGGAGTTAAGAGTTCTTTATTAGCCTATAAATCATGCCCATTTTAACTCAGGTTTAACATGTTTATGTGCACATTCAGTTAAATAAGAATTGAAATTTGTTTTTTCACATGCTTTGCATAAGGGTTTGTTACAGAGTTACTAAAATCATATTCTTCTCTCATTATAAATGCTCCTTGTATATTTTTGATTCAGGTTTGGTTGCTTTTCTTGCTGAAATAAGACGGATGATATTATCCTTGTCTTTATAGCAATGCACAACGACTAAAACGTTCTTCATCATCAAAAACTGATTGAGCTTCTTCAAATGAAACCTTGTGTTTTACAAGATTACTTTTAGCTTTATTTTTATCACAATCAAATTTTATTGTATTCATAATGATATTTTAATTTTATGTCAAATTAGTATGCTTGGAGTATAACTATTGCTCTCCTGCGTTTTGTTAGGATTTTCCACTAAAAAAAGCATAATTCATACTCATTATTTTCATACTTTATACTTTCTCCATCAAAGTTGGATATTTTTCCTGTTGTTATTCGAGTAGAACTTTTAAGTCTATCTAATGCCTCTTCTTTACTGATTTTTTCTATCTCAGGACATGTAAAACCTACGCTAACCATATAGTATTTAGGCTGATTGTCTTCAATGACAACATTTATTTCATCTGAACATTCCATTGGAAATAAAATATCATAAAACCTTATACCTAATTT
>JADGDM010000092.1 GCA_016744905.1 Sulfurimonadaceae bacterium | reverse complement strand
CTTTAAAGTTATCATCATCAAGTATTGGTTCAGTTTTATCTATTAAATAATCTATTAATTTGTTGCTAACTATATGTTGTAATTTGTCTTCATTGATCCATTTTTCACTATAAAGGGGAGAATCTGAAAAATGGTCATAGTAATTGACAAAAACATCTTTTAAAGTTTTAATTAAATCAGTATTACTACTATTATTAATGAACTCTTCTAAACCATCTGTCCATACTTTAGCCTTATTTTTTAGAACTTCTTCCTCTCCTATTTTATCTTTCCAAATAACTTTATATTGCTTAGTAACTAATTCTTCTAAATACCTCAAATTTTGTTTTTGATTTACATCTACAAACTTATAGAAACTATTCAAATCATCTTCGCTTAGATTTTCTATAATCTTAAAAATATCTTCATTTGAAGTTTCTCTATATAGTTTATTGTTAATATCACGAGGTATTTCTTTCATTTCATTAAGTTTTAAAATATCTTTAAACCTATTTAAAGCACCAAGCTTAAATGTGCCTCTTGTTAATTCTTTTTTAAACTCTTCAATAAAATAATAAATTAACTCAATATAATTTTCGTCTTCTTCTATATATTCTTTTACTTTTTCATACTCACTATTTTTAATATACTCTAAAATCTCGCTTGACACTTTCAAGTCATTATCAATGTTAGAAATTAGTTTTTCTATGATTTGCATATCAACATTTTCAAATATTGCTTTGGTTCTTGTTAGAAAATGTATTACATCATCTTTAAACTTACTATTATCCTCAAATAAAATTTTACTATAGTTTTTTAATATATGTGGCTTATTAGATATTTGCTTATATACACAAGACCATTCTTCTCTTATAATTAAAAGTAGTGCAATTAAACTTTCATTCTCTTCAACAAAACTACTTTCATATTTTTGCTCCACAATATTAAGTTCTGAAATTAGATTATTTAAAAGCTGTATAATTCTTCTCGGATTTGTAGCATACTCTTTCGCAATTATATCAACGGTATCTGCTTGTAAATTTAATTCATATTTTCTGTTTAAGTCATTAGTAAATATAAATAAGTCTCTCGATTGAAAATGCTTTATTTTTAAAGTTACATTGAAAAATTTTCGTAAAAACTCATCTGCTTCTTTGCTCTCTTCATTGTTTTTTTCTTTTAGATGTCTTCTCAATGCTGAGTCGTCAATAGGCACAACAAATACAATCCCTTCTCTTTCTAAAAAGTTTTTTATATTTGTTAATAGTTCATATGCAGTTTCTTTGTCACATCTATCAATATTATCAACAATTATTACAAGCTTATCAATCTTGTTTTCAACAAATTCACCTTTTATCCATTTCTGAGGATTAGTAATAGTTATTGTAGTTAAAGCACTATCCACCATCTCATCAAAAATATTTTCAAACTGTTCAGGAGCAAATATTTTTGGATTTTGAACAGTTACTTTATATGCGTCAAAAAAGTTTCTTGCAATTGATACAGACATACCAATTATTACAATTAACAATGGAATAGTGATTTTCCATTCCAAGTCAATTTCACCTAAGAAAAATACACTTATTAAACCTATTAAGACAATGATTATAGAAACAACTAAAAATGAAGTATTAACTTTTTTATCTATTTTAGTTGTCGTATTTTTATCTACATAAAAAGCTTCAAATTCAGAACTTCCCTCAATATTTAATTCATTTTGTACTGTTTTTAAAAACATTCTTCTAAATGAATCATTAGCATATTTCCAAGCATCATATTTTATAAATTTTATTTTTTCATCTTTATCTTTCTCTAAGTCATATTGAGCTGTATTTACAATAGATGATTTTCCACTTCCCCATTCTCCAAATAGTCCTATTGTAAAGGGTGTTTTGGAATTAGTAATAACTTCCTTTAAGGTATTAGCATATTTCTTACTTTCTAGTAAATCATCATCACCATTTAGATTTTGAATTTCTTCATCTCTTATAAATTTCATATTATCCCTTATAAATCTCTTTTTGCAACTCAAAATACTCATCTCGCATCTGAGTGATACCTCCAAAATTTTCAGAGACTTCTCTAACTGATCCAAGTCCACTTAGATCAACCAACTTACCAAGTTTATCTTCATCAAGTTCTTTCACACCATCTTTTTCGTAGCGCGCTAGGATAAACTCTATAAACTCTTTTGCTTTGTCGTTATGCATCTTTTCAACAAACTCTGAGTCTTCTACCGATATAACTCTCTCCGCACGAGTTTTGATGTCTAAGTTAAAAGATATGTGCGTTAGGATGTCGTAGATATCACTATCTTCAGCTTCAAAGATCACCTTCAGGTCATTTAGCTGCTCTTCATCTATGTGCATCTCGCGAAGCTTATTTAGTAAGTCTTTTCTATTTGTTGGATTTGACCATATCTCTCTGAGTCCATCTTCATCATTATAGAACTTACCAAGTACTCCGATGAGCAGCTCTAAATAGTCCTCTGTTTTTAAAGGAATACCATCAATCCCAACATAAGTTGTTTCTATATTGATAACTTTTAGTTTTTTGCCTTTGATGTCTATGGTTACTTTTTCGTTTCCACCTGGAGGTGTGCTGGGTCCACCTGTGTTTTCTTCTTTAGGCTTACTCGAACCACCTGCCCTTGTACTTTTCTTTTTTTCTTCAGATTCACCATCCCACTGTGCATCATAAAATAGGTTTGTAGCGCCTACAAAATCTATAATAGTAAAGAAGTCTTTACCATCAAATACTCTCGTACCACGACCAATAATCTGTTTAAACTCTGTCATGGACTTAATAGGCGCAGTTAAGATAACATTTCTTACATTCTTAGCATCTACTCCTGTTGTAAGCATTTTGGAGCTTGTAAGGATGGTAGGGATGTCTCTGTCATTATTTTGAAACATCTCTAAAAAATCTCGTCCTATTTCACCCTCATCTGAAGTGACTCTTACACAATAATTATTATCTTTGATAGTTTTAAACTTATCTATAGCTATCTTCATATCTGAGGCATGTTGTTGATTCACACAAAATATGATTCCCTTATCCATAGGGTTCATATTTTGAAGAATTGTTTTGGCAATGAGTTCCGTTCTCTTAGGTATAACTACCTCTCTCTCAAACTTATCTAACTCAACTATCTGTTTATCCAGTTCACCAGTTATCATGTCGTTAGGGTCAAATCTATACTCATCTATATTTGTTTGAATTCTCTTCACTTTGTATGGTGTTAAAAATCCATCATTGATGCCATCTTTTAAAGAGTACTCATAGATAGGGTCGCCAAAGTATTTATAAGTATCTCCATTATCATCTCTTTTTGGCGTGGCAGTGAGTCCTAAATGAACGGCACTACTAAAGTGATTTAAAATATGTCTCCAAGAGCTTTCATCATTCGCACTACCACGGTGGCACTCATCGATGATGATCAGATCAAAGAAGTTAGAAGGGTACTGTTTATAATACGCTGTGACATCATCTTCATTCTCTTCTTCAACTGCGAGAGATTGATAGATAGCAAAAAATATATTTCCAGCAGTGGGAACTTTACCCTCTCTTTTTTTAATTATTTTTCCATTTATCTCAACACAATCTTTTTCCAGTGGATTGAATGTATTCATAGATTGGTCTTTGAGTACATTTCTATCAGCTAAAAAGAGGATTTTAGGTCTTCTATCACTGTTCTCTCTGTTCCATTTTGATTCAAACAGTCTATAGGCTATTTGAAAGGCTATGTACGTTTTACCAGTTCCAGTTGCTAGGGTAAGTAATACTCTATCTTTATTATCTGCGATAGCTTCTATAGTTTTTTGAACGGCTATTTGTTGATAGAAACGAGGTTTCATCGTTCCTTCTATGTGAAACGGATGCGTGATTACATCTTGTACTTTAGGCGTTGGTTTACCATATTTTCTCTCAAAGAGTTCATCAGGACTTGGATACTTATCAATGAAACAACCTTTTCCACTTTCAAGTGAGTGCTCAAAAATTTTATGTCCGTTTGTTGTGTAGACAAAATCTATACCTAGTCTTTGAGCGTAGTTGATAGATTGTTGTAAACCATCGAGTGGGTCTTTTGATTCGGCTTTGGCTTCGATGATGGCGAGGTTAGTATTTTTATAAGTAAGCAAGTAGTCAACAAAATATCTTTTACCTCGTTTTCCACCTATAAGTTTTCGACCATCAGTAAAATAATATTCTCTGACTATATTGGACTCTAACCAATCACTCTCTTTAATACAAGGATCAATTAGTTTTGAACGTGTATCGGATTCTGAATATCCCATAAACCTAGCCTACTCTTTGGGGATTGATATTTCTATTGATAAAACGATGATGTTCTACTTCTTCATATTTTGGTTCGCCATTGTTATATGAAAATGTGGGGTGGATACTGATGTTTCCACGGGGGTAAAAAAGCCCAACAACTTCTAAGTACTTTGGTTCCATCAAAGCTACCAAATCTTTACCAATTTTGTTGACCACATCTTCGTGAAACTCGCCACTGTTCATAAAACTAAAAAGATACAGTTTTAAAGACTTACTCTCAACCATATTGATGTTTGGGATGTAGTTAATGATAAGCGTTCCAAAGTCTGGTTGATTGGTGATGGGACATAAAGAGCTAAATTCATCGGCATTGAGTGTCACCCAATAATCACGCTGAGGATGCACATTTTCAAAAGTTTCTAAAAGCTCAGGGCTGTACGTATATTTGTACTCTGTTTTACTTGAGCCTAAACTAGAAAGCTCTTCAGCGCGCACGGTTTGATACTCTTTTTCGTTCATCATCACTCCTCATTTATATTCATAGAATTTTAACATAAGCTGTATCTTTAAGTCGAACAGAACAGTTTTTTATCGACAGTAATATTGTCATCCACCGCTGTTTCACTAAAATCTGTAATCAACTCCATAATATCATGATCGACAAACTGTGATTTTGAACAGTCAACGGTTAGTTTGCTGTTCTCCGGAACCGCTCTTAACATCTTTCTCAACAGTGCTTTATTTAAAAAAGAGACATCTTTATTAAAAACGATAACATAATTTGAGCCATCATTAGACATCTGAATTGATGAGTGATAGTTGGCTTTAATGACAAAAAATAGACCTACAAAAATACCGATAATAATACCTTGTAAAAGATCTGTCACTAATATGACAGAGATGGTAATCACAAAAGGTAAAAACTGAGAAAGACCCTCTTTGTACATCAGTTTAAATTGGTGTGGACTGGCAAGTTTATAACCTATATGCAATAAAATAGCAGCCAATGCGGAGAGCGGAATGGTGTTCATAAATTTTGCTAAAACGAGCACACTAACAAGTAGCCAAATCGCATGAAAGAAAGCAGATACTCTCGTGGCACCTCCTGCATTTACATTGGCAGAAGAACGTACAATAACTGAGGTAATTGGCAGTCCCCCAATGAGACCACTAAATAAATTCCCTGCCCCTTGTGCTTTTAGTTCTTGATTTGCAGAAGGATTTCTCTTATGAGGGTCCAGTTTATTGACCGCTTCAAGACTTAAAAGAGACTCTAAACTGGCAATAATAGCCAGTGTAATGGCAATAACATACACTTGAGGATTGGAGAGGATACTGATGTCAGGATAGACAAAAAGTGCCTTAAAATCTTGGAAATTTTCCAAGATAGGGATAGAGACCAGATGAATCCCTGAGACAGATAAGTTTGGAAAATATTTCAAGGCTATAAGATTATAAACCACACCCCAAATAACAGCTATCAAGGCACTGGGTGTTCTTCTAACCAAGGCAAAACGTTTCATAAAAGCACTGTCCCACGCCACTAAAAGGATCAAGGCACCTAGGGCAATAATCGTTGAACCTAAAGAGAATGCACCAAAAGAATCTACAAGATTTGCAAAAGATCCCCCTGCTCCATCCAACATATAACTGTCATCACCCTCAAAACTCACATCATACCCCAAGGCATGAGGAATCTGTTTGATAATCAATATCAGACCAATCGCAGACAACATCGCTTTAATTACTGCTGATGGGAAAAAAGCCGCAATAATTCCCGCTTTCATATACCCCATACCTATTTGTAAGACACCCGCAATAACCAAACTGACTAAAAAAGCTTCATAACTTCCTAGCGTTTCAATTCCTGAAAAAACGATGACCGTTAGACCTGCTGCTGGACCAGAAACACTTAATTGTGAATCACTCACCATCGCCACAAGCAGACCACCTATAATACCAGCGATAAGACCTGCTGCCAGAGGTGCTCCTGACGCCATTGCAATACCCAAACAAAGAGGCAGTGCAACAAGAAAAACGGCAATACTTGCAGGCAGATCATCTTTTAGATGTTTCGCATAATAATTCAATTGATTTTCCATTATATTTTAACCTTGTATAGATAGAGGATTTTGCTCTAATAATAGCATATTTGATTTGAGTTTATCAATATCAAGATATTGAAAAAACATTAGTTATAATTCCAAAATAATATAATAACGAAGGTAAATCATGAAAAAACTACTTTTACTGTGGCTATTTTTATTCTCAGTTGCTCAAGCAGGAGAGTATTTAGAAAATGCCATCCCACCAAAAGATAAATCTGTTGACTGGATGGAGCTAAAATCAGGTGAGTGGGTCAATGGTGAATTTAAAGGACTCTATTCAGGGAGTGTTGAATTTGACAGTGATGAGTTTGGCTTAGTCCACTTTGATCTCGTTGATGTTAAACGTATCATCACCAAAGGATTTGTCACACTCAACCTTAATAGACATATTGATTTTAAAAATTTCTACTCTTCGACAGCAAAAGAGGAATCTATTGTTGCAGGTGTCTTACGCTTTGAATCTAACAGCTTTCACCTTACAATGCCTGATGGAAGTATCACGACACTCAAAGAAAATGAGATTGCTTCTATCGCTGGTGGTGAACCCAAAGAGAGTAATTATTGGTCAGGTAATGTATTTTTAGGCATTGATCTTAGTAGCGGAAACAGTGATCAGATCACACTCACTGCCAAAGCCAAAGTTGAACGTCGCAATGCATCATCACGTTTTTTAGCAGACTACATCGGTAGTTATACAGAGGTCACAGGTCGAACAGTTACGGCAAATAACAACCGTATAAATGCAGGACTCGATACTTATGTAACTTCTCATTTCTATTTTCGTGTAGCCGCTTTAGAATATTTAACAGACGAATTTCAAAATATTGATGGAAGATATAACTACTCTACGGGTATTGGATATGACATCATTCACACCCCAACAACGGACTTAAGTGTCACCGTTGGACCAGGTTATCAGTATACTCAATACGTCGCTGTTGAAGCAGATGCAAAAAGTTATACCGATACACCTCTTGCCTTTTTAGATTTGAGATTTGATACGGAATTGAGTAAAACTATTGATTTTATTCTCAAGTACAATATGAACTATTTGGAAGCCCACGCAGGACGTTATACCCACCATAGTGAAAGCTCTTTAGAGATGGAATTTATTAAAGATCTTGATTTTGATATCTCATTAATCTGGGACAGAACACAAAATCCTGTCGCCTTTGCAGATGGAACTTTCCCAGAGCAAGATGATTTCAAAACCATCGCTTCAGTTGGGTATTCGTACTAGTTCCCCTACTCTACAATTAACTGAGATTCAGAACTTTTACCACCATAGTAACAGGTGATGGTACTGTTCCCTATAATATTTTGGGCATCAACACTCTGCGTTGATCCATTATTAACCCCAATGACTGCTACCAACTTCTGACTTGACGAATAACTTGCCAGACCCGTAATAAACTCTTCAGGCTGTTCTACCCCATCAATAGCCATACGCGCGGAACAGACATAAGACTGTGCGGCGCCACGCGCTATCGTTGCGCTAGGTGCCGGCTGAATAGAGACACTTAAAACCTCAGCAGAAATTACGGTGACTGGCGATATCGCATCACTTTGACCTTGATAACCTGCAACAATATTTGTCGTACCTACTTCAACCGCCAATGATAATCCATCTTTTTTACCAATAGTAATAATATCTTCATCTTCACTTGACCAGCTGTTGGCGTTATTATAAGTTAGTTCCATCTCACAGCCATCAGCCCAAAGTCCAAAAAGATGATACTGCATATTTGTAGCCACTGTTACCGTTGTGTTATAAGGCAAGATAAACGTGCTCACTGGTTTTGAATTTCCACAATCATTAGTCACGTTAAGTGAAGTTGATGCGCTCACTGATTCAAAAAGTGCTGAGATAGTTGTCACGCCAACATCTACCCCACGTGCCAATCCAAAAATTTGGTTTTCACTAATCGTTGCGATTGAAGTATCTGAACTTGCCCAAGAGCTACTCGTAGTGATATCAACCACTGATCCATCACTATAATTTGCCAACGCACTGAACTGCTTGGTTGACCCAATCAAAACTGTTTCATCTAAAGGAGTAATCGTAATCGAGTTTAAGGTCACTGAATTTAATACTACAAGGTTTGAAGTATCACTTTTCTCATTATATGTCGCCGTGATGGTAGCTGTTCCACTGGCAAATGCTTCAACATTAACCAGGTTATTGTCAATATATACATGAGCAACATCACTATCTGAACTACTCCACGTCGCTTCTAAAGAGACATCTTGTTTACTGCCATCTGTAAAATAAGCCACCGCTAAATACTGTCTAACATCCCCCACATTTATCTCTGCGTACGAGGGTGTTAGCAATAAATAATCAACAATAGGATCACGTACTGTAATGGCTTGAGTATCTGTTTTCGATTCATACTCTATAGAGATATTGCTACCTCCAACATTTACACCATACACCTCACCACCAGAAACGGTAGCGATATTAGTATCTGAACTTATCCATGTAGTACTACTTGTAATTTCAATGATACTGCCATCACTATACTTTGCAAAAGCTGTATAAAAGACCGTACTTCCCTTAGGAAAATCAACATCATTTGCAATAATTTCTACACTCTCTAAGGTAGGGGCGATCACTTCAACATCCGCCACATTACTGTTTACTGAATTAATACTAGCACTGATATTTGCACTACCAATTTTCCCTGTAATGGCGTAACCACCAGAGGATATTCCTGATTTAATTTCAATAATATCGCTATCTGAAGAGCGCCATGACACAACATGTGTTGCGTCTTTACTGCTCAGATCACTATAATAAGCAATAGCTTGAAACTGCTGGGTACTGCCCAAGGCTAAAGTCACCTCAGCAGGTGTCACTTGGATAGAAGTAATCACTGCATTAGTAACCACTAAAGATACAGCTACAGCATCTATTCCTTTATAAGAGGCATTAATAGAGACACTCCCGACTTCAATCCCAAAGGCTGTTCCCGCTTCTGCGTTGTTGGTTTCAATAGTGGCGATAGAGGTATCTGAACTACTAAGTGTGGCCTCTGTTGTGATGTCAACTTGAGAGAGATCATTATAAATAGCCACCACACGATAGTTAAAGCTGGTTCCCTTTGCAATACTCTGCTCTGCGCGTGGAAGTATTTCAATACTTTCTAATACAGATCCGATCACACTGACACGTGCTGTATTACTAACAACACTGCCTACAGAAGCTGTAATATTTGCAGTTCCAACTAAAAGTGCCTCTGCCAAACCAGCATCATTACCCGTTGCTATAATAC
>JADGDM010000091.1 GCA_016744905.1 Sulfurimonadaceae bacterium | reverse complement strand
AAGTAGGACAGTATGAAAAATATTTTATTAAAAAACCTTAAAAACACACTTCTTTCCACTGCTACAATTCTGGCACTTTCTACATCAGTTAATGCTGATTGTAGTTATGAACTCTTCTCTATTTCCGCTAATAAAGGAACAAGTATTTCCTCTTTTGTAGAACAATTAAGTGGTGAATGTGAATTTAGCGTCATTGTTACTGATCCTGAAGCTGAAAAGCATTTAGATAGTCTTATGAATAAGACAAATCTCAAAAATTTAACGATCAATGAAGTTTTGGATCTTATACTTAAAGAAAACAACTTAACCTATACATTAGAGAGTGATATATTAAAAATCTCTTATGTGAATACTAAAACTTATAATATTGATTATATTATAACTGCTAGAAAAAGTATTGCGAATACAGATGTTACATTAAGTTCTAAATCAGGCTCTTCTGGTGGTGCGATGGAAGGAGCCTCTACTGATCAAGCATCCAGCGGACAAGCTGAATCTGGTATCAAAATTGAAGCGACTGATGAAGTTATTTTCTGGGAGGAGTTAGACCTAGAGTTACAAAGAGTTTTAAACAGACCAGAGGATATTTATCAAGCTGAAGCACCAATTATCAATAAAAATGCGGGTATGGTAACAGTATCAGCAACAATTAAACAGCATGAGCGCTTAGATGAGTACCTAAAACAGTTACAAACGAAGGTATCATTACAAGTACTAATAGATGTGCATATGCTGTCTGTCTCTTTTCAAGATGGCTCAACAACAGGTGTTGATTGGTCACAATTATATGCGATGCAAAACTTTGCAGTTTCAAGTGCAATGATCTATAAATCTAGTGCTACAGCTGCTGCACCAGAACCAGATGGTGAAGGTGTTACTGTTGCATTAGCTGGTCAAGCAACACTTAAAGAAGTTGTTAAATTTCTTAAAACTCAAGGTGATGTACGTGCAATTTCCAATCCAAAGATCCTCACTTTAAATAATCAGCCAGCACTTGTAAGTGTTGGTACAGAATTATTTTATAAAATAAAACAAGCATCTCAGCAACAAGGCGCTGGTGGTGGTGTTGTAGCAACAGTAGAAAGTGATCAGATCAACTCTGTTTTTGCTGGAGTATTACTCGATATAACACCAGAAATTTCTGAAAATGGAACAATTACTCTTAAAGTAAATCCATCAATTTCTCAGACAATTGATGCAGTTTCTACTGCAGACAGAGCTGTACAACGAGATATCCCACCAGACCTAGATAGACGTCAACTTTCTTCTGTTGTTACTGTCTCAGATGGAAATAGAGTAATACTAGGTGGTCTAATTAGTACTAGGAACTCCATTACTACTAATAAAGTACCTTTACTTGGTGACATACCAGGACTGGGTTATTTTTTCAAATATGAGAAAAAGCTAAAAGAAGTTCAAGAGTTAATTATTGTAATTGAACCACATATAATTGATCCAAGTGCAAGTAACATTTCTTTAGCAGAATTAGGATATACAGGAATCACAAATAAGGATGTCGATCTTCCAGCTAGAGTATTAGCTAATGATAGTGTCGATTTTTCTAATGTCAATAAAGCGATAAAAGATAGTGAGGAAGATGAAAAATAATATTTTTCTCAAACCTAAGAATGTTTTTTTAGATGTTGTGAATGCAAAAGACTTTATCCACTTGGATAGAGTCTCTACTATATATCAATCCCTCAAAGACTCTGTCAAAAAACCTCTGAAACTAATCTTATTATATGGAAAACCTGGTACTGGTAAAAGTATGATACTCAATAAACTCTACACTGATCTCTCTCCTCGTCAGAAAGTCGTTTTATACAAAACCCCAATAATAGATGAAAGTGAATTTTTCAAGTCATTGGCTTTTGATCTTTATGACATTACTTTGAAAGAAGATGTTACATTTACCTATTTCAACAAAATATCAACGCTTAAAACATTTAAAGAAGTGCCTCTAGTTCTTTTAGATGAAGCACAATTATACTCAGCTCCGTTAATGGAAAAGATACGACTTCTTTCTGATGAAAGAAAAATAAAATTCCTTGTAACACTACATAAGACAGAGAAAGAAGACCTTATTGCTAAAGAACATTTCCAAACTAGAATATGGGAAAGTATTGAACTGGTAAATGCAACAGGTCCAGAACTGACCAAATATGTTCAAAAGAAGCTTATGAAAGTAAACTGTTTTGATATTGCAAATATGTTCAATGAAAAAAACATTAAGTTAATACATAAATTTACAAATGGAAACTACAGACAAACCAATAAATTAATTTTTACCCTTTTTTCTATCTATGAATGGTATGAAGAAAATCAACCAAGTAAATTAGATTATAATAAAGTGTCAAATAAATTAATTGAAATGGCAGCTCTAGAATCAGGTCTTATTAATGCTTAATATACATGAATTAGAACGACGTTGGATTAAATATAAAATTCAAAAATACACACCGATTATAGTTTCTTTATTTTCAATATCTGTATTAAGTATTCTTTATATTATATGGCCGTCAAAGGATCAAATTCCTTCATTAATTGATAAAAACAACAGTTCTATCCCTATTTTAATTGAAAATAATAATACGATAGCAGTAATTAAGGACACCACAAGAATAGAGAAAAAAGTGATTCTAACTCCGCCTATAGTAGAAAAAGTACTCATGCCTAAAGAAAAGCTAGTTTTAAAACCTTCTTTTAATTTTATGTATGAAATCGAAGAAGATCTAATCAATGAACCAACTATCGAAAATGAAAACAATTCATTACCTTTGATTAAAGAGAAAGATACATCCTCAAATATTATACCAGATATAGAGGAAATACCTTCAGAGAGTATCGTACCAAGGGAAAAGGACCCCTCCCCAGTTCTAATTAAAGATGAAACTTTTAATATAAAAAGAGAGTCTGGGACACGGGAACTACAAAATATTATCAACAGATTCAAAAAAAGCAAAAAACCTGCATTAAGTCTTTTCATTGCGAGAAAATACTACTCAATGAAAGAATATGAAAAATCATATAATTATGCACTTATGACAAATCAACTTAATAGAGATATAGAAGAAAGTTGGTTGATTTTTTCAAAATCCTTGGTTAAACTAAATCAAGTTGAAATGGCAAAAAGTACTTTAAAGAACTACATCAAACAAAGTAATTCTATTAAAGCCACATCCTTGTTAAATGAAATTAATACAGGAAACTTTAAATGAAATATCTATTAATTCTATTTTTTTTCACTCTATCACTACAAGCAAATATAAAAAAAGATATCTATAACTTATATCAAAATAAAAATTACTTATCTGCTTGTAAACTTGGTTTAAGTCAATTCAACTCCAATAAAAAAGATGAAGAGTATGTATCTATCTATGCTTTTTCTTGCTTGAAAGCTGATTATATAGATAGGCTCGCACAAACAATAACTTATTTAAAAAACTCTCCGGAGTCCAGAAGTAATGCCGCATATTTTTCTGTATTGCTTATGCAAAAAAATTTACTTTTTCACTCTTTACTTGATAATACGGAACTAGATAATCTAATTTTTCCTTCAACGGAGCATATTCTATCAAAGGTATTCGACTTATATCAAAAGGAAGGTAAACACTTAAAACATGCAATATATACTTTTCATGATGAGACAAATGATAAACTTAGCTACAAACTGTATATAATAAAACAAAATAATACTAACAAAATGATTATTGAAAGCTATTATGATACAATAATGACTCATCGTCATACATTTAGATAGGAAATAAATTGGATAGAATTACAGCTGACTTACTTGAAAAGAAACATATTACTGCTCGTCAGATTGAGAGATTAACGTCACGTGGGGTTGATCTTGTAAATATTCTTGAGACACTCATCTCTTTAAGTGTAGTTTCTTCAAATTTTGTTAAACGCTTTATAGTCGAGCAAGTACGTTCAGGTCGTTACAATTTAGATATTATTGATCAATATGATTTCATACAAGATGATGCTATCTTAGAATATCTAGCAGAAGTAATGGAAATACCATATATTGATTTAGATTCAATTGATATGGATTATAGACTGGCGGAGAGAGTACCACTCGTTCAACTACAAAAATTCACTGTTATGCCAATTTCCCAAGATGAGTTAAACGTCAATGTTGTCTTTCATGATCCAATGGATATTGATGCACAAGAAGCCATCCAACGTCTATTTCCAAGAAAACCAATCAAAATACAAGTGGCAACAAAAAAACAAATTTCTGCTTATCTATTTAAGATGGAACTTAAAGATAGTGTAAAAGAGTTGGTAACCAATATACGTAATGAACTTAACTCAATTTCATCCATGGAAGAGCAGCAAGAAGCTTCTTCTATACTACAACTTATTGAAGTTATTTTAAAAGCCTGTATAAAAGGTCGTGCAAGTGATATTCATATTGAACCATCAGGAAAAAACTGTGCAGTTCGCGGTCGTGTTGATGGTAAACTGGCTGAAATATTTATTTTTGATAAAGATATTTATCCTCCACTGGCTTCGCGGATTAAGCTTCTTGCAAATCTTGATATTGCTGAAAAAAGAAAACCTCAAGATGGTCGTTTTTCATCTTATGTTGGTGATAGAGAATTTGACTTTCGTATCTCTACATTACCTATACTTTACGGAGAATCTATAGTTTTACGTGTACTTGACAAGCAAAAAGCATTGGTAAAGCTAGAAGAAGCAGGTATGGATTCAGGAAGTTATCAAAAACTACATACCAGTCTTATGTCACCATTTGGTCTTATCTTAGTGACAGGACCCACCGGTAGTGGAAAGACAACAACACTTTATGGCGCATTAAATGAACTTCGAAGCGTTGAAGAAAAAGTGATTACAGTAGAAGATCCTGTTGAGTACAGAATGAATCTTATCCAACAAGTTCAAGTTAGTGCAAAAGTAGGACTTTCATTTGCTGACGCATTACGCTCCATTCTTCGTCAAGATCCCGATAAAATCATGATTGGTGAAATTCGTGATCATGAAACATTAGAAATTGCAATTAAGGCTGCTCTGACAGGTCACCTTGTTATTTCCACTTTGCACACTAATGATGCAGTCAGTGCAATCCCTCGTATGGTAGATATGGGAGTCCAATCTTACTTAATTAGTGGTGCATTGGTAGCAGTACAAGCTCAACGTCTTATTCGGAAGATCTGTTCACATTGTCAAGTTGAAGATAAATTGCCACTTTCTGCTTTGGAAGATTATAAAGACTTAATTCCAGAAGGTACTGTATTTAAAAAAGGTCAAGGATGTAGAGAATGTAATGATTCAGGGTATATGGGCCGAGAGATGATATGTGAGGTTCTTCCAATTTCAACTGCAATTTCAAGTCTTATTGCAAAAGGGGCATCTAAAGATGTTATTATGGAAAAAGCCAATGAAGAGGGTTTTGAAGGCCTATTTGCCAATGGTATAAGAAAAGCGATTGAGGGTAAAACAACTTTTGACGAAATTTTAAAGGTAGCAAAACAATGAAATATTTTAACGCAACAGTTCTGGCTAAAGGTACAAAATCTGAGCATGGATTCTATGCAGAAAGTAAAAAAGAAGCACATTATCTGGCTAAAATAAAATTCACAGGTATTATCATTAAAATTGATGAATCGTCCCCTCCTTTTTCTGATCAAATATTGAAACTTAAAGATACTCTTCTTAAAAATGTTAAAAAGAAGAAAATCAAGCAAGATGCTTTAATTGCAGCTATTAGACAACTGGCAGTCATGGCGAATGCCGGAATTTCTATTCATGACTCCTTAAAAGAATTGGCAAATTCAACAGATGATAAAAATTTAGAAGAGATACTTTCCAAAGTTGCCGAAGATATTAATTCAGGGCTTAGTCTCTCAGATTCTATGGGAAATTTTCGATATCAGCTTGGTAACTTAACCATTGCAATGATTCAACTTGGTGAAAAGACAGGTAATATGGCTGAATCACTCCACTCGCTTGCAGATATGTTAGAAGAAATTAGAAAAAATATTATTAAATTTAAAAAAGCAATGGCTTATCCTCGTAATGTAATGATAGCAATGGCTATTGCTTTCACCGTACTTATATCCTATGTAGTGCCAAAATTTAAATCAATTTTTGCTAAACTTGGAGCCGATTTACCACTTCCAACAAAAATTTTATTAGGAATGGAACAAGCCATCAATAATTATGGACTAGAAGTAATTAGCATAATAATTGTATTTTATATGATTTTTAAATATCTATTAGAACATGTAGAAAAATTTCGATTTGGATTTCATCAATTTTTACTTAAAGTTTATCTTATTAAAGGCATCATTATGTATGCTACTCTCAGTCGATTTACTTTAGTTTTTTCAGAGTTAATTAAAGCAGGTATTCCAATTGCAGAAGCCTTAGAAACTTCCGTTGCAATGGTCGACAACCTTCCACTTAAGAATAAATTGAATGGTGTTAGAACAGCTGTTGAAAAAGGTGGAACTCTTACAAATGGACTTGTTGATACCGGTCTCTTTGAAAATATGATCATTCAAATGATAACAGCAGGGGAATCATCTGGTCAGTTAGATGCTATGTTGGAAAAAGTAACTGATTATTATAAAATGAAATTTGATGCTATAATTGATGGATTATCAGAAGCAATAGAACCTATTATGCTGGCCCTAATTGCAGGACTTGTAATTCTAATGGCTCTTGGTATTTTCTTGCCTATGTGGGATATGGGTAAAGCGGCGAAAGGAAGGCATTAATCTTCTTTAAGAAAGAAAAATAGTCTTAATTAATTATTCTCCCTCCTCACTTTTTTCACTCTTTTTCAAGAGTGATTTATATGCTTCATCTTCATCTACCATTCCAGCTTCATACAAAAACTGTGATGGAACAAAGCTCAGGCTCTTTATTTTATCGTTGCGTGCATAACTAAGATATAAAATATCTCTAGCACGTGTTACTGCCACATAAAATAGTCTTCGCTCTTCATCCAAACTACCTCCACGAGACATAAGCTTTCTATTGGGAAAACGGCCATCCATTAAGTCAATAACATAAACTTCTTCATACTCTAATCCTTTAGAAGCATGAATACTTAAAAGATGCACTCCTTCACCTTGTGTCAAATCCTGAGAACCTAAAATCATGGCATTTAAAAATCTTTCATGATCACTGTAGGGCTTAGATAATTCATCTAATATCTGTGCCTTTCTTAAAATTCTTTCTTTTGATTCAGACTTCTGTTTTTCATCAATTTTCATATCTTTTTGTGTAGCGCGCTTGGTTGATAAATAATCTACAATTTTTGAATAAAGGTCTGATGTTACAATCTTTTTTACTACGGTATTGGGTTTTTTCATACCTTTTAAATTACGAAAGAGTAAATAAAAATCATGCAGATATATAGCAGCATCTTTTGTTAATTTAGGGTGTTTTAAAAGAGGAGAATCTAAAAACTTCTTCTCAAATCCTAACATAGCAAAACGTCCTCTAGATCCTAATTCTAAGAAATCATCAAATAAACCAAGTTGATGAGAGACCTTTCGTTTTTCAAAAGGATTGTTTATAGTTAAATCAGGAGAATATAATCCATGTAAAATAGAGCCATGTCCTAAAGTTTTAAGCGCAATATAAATCTCTTTTGCGATAGAACTCCCAACTCCTTTAGCAAATTCAAACAGATGTATGAAAGCCATCATATCATTTTCATTAATAATAATTGTATATATATCTAAAATTGCTTTGATCTCTTTAGCATCAAAAAAGCTAGTACCACCTTTACGCCTACAAGGGATTTCAAGCTCGCGCAATGTAGCTTCTATTCCATCGGCGGAAGAGTTATTACGAAAAATAACAGCAATATTTTCATAATCAGTAGAACTATTTTTAATCATCTGGGCTAAAGAGTGATACTGTTCAAACAATTCATCATAAATTAGTAATTTAGGTACATGTGAATATTTAGTACGCGTAACTTCTAGATTTTTAGGATAAATTCGTTCATTATATGCAATTATTCTTGATGCCAAAGAGAGAATAGGAGAAGTAGAACGATAATTCTTATTTAATGTATGTACCTTCGCTTCTGTGTATTTTTTATTAAAGCTTCCAATAATATTAATATCAGCCCCATTAAAGGCGTAAATACTTTGATCATAGTCACCTACACAAAAGAGAGAGGGAGGATTCATTGCATCAATTAGCGAACCCTGTAAAATATTTGTATCTTGATATTCATCCACCAATATCTCTTTATAGCCGACATCAGTTTTAAGTGCGTATTGACGCATCTTTAAGAGTAAATCATTGAAGTTCATAAAGCCATACTGTGTTTTTAATGCTTCAAATTCATCCACAACATCAGCATAAATATGGGCATATACTTCATGTCCACCCTGCTCTTTTTTAATCCAATCTTCAAAATACATATCTAACTGTGTATTTTGATAAAAAGAGTATATATCATAAAGGTAGTTCCCTCCATAAGCCTCACTCTCTCCATCAATCTGATGAAAAGAGCGTTTTTCATATACACTTCTAAATAGTGTTTTAAGTTCACGTGGTTGCTTTAAAACCAGTCGTGCATCACTTTTTTTCAACCATCTATAGCTTACCGCATGAAAAGTACCTGCATCAATTTTTCCAACAATAGCAGAAGGAAAATACTGACCTATTCTTTCTAACATTTCAGCTGCAGCTTTATTTGTAAACGTCAAAAGGAGTATCTCTTCCGGTTTTACACCAGAATTCAATAGAAAACCTATCCGACCTACAATAGTTGAAGTCTTACCCGTACCTGCTGAGGCGATAATAAGATTTTGACCACGTTTGGCAGTTGCGGCAGACAATTGTTCTTGATTAAGTTTTGAGAGTGGCAAGGGGCTCCTATAAAAGCACCCTAGAAGTTATCACTATATTAGGCAGTACTTATTTTTTAAATGACTTAAGTGTTTCAACCAGAGAAAATTCTGGGTATTTAGTAGCTTCTAAAACCACCTGCGCCATAGTAGCGTTATCTTGATTAAAAACTATTGGAGATAAAAAATTAACAGTAGAGTCATCTAACGGAGATTGAATCAGTAAAATATTATAAACCACCACCTTTGAGTATTCATCTATTTCTAAAAGCGCTTTAATCGCTAATGGTAGATCAAAAGAGTACTCTCTTAATTTGTAAGGGTTAACCAATGTAAATGAGATATCATCATTATCTGTAGCACGTAGTGTTGAGAATAACTCATCAATCTCACTAAAGTCCATTTTATCAATATTTCCAAAGCCCAAAATTTCTGATTTTACACTATATGTCATCTTCATTTCCTATTTATTATTTGTATAACTTAACATAGCAAATAATGTACCAAATTTTTACCCCTTTTTTACATACATTTTGCTATTATTTGCTCAAAATTAAACGTACCTACAGGATACTTTATGTCAAAACAAACTTACGATCCAAAACATATAGAAGACCTCTATTATGAGACGTGTGAATCACGTGGATACTTTGAAATAGATGGAAATAAATCTATTCAAAAAGAGAATAAAAACTTTTCAATTATGATGCCTCCACCAAATGTCACAGGACGTTTGCACATTGGTCACGCACTTACATTTACTCTTCAAGATATTATTACGCGTTACAAGCGTATGGATGGTTATAAAACTCTTTGGCAACCAGGGACTGACCACGCAGGAATAGCCACTCAAAATGT
>JADGDM010000090.1 GCA_016744905.1 Sulfurimonadaceae bacterium | reverse complement strand
AACGGCGTTACTCTCGTTCAGTAGGCTTCAACTCGAAGTCTCTGTGTCTCAATCTCTTGCGACTCATCGTTTGTGGATGGGAATTATAGGAGAAACGTTCTTTAATGTCAAGAGGTTTTTAAAAGAATTTGATAATTTATTGTGGGATGTAGGGGAAAAGCCCGTTTAATGGGACTTTGTGGGGTATTTTAGTGCTAATAATCTGTCTTGTGCATCCTGATTTATCACTTCTATCTCTTTCTCTTCACTTGTAAATACTTTTTTCATAGTAAATACTCTTCTATCATTTGTTATCACTTCCGAATTTTCTATTGTTTCAAAACCTAAACGCCTGTAAAGACTAACTACAGGATTGGTATCACGTACACATAAACTCATCTGATTATAAAAATGAGGAACTTCTCTTATTATATGTTCCATTAAAGCTGTCCCTAACCCATTGTTACGAAATTGTGGTTTCACACCCAGCACCAATTCAGGTGTCTCATCATTTACATAGCCATAACCTTTTGGACTGTTCATTATTCTTACCCACGCTGCACCCGCCACTTCTGAACCTATCATTGCATAAACACCCAAGTCTCCTGAACGTTTTCCATATAGGTCACGATAGACTGAAAGTCCAGGGTAGTCTTTTAAAGTTTTATTTTCATCATCTAAGCGCGCTGCGTAATATAAAATATCATCAACAACAAATTGTTCTGAAGATCTTAAAAAATATAATACTGGCTCCATTAATCTTCCTCTTTGTTTATACTATATAGGTCTTCATCGATAACAGCAATATGTTCATATACTTCGCCCATAACTTCATCTTCTCCATAGTTGTGATATTTATCACGGAGCTTGTCAACTAAGATCTCAATAATATCATCCGTCTCAATATTGTCAACACCCTTTTCTTTAAAGGAATTAATCATCTCTGAGTAATACTTATTTTCACTATGATCAAGGGTATCCCACTCATCATCGTTGATCCACATTTCTACAATCTCTTTTAATTCACTAAACTCTATCATTATTATTTTCCATATTAATTTCAATAAACATATTAGCCCAATTTCTTTATTAATTCCATGATTCATCTTATTTTTCACAAATTTTTCACAAACTATCGACTATAATCAAATCAGTTTACATAAGGATTCAACATGAAAAGTATTTTATTCACCCTTCTTCTATCCGTTTCACTCTTTGCTGGAGATATTTTCAAACTTACTATTGATAAAAAAATTGATCTTATTTATCCTCAATTGATTCAAGCACTAGATTCAAATCATCTTATCGTTGTCTCGCAAATTGACATCTTGAAAAAGTTCAGACAAGCAGGTCTTCCAAAAAAGTTTGGTAAAGAGTTTAATACTTCAGAACTCTCTGCTATCAAAGCCATTATTGCGTGTAATGGCTTTTTTGGTAATTATATCTCTAATACTGATCCTGACATGATGGCATTATGCCCGATCCGTATTACTCTTATAGAGAAAGATGGAAAAACTACATTGCTCTTTGTTAAACCATCTCCCGTTGCGCAAGACTCTAAAGCTTACGATATTGTAAGTAAGTTAGAAAAGAAGGTTATATCCACCCTTAACTCTCTAAAATAATTCACTCTCTTATAGTCACTATTCACACAAACTTCACACTGTGCAGATATAATAGTGATTTATAAGGAAAGTTCTAATGAAACATCTTTTTCTACTTTTTACTCTTTTATCTTTCAATCTTTATGCACTTACCTTAGATGAAATTATACATACTGCTTTAGCACAACATCCTACACTGGAATCGATACGACATAAAATAGATGCCAGTCAATCAAATATCAATGCTTCGAATCAATTTTCAAATCCGACATTAACTTACAGTCAAAACACCATCGATGCCAACGAACCTATGAGTCAAAAAAGTATCGCATTTAGGCAAACACTTCCTTATTTTGGAAAAAGAGACTCTACAAAAAGTATTGCTACTGCGAACAAAGATATATTAAATGAAAATTTACTTGAAATGAAAACAGAATTAGTCTTCTCTATTAAAAAACAAGCTTACATCATATGGGAACTTGAAAATATCTATAAAAGTATCACGGAGTATGAAACACTAACCAAACAAAACATTAAACTCTCAGAATCATACACCTCCACTTCTGACAATCAACATATGGGAATTATGTCAGCTGAATTGACGCTTTCTGAACTTCGAATTCAACTTAGTTCTCTACAAGCCAACATTATCAGTGCCTATGCGCAACTCTCGTATCTCACTTCTTTTGAGATCAGCACACTTGACATTCAACTGTCTATCTCTGATATGAAAAGTATCGAATATTTGAGAAATAATCTTTCAAATAATCATAGAATCACACTCAAACAAAAAGAGATAAAAAAGTCACAAGCACTTATTAAGAACATTGGATTAAGTAACTATCCTGATATCAATCTTCAAGCAGCTTACTCTTATCGTGAAAATTTTGAGGACTATCTTAGTTTTGGAATTTCAATGCGCCTACCTATCTATAAAACAGAAAATGAAAAAGAAGCAGAGATGCAAAATCTCGCCCTCTCTTCACACGCACAAAGTACAGATGTAAAACTTTTAATCAATAGTGAATTTAAAACAGCCTACGCTCAAATGAAATCAGCCTCAGAGATCTACCATATTATCAATGACAGTGCACTACCTCAGCTGGAACATATGTTTGAACTCTCTAGTTCATCTATCTCAACAGGTGGAGATTTATTTAAATACATTGATATATTGATTAAAAAATTAAAACTGGAACAAAAAAGTATCCGTGCTGTGAGTAATTTTAACACGCAGCGTGCAAAAATATCAGCCTTAAATGGAGAATTAAAATGAAACTAACGATTAAACTACTGCTACTTAGTATACCCCTTATGATTTTTGCAAAAGAGGAAACTGTGATACAACTTTTTAATGTGCAAACCACGAAGGTCAAACAACAATCTTTTGCACAATCTATCAAAAGTTATGGATATGTACAGACTGATGAAGAGAGAAAGCAAGTTATCTCACCTCGTTTTGGTGGTTATGTTGTTAAGCTATACGCAAACAAAATATATAAACGTATACATAAAGGTGACCCACTACTAACGCTCTACTCTCCAGAAGTGTATAAGGCTAAAGATGAATATCTTAATGCCTACAAATACACCAAAACTCGTCCAAATAAAGGGATGCTAGAGAGTGCCCGACTGAAACTTGAACTCCTAGGAGTCTCTAAAAAAGAGATTGATGAAGTGACTTCATCTAAAAAAGCTTCCATCAACACTACTATCTATTCTCCAGTTAATGGATATCTTTTCACTAAAAATATTTCAAAAGGTTCTGCCTTTAATGCCAAATCAAAGCTTTTTGAAATTGTTAATTTGGACGAAGTGTGGATCGCAGTCAAACTCTTTGAGTACCAGCGCGCTAAGCTAGACAGTATTGAATCTTATCAGCTTCATTTCAAAGGTCTTACACATGTATATACAACATCAAATGCCCTTTTATATCCTCTACTCGACACAAAAGAATCAACACTAACACTTAGACTACGTGTTAAAAACGCCTCTCATAAACTGCTTCCAGGTATGTATGCTACTGTCTATGCTTCTGCTAAAGCGCACATAGAGTTGACACTGCCTAGAACTGCGGTTATTCATAAAAATGGAAAGTATTATGTCTTTTTAGTAGGTGAATTTCAAGGAGAATATGAACCTTTTGCAGTAGACGTCGAAACTTTAGATTCTAATACCTATCGTATTATAAAAGGTCTTGATGAAGGTGATGAAGTAGTAGATAATGCACTATTTATGATGGACTCTGATGCGCAAATTAATGCACTATACTAAAGGAGTATAAGATGATAGAAAATATTATTTCCTTTAGTATCAAAAATAAGTTTCTTATTTTAATGATGGCACTATTTTTAAGTATCGCCTCTTTTTACTCTATACGAAATACTCCTCTTGACGCTCTGCCAGACCTATCTCCTCCACAAGTCATCGTGCAGGTAAACTGGGCAGGACAGTCACCTGAAATTATTGAAGATCAAGGCACCTATCCACTAGTCTCTCAGTTTTTATCCATCGCCAATATTGAAACCGTACGTGGATACTCTACTTATGAAAATGCACTTATTTATATTATTTTTAAAGAAGATACTGATCTTTACTGGGCAAGAAGCCGTATTTTAGAACAACTCTCTTCTCTCCAAGCACAACTTCCAGCTTCCATGAATGTCTCTTTAGGTCCTGATTCTTCAGGCGTTGGATGGGCCTATGAGTATGCACTCTACTCTAAAACAAAAAACCTTGCTGAATTACGCAGTATACAAGACTATTATTATAAATATGCGCTCATGGGCGTCGATGGCGTTTCTGAAGTCGCTTCCATCGGAGGTTTTATTCCCAGTTACCAAGTGAGCATAAATAATGAAAATCTGATTCGTTACAATTTAAGCATTCAAGACCTAGCACGTACACTCAAACAAAACAACAGTGACACGGGTGGTCGAATCGTTATTGAAAATGGTTTTGAGTGGATGGTTCAGGCAAAAGGATATATTAAAAACTTAGATGACATTAGAAACCTTGTTATTAATACCCAATCAGGAATTCCACTCACTATAGGAGATATCGCTAGAGTCGAGTTTACTCCCTCAGCGCGCCGAGGTATCGCGGACTTGAATGGAGAGGGTGAAGTCGTTGGAGGAATTGTCCTACTTCGATATGGTGAAGATGTTTATTCTGCTATAAAACGTATCCATAAAAAGATGAAAGAGTTAAAAATTGATGGCGTAGATGTGGTTACAGTTTACGATCGTTCTTCTCTAATCGAGCGCGCTATAGACACTTTAAAAGTGACCCTTATCGAAGAGAGTATTATAGTCATTTTTATCATCGGTCTATTTTTAATGCACTTTCGATCTTCACTCATTGTTTTAATTATTCTCCCTTTAACAATTGGTACCACTTTTTCACTTATGTATCTTTTTGATATTGGCTCAAATATTATGTCTCTAGGGGGAATTGCTATTGCCATCGGTGCGATGGTCGATGCCAGTATTGTAATGATTGAAAATGCACATAAAATGTTGTATAAATTTGAAGAGAAGCAAAAAAGAGTGCCTAATAAAGAAGAACGTATCTCTATTATTCTCCGCTCCTCACAAACCGTTGGTCGTCCCATATTTTTTGCACTTATGCTTATTGTTGTCTCATTTTTACCTATTTTTGCCCTTGGTGGTCAAGAAGGACAACTTTTTTCACCCCTTGCTTTTACTAAAACATTTGCCATGAGTGCAGGTGCGCTACTCAGTATCACACTTGTGCCTGCTCTTATGATATTTTTTATCAAAGGTAAAATTCTTAGTGAACGAAAAAATCCACTAAACCGTTTTTTTATCTGGCTCTATCATCCTATCCTCATTTATGGCCTTAAATTAAAATATCTTATTTTAATACTTGCCTTACTCTCTCTTGGAACCATGATTCCTCTATATAAAAGTTTAAAATGGGAATTTATGCCGGTACTCAATGAAGAAAGTATCATGTATATGCCTGTAACTCCGTATGGCATCTCGATAGATCAATCAAAAGCCCTTACTCAAAAGACAGATATGATTATTAAATCATTTCCTGAAGTTGAAACTGTTTTTGGAAAGGGTGGACGCGCAGACACTGCGACTGATCCTGCCCCACTTGGGATGTTGGAAACAGTCATTACTTTTAAGCCAAAAGATCAATGGAGAGAGGGAATGACCTACAATAAACTTAGAGATGAGTTGGATAAAGCACTTCAAGTCCCCGGACTTATCAACTCATGGACATACCCTATTCGTGGACGTATAGATATGCTTCTTAGTGGAATACGTACCCCTTTGGGCATAAAACTTTATGGAAAATCTCCTGATGGATTACAAAAATATGGAAAAATAATTGAAGAGAAACTCCGAGATTTTGATAAGACATCGACCGTAGTCTCTGATCAAGCCAGTGCCGGTTACTATCTTGATATAAATATCAATACCGACAGCCTAGCGCACTACAACCTAACAAAAGAGACTCTTTTAGACTACACTTCTCTGGCCATTGGTGGAATGCGAGTATCAACTATGTATAAGGGGCTAGAACGTTATCCCATTACCTTGCGTTTGGAAGAAGATGAACGGAGAAGTCTTAAAAGTATTCAAAACATAATGATTAAAACCTCTTTAGGTTTTGTGCCACTGCGTACTTTTGCAACAGTGCTCTATAGACAGAGCGCTTCGGTAATCAAGTCAGAGATGGCAACGCCCGTAACCTTTATATCTATTACGCCAAATCAAGGCGTTAGTGCAACGGAGTATAAAGAAGAAGCCAAAGCACTCATTGATAGTATCAACTTTGAAGCGGGATATTATGTTGAATGGGCGGGACAGTCTGAATACTTGGCTTCTGCGATGGAAAAGATTAGGTGGATTATTCCCTCGGTTATTTTAAGTATCTTCATACTGATTTACTTTGCACTTAAAGAGATAGTTCCTACACTCATCATCTTTTTCACCCTCCCTTTTGCACTTCTGGGGGGATTGATTTATATAGATATATTGAATTTTTCTATGAGTATTGCTGTTATCGTAGGATTTCTAGCTTTGCTGGGTGTTGCGGCAGAGACGGCTATCGTCATGATAGTATACCTTCAAGAAAGTGTACAAGAGGCAAAAGACAAATATGCCCACACCTTCAATAAACAACTCTTAAGAACCGCTATTTATGAAGGTGCTGTTCAGCGCATTCGTCCAAAACTTATGACAGTATTTGCCATCTTAGCAGGACTTGCCCCTATTATGTATACAACCGGGGTAGGAAGTGAAGTGATGCAGCGTATTGCGGCACCAATGCTTGGGGGTGTGATTAGTTCTGCTGTACTTAGTCTTCTTATCATTCCAATACTCTATGAAGTGTATGCTTTTAAAAAACTCAAGAAGGAGAACAATGATGCGTAAAATAATATTTATATTGTCCATTTTTTTACTGTTTGCAGGATGTACTGAAAAAAAAGAAGCAAGTGCAACTGTTCCAGGGATGAAATGTGGCGCAGGAAAATGTGGTGCCAATATGTTTGATGGGAACTCTGCCATAGAAAAAAAGAAGAAGAACCTATTGACACAAATGCGCGATGATGACTCAAGAAGAGACTGTGTTATCAATGCTGAAACAACAAAGATGGCATACAACTGTGTACGTGATCCTCATGGAAAGAAACTCATACTCAAATGTGGCAAAGAAAATAGTACAACAGATAAAATGAAATGTGGTGCGGATAAATGTGGAGAAAGTATGTCTAAAAAAGAGAGTGTCATGAAATGTGCTCCGGGTAAATGCGGATGATTTTTTGCTACACTACGTGAATGAAAATACTTTTTTTAGAAGATGATCCTGTTATTGCAGATACCCTTAGTGATTTTTTAAATGAATTTTACGAAGTAACCCACTGTTTTAATTCACACAGCGCGCTGGAAAAAGCAGAAGATAATCATTATGACCTCTATATCTTTGATATTAATGTTCCCGGTATCTCAGGAATGGAACTTTTAAAAACTTTACGCACTTTTAATGATACAACGCCCACAATCTTTATCACCGCCTATCAAGAGTTAAAATACCTACAAGAAGGTTTTAAACTTGGTGCCAATGATTTTATTCGTAAACCTTTTGAACTTGAAGAGTTGCAGGCGCGCATTGAAAATATTAGACGCCAGTTTTTGATTGAGGAAGAGGTTTGTATCTCTGAAGAGATAAGATTCAGCCCAGAGATACATCAGCTTTTAATTAATGATAAAACATTCTCCATTTCACCTAAAGAGAGTGAACTGCTACACTATCTACTCAAAAATCGTTCAAAAGTTATTTCAAATGACGAATTACTTCAAAATCTCTACACTTATGAATCCATGCCCTCTTCAGATACTATCCGTACTTACATAAAAAGACTTCGACAACTTCTTGGTAAAGAACGGATATTAAATATCAGAGGGGAAGGCTACCGTTTTGAATAATTTAGAAAAAAGATCACTATACGCATTTTTATCTCTCTACATACTCTCTTCAACGCTTTTTATACTCCTTAGCTCTTACTGGTACTTCAGCGCACAGAGAAATTCTCTACAAAGTAATGAATATTATAAACTTGAACATATCGCAGATACACTATCACGTCAAATCATTAGCGCCCATATGCAAGGTAGTGCGCTGGATTTTGAGAGTATAAAACTTGAAAAAGATATCTTTATTGCGCTTGTCGATATAGAAAATGAGCTCTTTTATGGTGCACTGTATGCGGATTTTTTTCCAAGTAAAGCAGATTATTTTGAACTCGGTGCCTTCAATATTTTAATCTCAGACGCCCCTCAGAGACATCTCAACACCAAATTTGTCATCGTTCAATCAAACCAACTCTCCCAAAAGCTCAGCACGCTGAAGAAAAATATCTTGATAAGTCTTATCTTTTTTATTGCTATTATGATTGTTTTGGCCATCTTTCTTTCACGTTTTTTTATGCGTCCCCTACACCAAAAGATAAAACAGATAGAAGACTTTGTTCATGATACTGCACATGAACTCAACACGCCAATAACTGCGCTAAGTATGTCCGTATCACGTGCCTTAAAAAAACAAACCTATGATGAGAAAAGTCTAAAAAATATCTCCATTTCTACCAAACAACTTTTTGATATTTATAATGCACTCTCCTACTTGTCATTTGAATCAGAAATCCTCAAACCCAGCGCGCTAGAGATAGCCACAGTACTTGAACAATCAGTAGAGTACTATCAAGAACTGGCTCAAAGTAAACGTATCCAAATTATCATTCAAACAGAGCCATTTGAATTTAAAATAGAAGAGACAAAACTAATCATGCTTTTTGGAAACCTTATCAGCAATGCCATCAAATACTCAGAGCCTCTCTCAAAAATAGAGGTCAACTTAAAAAATGGATTATTTAGTATTAAAGATTATGGAATTGGTATAGAAGAAGAGAAGTTAGCTAAAATATTTGAGCGCTTTGAGCGCGCTACAAAACAAGCAGGTGGCTTTGGTATCGGTCTTAGTATCGTGAAAAAAATCACACTGGAGTATGATCTTAATATTGATGTTTACTCAAAACCTAGAGAGGGAACTCTATTTACTGTTCAGTTTTAGTTTAAACACTCAAAAATAGACTTACTTTTTGAGTGAAAATTTAAATACTTTTTCCATAGATATCGCTTCATCGCGGCCATAGATTATAATCTCTGGATCCACAACTATCTCTTTTTTACTGATTTTATCTGGATAGTCGATAAAATTCAATATATGCTTGATACAGTTAATACGTGCTCTTTTTTTATTGTCACTTTTAACAATAGTCCAAGGGGCTGCTTCGGTATGCGTTGCACTGAGCATCATAAATTTAGCCAAAGAGTACTCATCCCATAACTTTTGAGACTCTTTGTCTACTGGTGAGAGTTTATACTGCTTAAGAGGATCTGTCTCTCTTGCTTTAAACCTTTTGGCTTGTTCATCTTTCGACACTGAGAAGTAAAACTTAAATATCTGTATTCCCTCATCAACAATCATATCTTCAAATTCAGGCGCGTCTTTTAAAAATTTATGATGTTGTCTTTCGCTACAAAACCCCATAACAGGTTCAACCATTGAACGGTTATACCAACTTCTGTCAAAAAGTACTATCTCACCCGCACTGGGTAAGTGTTTAACATATCTTTGAAAATACCACTGAGAGGTCTCTTTATCACTTGGTTTTTCCAATGCCACAACTCTTGCACCCCTTGGATTCAAATGTTCAGTGATTCTTTTAATCGTACCACCC
>JADGDM010000089.1:1874-9965 GCA_016744905.1 Sulfurimonadaceae bacterium | reverse complement strand
ATTATTTTTGCTTCCTCTTCAGTAACATTGTGTAGTTTATGCATATTACTTCGTTTCCCCATCTTTAGCACAGGCCTATTGCTGTGATTGTGTATAGATTTATACTCTGATGGACTTAATTCTTTACTCGAGGCATATAATGTCAGAGACAGTACTATTATCATAATTATTTTCATTGTAATCCTTTGTTTGAAAAAGTGCGCAAAGACACTTTTTAAAGCCTATATTAAGGCACTGTTGTTCCATTGTGATTAGTTTAAATTTCTTCTACAATATGTTTTTTGTTGTAAAACAACAAATAGGTTGAAGGAAGTATCAATAAAGTCAATAACGTTGAACTAATGATTCCACCAGTAATTACTACTGAAAGAGGGTACTGTATTTCACTTCCCACACCAGTTGCGTAAAGCAATGGTAAAATACCAAAGAGTGTAGTAAATGCTGTCATGAGTACTGGACGTAATCTTAATAGTGTTGCATCCTTTATTAATACTTCTAAAGTAATATGAGAAAATTTTACTCTTAACTCATCAATGAAACTAACCAATACAATACCATTTAAAATAGCGATGGCAAATATAGCTAAAAAGCCTATAACTGCTGATACGGAGAGATAAATATCTGTATAAAGCAGGGCAATAATTCCACCAATAAAGCCAAAAGGAACATTTATCAAGATAAGCATAGCTTTTGAGATAGAGTTGAATGCCGTGTAAAGAAGTAAGACAACTAAAAACATAGTAATTGGAATAATTATCATTAACTTTGAGGTAGCTTCTTTCATGTTTTTAAAGTCACCAGCCCATCCTATATAATAGCCATTTGGAATAGTTACTTGTTCTTGAATAATCTTATTAGCCTCATCAACAAAAGATGCGACATCTCTATTCTCGACTTCCATAGATAAAACCATGTATCTACTAAGATTCTCACGTTTAATAAAAGATGGGCCATGACTCACAGTGATATCGCAAATTTGATCTAAACTCACCAGTGCTCCACTATTTGAACGCATTGTTACGGCTTTTACGGATTCAATATCTTTTTTCGCGTCTTTTATCTTGGGAACAATACCAAAACGACGGATTCCTTCTATCTTTTCAGAAACTGCTTCTTCGCCAATTCCATTACGAATAACACTCATTACTTCATCAACACTTATGCCATAACGAGCAAGAGCTAAATAATTTGGTTCTATTTTAATTTGAGCTTGACCAAGTTGAACTTCAACCTCCATCTCTTCCAATCCATCTATTCCTTGGAGTTTATCCTGAATAGACTTAGCAATGGAATCTAAAACTTTTTGATCGTCACCGTATATTTTTACTGCAAGTTCGGCTTTTACACCCTCCAGTAATTCTTCAATTCGCATAGCGATAGGTTGAGTTGGTATGAACTGCACATATTCAAAGCTTTGCTTCAAGTCTTTATTCATATTGTCAGTTAAGTTTTCAAGATCTTGAATATCATCTTTTAAAGTTAAGAGAACCTCCATGTAATTTGCTTGGGCGGTTTCGCCTTTTTCACTTCTACCTATCATTGAAAGCACGGATGAAACTTCATTAGGATAGTTCTTTAGAATATGTTTTTCTATTTCACTTGCTGTTTGCGTTGACTGTTCGAGACCAGTTCCGGGAATTGAAATAACCCTATACATAATTGACTCTTCATTGAGTTCAGGCATAAACTCTCGTCCTTGTTGAGTTAATGCAAACACTAAAATTAAAAAGATTGCAGAGACAGCCAATAATAGAGTTTTTGCATGTCCAAGGGCAAATATGAGTATAGGTGTATAGGCTTTTTTAATGCCCTTCATAACTATATTCTGCTCTGTATTAGATGGCTTGAGCAGTAGTAGCGTTAGTACTGGAACTAACACTAAGGCAACAAGTAAAGAACCAAGCATTACAAAAACTATATTCAGAGCCATTGGGTTATAAAGTTTTCCTGCCAACCCATCAAGAGAGAGTAGAGGTATAAAAACAGCTGCAATAATCAATACTGCAAAGGTTACTGGAGTTGCAACTTCCTTAGCAGAATCAGCTATAACTTGTAATCTTGGAGAGTCTGGTTCATCATGAAGTTTTCGAAAACTATTTTCAACAATTACAATAGTTCCATCAACTATCATTCCAACCGCTATGGCAAGACCACTAAGGCTCATAAGATTTGCACTTATATTGTAATAATCCATAAGTAAAAATGCAATTAACAGAGAGAGAGGCAAAGATACGATAACTATAAAGGCGGAACGAAGTTCAAAAAGAAACAAGAACAAAACTATTGCTACTAAAATAACACCAGATAAAAGTGCTGATGTCATTGTGTTAACGGCTTTATGCGTTATCTCGGTTCTGTCATAAATACTTTCTATAGTAACACCTTTTGGAAGTGCCGCATTTACAGTATCAACTTTTTCTTTTATTAGATCTACGACTTGAGCAGCATTGGTAGCCGTTCTTTGAAGAACCATTCCCATTACTGCTTCGCTTCCATCTATGCTAACGGCTCCAAATCTTGGAGCTGAACCAGTTTCTACAATAGCAATATCCCTGATGGTTACAGATTGTCCTGAAGCAATTTTTACAACTGTATTTCGAATATCGTCCAAGGTATTATAAAGTCCTGTACCGCGAATAAGGTATTGCTCACGGTTGAACTCAAGATATTGTCCACCAGCAGCTTGATTGCTCTTTTGCAATGCGACTACAATATCGCTGTAGGTCACTCCAATATTTTGAAGTTTTTTAGTGTCAATTAAAACATTATATTGTTTCTCGTCTCCACCCCAACCAATAACTTCTTCAACACCACTCACACTCTTAAGTATAGGGGTTACAATATAATCTTGCATCTCTCTTATTTCACGAAGTGAGTATTTGTTCGTGCTATCTTTTAGTTCATACCAAAAGACTTGACCAAGACCAGTAGTGTTTGGTCCCAAAACTGGTTTTCCCCATCCATCTGGAATATCAACACCCGTTAAACGCTCACTTACAAGTTGACGTAGAAAATAGATATCCATATCATCTTCAAAGAATACGGATACATATGAGAGCCCAAAAATAGAATTAGACATTATCATCTTAACTCCAGCCATTCCTGAGAGCGCTGACTCAATTGGATAGGTAATTAACTTTTCTATATCTTCAGCAGAGTTTCCCGAACTTTCAGTGTAAACCACAACTTGCTTTGGTGTAATATCTGGAAAAGCGTCTATTGGTATCTCTTGATACGATTTAAAGCCAAAAGCAGTAATTGTAATAAAAAGTACTAAGACTAATAGTTTGTATTTAAGTGATAAGTCAATAAGTTTATTTAACATAATATATCACCTAATGCCCATGCTCGCCAAGAGATGATTTCAAAATCATCGACTTCGCATAATAGCTTTTATCGCTCACATATTCTTCACCTATGTTAATTCCATTTACTGCAACATAATCTTCATCTTGAGTAATGATTTCAACTACACGAGCTTCATATGATATTTCTTCCTCTTCAGATTCTTTACCATCATGATCATTTGTATTGTGCATTTCATCACTATGATCTTCATGGTCATCCTTTTCATCATGTTTCTGGTCATCGTGTTCATCATGTTTATCTTCATTGTGCTCATCATGTTCTTTATGCATAAAAACAACCCATTCGTTATTAAAAAATGAAAGTGCTGCTTTTTTCACAGACACATATTGTTTGTTAGGCTCAAAATAAAGGGTGGATGCCACAAAAGTATTTATGAATAGATTATCTGCTTTTTCATCAACACTTGATAATATAACGATTCGCTGAGTAACAGCATCCAGCTCAGGTAATATCTGAGTTATATGAGTCAGAATGGTTCTGCCATTATATTTAACATTAAGCTTCTGTCCAACTTTAATAACGTCCCCATACTCCAATGGTAAATATGATTGAATATAAAAAGCTTGATCTTTTATAATAGATATTAAAGCTTCATCTTCTCTAATAACAGTATGTAACGGCTGAAGGAGTGTTGAAACCCTCCCTGAACTATGTGCGTAAAGTATAAAATTAGCTGTGGCATTTTTTAGCGTATCCGTTTTAATTCCAAGTGTATTTAACTGCGATTTCAATCCAATAAGGTTAGAATTCATTACATCTAATTGAATACTTAGATTGTTTAAATCTTGCATCGAAAGCATGCCTTTATTGTAAAGATTTTTATTTGCTTCATAGTTTTCAGTTAAAGAAGCAAGTTGTTTTTTTAAAGATATGTAATCCGCTGTCATTTTTGAAACCAGCATAGATTCAATTAAGGCAATTTTTTGCCCCTCTTTAACACTTTGGCCTGGCTCAACAAAATACTGTTCTAAATGTCCACTGACGAGTGATGTAACTGATTGCTTAGCATTTGATAGTTGAATAATCTTCGAGTTTAATTTAATTGATTTTCCAAATGAGCGAAGCTCTGCATTCGCCATTGGTATATCAACACTAAATAGGGATGTAATTGATATCGATATCAATAAAAATATTTTATTCATTGTAACTTCCTTGTATATAGTTTGTTTGTATTGCATTTTGATTTAATGCCGCATTCATCTGAATAAGACTTTTTTTAGTTCTAATGAGCTTATTTTTAATGTCTTGAAGTGCCAATAAATTTATATTTGAAATCTTATAACCATCTTCATACATCTTTAAAAGCTCATGTTGTGTTATTAACATTTTTTCAGTGCCTTTGCTCAATTGAAGCAATATCTGTCGTTCTTTTTGTAGTTTTTTGAGTTCTACATTTAAACGACTACTCTCATTTTGTATTAAAAGTTCAGAGCGGGATGCTTGAAGAGTAGCAATTGTCTTTTCTTGAGATTTATCATTAAAAAAAGCCAATGGAACATTCATACCAACTCGAAGTATGTCTTGCTCTCGTTCATTTTCCATCTCTGCAAACAAATTCATCCATTCAATCTTATTAGAATTTAATTTACTATATGACAGTGCTTGTTCTCTTTTCTTTTTCAAGACTTCAAGAGAAGGATTGAATATGTTTTTATTTTCTTTATCCACACTAAAATCATAATTATCTTCAAGCTCTATCTCATCACTTATCCCTGCAATTTTTAACAATAAAAAGTAATGCTGCATGCTATTTAAAGATAAAAGATCTTTTGAATTTTCACTCATTTCCAAATCTACTTTGGCTTGAAGTTTTACACCTTGAGAGATTGTTCCACCTTCAAACCGTGCAACAGAAATATCATATATTTTTTTAGCAATTTCAAATTCCTCTTCTCCGAGTTTGAACAACATCTTTGCTTCAGAATACAATGTGTAGGATAGTGAAATCTCACGAATAAGAATAGCTCTTCTTTGATTATACTTCGCATTTGAACTCTTAATGTTAGAATTTACGAAAGCTTGTTTGTCTTCCGCAACTCCCCACAAACGTATAGGTTGTGAATAGTTGAGACGATATCCATTATAATCGGAACCAATATTTGGTTTAAAGGAAGAATATTCAAGCTCTAATGTAGGATTTTTATATCTTTCAAGAATAGCACCTTCGATTTTTGTTTGTTTTAGATCTAATGAATATGACTTTAGATAAGAATTTTTCTTAATTGCTTTGTCTAAAAAATGCTCAAAACTTTCTGCATATAAGCTGACAGTCATAAAAACAAAACTAAATAGTATTTTTTTCATTTTTTTTCCTTAGAAAATAATATTTTATATTTACCAAGCATTCATAAGAGCACGAATATTTTGAAAGATCTCATTCATGTGCTTTTTAAATACTTCATCCACATTAACAGTTTGCAATATATCTTCAATGCCAATGGTTGCCAAAGTTGTTACACCATTTTCTTCGTATATGGAGAGTCTACAAGGCAGATAAACAGAGATATCAGACATGTTACTTAATGCTTCTTGTGCACCGACAGGATTACAAAGTTCATACACTGTAATATCCTGTTCTATTGGAAATCCTTTTTCTGACAAAATTTTCTTAAATTCGTACGAACCTAAAACACCAAAACCAACTTGTTTAACTTTTTGCGTTAGTTGTGCTTTTACTGTTTCCAGCGGCCATTGTGTTTGTATTTTGTAAATCATAATTAATCCTTATTTTTTCTCTATTTCCATCACACTACCATCGAGTGCATTAATGGTCAATTGATAGTTCTCAGTATGTATTTTAAACATAAGGTACTTCGCCCTATGTATTAATTTAATAGACTGACTTTCCTCAGTAGTTTCTTCTTTTGTAATTCTTGCAGCATCTTTCTCATTAATCCTGTGTAATCGGTGCATCTTGCTCTTTTTTTGTAATTTAATATATGGTCTATTATTTGTGTTGTGAATTGACATATATTCTCTTATAGTAAGAGTCTCTCCCGCAGCAAAAACAAAAAATGGAATGCATAATATAAGTATACTTTTCATGATAATCCTTTTATAACACGGCACAAAGAACAAACATAGTGTTTGTTAAGGTATATAACCGTGGTATCTAATATTAATTTTATATAATGTTTAAAAAGGATTATGTGGTAGGTGGTTTATAAAGTTCCAGAAGGGTAGATGAGAGGTAGTTTTCCTTATCTCTTGAGAACAGGAAATCTCTGGGTGTATCGAGTTGATAAATTAGTCTAAATGGCAAGATATAGGTTGAGTGATATGCAAAATGTATATCGCAAATATCACCATGATCACTTGGCGCTTGAAGTTCATTAACATATTCGACTGCACTACAATGGTCTTCATCATAAAAAGCAAAGGTGTACTCATGTACGATAGAGAAACTTATCGCAAATAGTAGTACCAATGTAGCAATGCTTTTTATTTTCATAACCTTATTTTACCTTAGTTAAAATAATAACCATAATGCCTGTATGCTTCATGCTTAGTTACTTCCACACTTCATGTTATTATTTCTCTGTCCACCACATTTCATATTTTTATTCTGACATGTCACACCACCCTTGGAATTATTCCATGAACCATCAAAGTTTTCATATAACCATTGCGAGACAAGCTTTCGTTCTTCTACACTCATTCCTTTTCCGATAGCAGGCATGACACCAAAACGTTTATAGGCCATGGGCATACAGTAGCCTTTTTCTTGGCTTGGATCTTGAATATATTCTTCTACAAAAGTAATAAACTTCTCTTTAGAATCCATCATATGTTTAAGTCGCATAGATATCATTGGCATTGTTGGTGCTCGCATATTAGTGTCTTGCCTACCATTCATCATCCTCTGACGCATTGTTATTTTTTCTTCTTTAGTAGCATCTTGCATATTTTTACGCCATTCGTTCTTACTATCCATCTTCATATCTTTTGTATGACAAGAAGCACAATATTGCATATACACATCTTCACCGCTTGCAGCAAAGAGTGAACTTACCAATAACAACAAACCTACTAAATATTTTTTCATAATCTCTTCCTTTAATATGCTATAATCATATAACTTAACTGTTATATAACCGAATTGTTATATATATTTACTTCAAAAGAGATTAAATGGAAAGATTAGTAAAATTAGCGAGCATCTTTAGTGATATAAATCGCTTGAAAATTTTAGGCTTAATTGTACGAGATACCGAACTATGTGTTTGTGAAATTTGTGACACTTTGGAACTGTCTCAGCCTCTTGTTTCCCGTCACTTAAGAAAAATGCGCGAAGCTGAAATTTTAACTTCCGAGCAAAAAGGAAAGTGGGTAGTCTATTCGTTAACTACACTTCATGATGAGATTTTAGAGTGCTGGATTAAAGAAATTAACAAAAACTTTGTATCTCTACCAATATTGGTAGCTTGTGATATTAAGTGACACTTTTGATAGAAAAGTGATTTACATAAAGGAGAATAGAAATGGGACATGAATATTTTTGGATGAGTGGAATGTGGGTATTTCCAAGCGTAGGCTTACTTATCGTTATAAGTATACTTTATCTTATCTTTGGACGAAAACACTATTATACAAATAATGATGTATCGGCCTTAGAAATCTTAAAAAAACGATATGCAAAAGGTGATATTTCAAAAGAAGAATTTCACGAAATGAAAAAAGAGCTTGAATAAGCTCTTTCCTCCTCCTCATCCTATTATCTTA
>JADGDM010000089.1:0-1864 GCA_016744905.1 Sulfurimonadaceae bacterium | reverse complement strand
ATAAAGCTTATGGTATGTCATAGCAACCCTTAGACTAAAGATCATACAATCAATTTTTTAATTCATTTTGAGAAGGCTTTTATTTATTCTCATATAGTATTTTCATTGCTACTAATTGATCCATTAATTTACTGTTGGCATCACGAAGATGCTTGTTTTCTTCTCGTAATTTTTCAATAAGTTTATTTTTTTCTTTAACTGCATCTGTGTTTTGTTGGATATTGACTTTAACATTAGTAGTGCTAAAACTATCTATTAAGTCTTTATAGTTAGCATAGATGCTTGCTCTACTCATACCAGACAATACGGCAACCTTGGCAACTGATATTTTTTCTTTTGATAATTTTAATTCTTCTATTACTTTCTCAAGATTCTTTCGTGTTTCTGCTTTTTGCTCTATTTTATACTTTTTGAGCGAGTCTCCCTTAGCCATTTCAATCCTTTCTTTTTATTTTATAAACAATATTTTGTAATTTTTCAATATTAAATTTTGCTTTCTTCTCTTCCACATATTGACCACTTTTTTGACATTGATTAACATGATTTTGCAATATGCTAATTTCATTTTCAAAGTTTGGTAAAAAGCTTTCATTAGTAACAAAATCTCCACAATTAATCATATGACAGCTCTGCACACCTAAGTTAGGGCAATGTCCTCGCTTGAAGTCATATAAACATAATCCAAATGGTAATGGATTTATGCCATAAACTTTCGAAAGATCATTCATAACATTATTCAAATCAGATGTTGTATTTGCATCATTAATACTTTTTTTAAACAACTCTCCCTCTTTTCCTTGAGTATAGATATTATCTGCTTCTATCATGCCTTGGACATAGCTTTGTTTTAGATTATCTTTTGTTAGATTGACATAATGCATTGTCATTTCAATTGATAAATGCTTAAAGTGAGACTGAATAACAGATGGGTTAACATTCTTTTTGGAATGTCCCCTATAAACTAGACAGTTATCAATCCAGTAAAAACCTACTTTTCTAAAGACTCTAAATTATACCTTTTTTCAAACTCATTTGGAGATAAATAATCAAGATAGCTATGTCTTCTTTTTGCATTATAGAACATCTCTATATATTCAAATATCTTAGAGGCAGCTATATTTCTAGTTAAAAATATCTGTTTTCGAACAAGCTCTTTTTTAAGTGTTTTGAAAAAGCTTTCAGCAACTGCATTATCATAACAATTTCCTCTTCGACTCATACTAAGAGTAATATTATGCTGTGTTGCAAACTTCTTATAGTCGTAAGAAGCATATTGACTTCCTTGATCTGAGTGAAGAATCACATTATCATCTTTACTTAGTCTTGATACTGCCATTTGAAGTGCAGCGATGATTAATGGTGTTGTTTGACGATGTCTAGTTGCCCAACCTACAACTTTTCTACTGTACAGGTCTATAACAGTAGCTAAAAATATCCACCCCTCTTTGGTTCTGATATAAGTGATATCACTTACCCATGTATCATTTGGTTTAGCTGATAAAAAGCATTACTGTAGATGATTGGTATATGCTTTATGCGCTGGTCCAGCTTTACTATAGGGCTTGCGTTTGTAAGTACCAACCCCATAGAGTTTCTCATTACTCATAAGTCTAGCCACTCTTTTTTTATTAACATGAATACCTAGCTCTTTGAGGTCTTTATGAATATTACGATGACCATAAATGCCATTAGACGCTTTAAATGCATCTTTAATCTGTACAAGTAATTCTTGATTTTCCAGTTCTCTATTTGAGATCGGTTGATTGAGCCACTGGTAATATCCACTTCGGTGTACTTGCATAACTTTGCAAAGTCTATGAACTGCATAAACTTCACTATACTCCTTTATAAAAGAGTATTTTAG
>JADGDM010000088.1 GCA_016744905.1 Sulfurimonadaceae bacterium | reverse complement strand
CTATTATGAGGTAACCTAGAGCCTGAAAGTGTTTACATATTTCAAAGATACCCTCATAAAACTCAAAGTCTTCTATTTTATAAAGATAATCTTTTTCAACATTGATAACACCATCGCGATCTAAAAAAAGTGCTTTTTTCTTCACAGTCTTTATATACCCTCACCAAAAAGCTCTTTTTCGATAATGTCACATAACATATGGCCTATCAAGATATGGGACTCTTGAATACGTGGGGTATCGTTTGAGGGAACAATAATCGCATAATCTGCTAATTCACCCATTTTTCCACCATCACGACCAACCAAGGCAACGGTTGTGATATTTTTAGCCTTCGCTGATTCAAAAGCATTCACTATATTTTGAGAATTACCAGACGTAGAGATCCCAATAAAAAGATCTCCATCTTGCCCCATTCCCTCTAACTGACGAGAAAAAACTTTATCATAACCATAGTCATTTCCGATAGCGGTTAAATTTGATGTATCTGTAGTAAGGGCGAGAGAAGGGATCGATGGTCTATCAAAACCATAACGTCCTACCAACTCTGCTGCGATATGCTGTGCATCTGCTGCACTTCCCCCATTACCGGCTAATAATGTTTTTTTACCTTCTTTATACAGCTTTACCAACTGATGTGCTAGCTTTTCGATAGTCTCTAAAGTTTTTTTATCTTCTAATAATTTCTGCTTTGTCTCTATCGAGGCCTGAATCTGATTTTTTAAATAATTTTGCATTTTGAACTTCTTTATTATAGTAAGTAATTGATAGTGGAATTATAGCAAAAAAAAGAATTTTACAAATTCATCAATTTTACTTGACATCAAATATCTTTTTGCCTATAATTCCGTCCTCTTAAACGAACAGTTTAATCGAGAAAGTGATGGGGATTCGCCAAGTGGTAAGGCACCAGCTTTTGGTGCTGGCATTCACAGGTTCGAATCCTGTATCCCCATCCATTCGATAATAGCAATATTATCTTAAGTGTCGCGGAATAGAGCAGTTCGGTAGCTCGTCGGGCTCATAACCCGAAGGTCATAGGTTCAAATCCTATTTCCGCAACCAATTACTTCACAATGTTAGATGGCCCAATAGCTCAGTCGGTAGAGCAAGTGACTGAAAATCACTGTGTCCTTGGTTCGAATCCGAGTTGGGCCACCACCTTTCATTTAACAACAAACAATCAAAAAAACTTTAAACATACTCACACTAGGTATTCGATATAATTTCATAATTATTATTTAGGATTTTTATGAATATTTTAATCACGGGTGGTGCAGGCTACATCGGTTCACACACAGTTGTTGAACTCCTCGAAAATGGTCATAGCGTTGTTGTTTATGACAACTACTCAAACTCTTCAAACGAATCAATCAAACGTGTCGAAAAAATTGTGAACACTTCCATTCTCTTAGAAGAGGGAGATATCCGAAACAGAGATCGTCTTCGTGAAGTATTTACTGCCCATAAGATAGAAGCTGTTATCCATTTTGCTGGCTTAAAAGCAGTCGGTGAGTCAGTTGAGCAACCCCTTCGTTATTATGATAACAATGTCGGAGGAAGTGTCGCTCTTTTAGAAGTGATGGAAGAGTTTGGATGTAAAAAATTCGTCTTTAGTTCGTCCGCTACGGTTTATGGTGATCCACATACGGTTCCCATCACAGAAGATTTTCCACTAAGTGCAACCAATCCTTATGGACAAAGTAAACTTTTTGTTGAAGAGATTTTAAGAGACTTAAGTACTTCTGATGATGCGTGGCAAATCATCTTACTTAGATATTTCAATCCTGTTGGTGCGCACAAAAGTGGAACCATCGGTGAAGACCCTAATGGCATCCCCAATAACTTAATGCCATTTATCTCTCAAACTGCGGTAGGCAAACGTGAATATCTTAGCGTCTTTGGTGATGATTATGATACTAAAGATGGCAGTGGCGTACGTGACTATATCCACGTCGTTGATTTGGCCAATGCACACTTTAAAGCCATAGAAAAGATAAACAGTGTTGAAAAAGTAGCCACTATCAATCTTGGAACAGGAAACGGTTACTCGGTGATAGAGATGGTAAAAGCTTTTGAAGAAGCCAGTGGTAAGAAAGTACCTTACAAAACAGCCCCACGGCGCGCTGGAGACATCGCAGAGTGTTACGCTGATCCAAAGTATGCCAAGGAGTTTCTAGGCTGGGAAGCAACACGTGGAATCAAAGAGATGTGTGAAGATGCTTGGAGATGGCAGAGTCAAAATCCGCAAGGGTACTGACTTTTACTCATAAATTTGTATGTATGTTATAATACATACAAAGGAGTCTATTATGACTGTAAGAAAAAACTTTTTACTAGATGAAGAAACCGCAGAACATCTTAAAAAAATAGCCTCAAAAGAGAACACCACACAAACACAAGTAATCAAAAATATGATAGAAGAGAAGTATAGTGAAATATCTGTTGAAGAGAAGCTTGAGGCTTTAGCCAGCATTGTTGGTACTTCTAATGGCTTGTATTTTGGAAAAAGCATCCAATCTATAAAAGCGGATATGGATGTATAAAAAAATATTTATTGATGCAAATATTATTCTTGATATATTTGATAGCAGTAGAACAGCTCATCAGAAAAGTCTAAATACATACCAACACATTCTAAGTCATCAAATAGAGCTCTTCACAAGCTGTGATATCATTACTACACTTTATTATATAGAAGCCAAAAAAGATAGAAAAGAAGCTCTATTAAAAATCCAAAATATTAATAAAACAATCAAAGTTATTGAATTCTCTAATAATGAAGTAGCATCAACTTGTACACTTATGATTAAAGACAGTGATTACAACGACTTAGAAGACACTATCCAATATATCTTGGCAAAAAAACATGAATGTGATTTGATCATCAGTAATGACAAAAAATTTACAAGTAAAGAGATAGAACTTTTAAGTAGTGAACTATTTTGTGAAAGAGTTGGTATTTAAGAGATTTAGGATAATCCTAAACCTCTAATTCTGCTTTAATCGCATCAAACTTTTTTTGACCGATGCCTTTGACATTTTTGATCTCTTCAATAGACTTAAACTTATGCTCACTTCTATACTTAACAATCTTCTCAGCAGTTTTAACACCGATACCTTTTAATGAGGTCAACTCTTTTACCGAAGCAGTGTTGATGTTTAGTGCAAATAGTGTAACACTCCAAAGTAGTGCGATCAATACAAACAGTTTTTTCATGATATTTCCTTGTGAATTTCAGATTACAAAACAATACATTAATGCTACTTAAATTATCATTTTATTTAACAATATTAATTATTTATTTTTGAAATTGTTAAATATTTTAAACTGCACTCGATACAATATCATCAATTATAACTCAATGGAGACTTAGCTATGCGACTATTTATAGTCTTTTTTCTTGTATTTAGCCAGCTATTTGCTGTGATAGAACTCAACACTGCTACAAGCGATGAACTTCTAAAACTCAATGGAATTGGCAAGGCAAAATCTCAGAAAATTATCAACTATAGGGAAACTAACCAGTGTTTTAAAAACATAGATGAGTTGGCTGATGTTGAGGGTGTGAGTAAAAAGATTGTTGAGAGTAACAGAGCGAACTTAACACTGGGTCCTTGTCAAAAAACCATCAATGCTGAAACTTCAACTTCTTCTTTGCTTGATGTACTGTTTGACCCGATCAACGTAGTTTTTGTTCTCCTTATCGCTCTGCTTGGATTTCTTGATCAAAAGACAGGAAAAGATCTGAAAAGTCAAATCATCAGTGTAGGGGTGTTAGGAACTTTTGTAGGAATCTTTATCGGACTTCAGAGTTTTAACCCAGCAGATATTACCAATAGTGTCAACGACATCTTAGTGGGACTTAAAACAGCCTTTTTCACTTCCATCGTCGGAATGAGTGTCGCCACCACACTTTCAGTCATACAAAAACTAAGGGAAGATTCTGAAGTCGAATAACGAGTGGATGAGTATCGCAGATATGATGTCTGGTCTGATGTTGGTCTTTTTATTTATCTCCATCAGTTTTATGATAGAGGTAAAATCGGAAAATCAGAAGATGAAAGATGTCGCCACCTCATACCGAGACACCAAGGTCAATCTCAATGAAGCCTTATATGCTGAGTTTGAAGAGGACTTAGAAAAATGGGACGCCAGTATCACTCAAGACAGTAGTATAGTGTTTCACTCCCCAGAGGTACTGTTTGAGGTGAGTCAAAGCGCCTTGAAAGATGAATTTAAAACAGTTTTGATGCAGTTCTTCCCTCGCTATATCAAAATATTAACCTCCAAAGAGTACCAAGACACTATCAAAGAACTTAGAGTCGAAGGGCACACTTCAAATGAGTGGGCACGCAGTAGTTCAGAAAAAGAGATCTATCTCAACAACATGAAACTTTCACAAAGCAGAGCCTACGAAGTCCTCTCTTACTGCTATACATTACAAAATTCTATCATCTTAGAGAACAGACCTTGGCTAGAAAAATACTTTAGAGCAAATGGCATGGCATTCTCCAAGATGAAAGAAAAATCAGAAGCGAGAAGAGTCGAGTTTACAATTGCGTTACGTAGTGAAGAGAAGGTTTATGAAATTTTAAAGTAAAGAGCATATTTCTGATATAATTCATACAATTAAAAAGCATCTCCCCTAAGAAAGAGTCACATGAAAATAGCAGTAGCAGGAACAGGATACGTAGGTATATCAAATGGTGTTTTACTCTCACAACACAATGAAGTAGTAGCCTTAGATATCATTCCTGAAAAAGTAGAGATGCTTAACAATAAGATCTCTCCTATCGAAGACAAAGAGATCAGTGAGTATCTCCTACGTGATAATCTTAACTTCCGTGCTACACTTGATAAAAAAGAAGCGTATGAGGGTGCTGACTACGTTATCATCTCTACGCCTACTGATTATGATCCTGATACCAACTATTTTAATACTAAACTTGTAGAGATAGTTATCAAAGATGTATTAGAGATCAATCCTAATGCTACTATGGTTATCAAGTCTACAGTGCCAGTAGGCTACACCAAATCAGTCAATGAGAAGTTTAATACGACCAACGTTATCTTCTCTCCAGAGTTTCTTAGAGAAGGTAGCGCGCTACATGATAATCTTTACCCTAGTAGAATCATCGTTGGAGAAAAGAGTGAGCGCGCTAGAGTCTTTGCTGATCTTTTAGCTCAGGGTGCTCTAAAAGAGAACATAGATATCTTGCTTACTGATTCTACAGAAGCAGAAGCAGTTAAACTATTTTCAAATACATATCTTGCTATGCGCGTCTCTTACTTTAATGAGTTAGACTCTTACGCAGAGTCTCATAATTTAAACAGTAGAGATATTATTGATGGTGTTGGTTTAGATCCTCGTATTGGGACACATTACAATAATCCTTCATTTGGTTATGGTGGATATTGTCTTCCTAAAGATACTAAACAACTTAGAGCAAACTACGCTGATGTTCCTAGTGATATTATTGGGGCTATTGTTGACTCTAATACTACTAGAAAAGATTTTATTGCTAAGAGTATTACTGACCGTAATCCAGAGGTTGTAGGCATCTATAGACTGGTTATGAAAGCAGGATCTGATAACTTTAGAGCAAGTGCTATTCAAGGTATTATGAAACGTATCAAGGCTAAAGGTATTGAAGTAGTTATTTATGAACCTACTTTTACTGAAGATGAGTTTTTTCATTCTAGAGTTATTACAGACCTGGAAGAGTTTAAAAAGATATCAGATGTTATTGTTGCCAATCGATTGTCTGATGCTATTAGTGATGTGAGCGAGAAGGTTTATACTCGTGATATCTTTGGTAGTGATAGTTAGAACTTTTTCACAACCATAACTATCTTTTTAACTATAAATTCAAATAGACCAATATCTATTTCCGCTTTTTTATATTGAATATATATCAGCTTATAGCTATGAAAAATTGAACTAAATTTGAATTTTAGGTAATAGAGGATATTTACTTTTTTAGAACCTACTGTGTTTAACTCATGCTGGCGATATAAAATAGTAGCATGGGGGCAAAATTCAATGACTCCCTTATATTTTAAAGCCATTATCGCAATCCACCAATCATGCATCTTTGCTTCTTTTGGGATATTTTTACTATGTCTAATCAACGCTTTATTAAGCATCATTGTACATCCTGTAAGAATATTTTCCATCGCAATTTTTTTGAGCTTATATTGATACTCAATATTTAATTTTTGAAATTTAATCATCGATTCAGATAGAATATCTAATTTAGAGTTAACCACCTTTAAGTCCGTGTGGATTAAAACAGGACTTTTCTTGTTTTCACCTTCCACTTCTAACATTTTCTGTAGCGTTAAAAATACTTTATCCTCTAGCCAATAATCATCTTGATCACAAAACATTAGGTATTCAACATTTTCATCTAGCTGATCAAGCAAAAATGAGAAGTTCTCTTTTGCTCCACCAAAACTAATCTCATCATCAATAAATTTTATTTTTTCAGGATAAAGTTGTTGATATGTTCTGATAATTTCAATCGTTTTATCGCTAGAGTTATCATCATGAAGAGTTAAAGTCCAATTTTTATAATTCTGCTTTAACAGTGATTCTATCTGCTCAGCAATATACTTTTCACCATTATATGTTGCCATTACAATATTTACTAGCACATTCATGATGATAACTTAAGCAATATATTTACCAAATTTTCCAGCTTTATAGTCTTTATATGCCTTCAATATCATCTTAAGTTTTAATATTTTTTGATCTTCAAATAGGAATATTTTTATAATATCTCTCAATGTAGTCTCTTTTTCATATCTAATATATTTTCTAAACTCAGCCTCATATTTCGACCAAATATATAATCTATTTCTCGTAATATAATACCTTCTAACAATACTATGATTACTCACTTCCATAGTTACATTCATAACCTTGTGTCTACCCATATCCCCTAAATTATGCTTTAAGACAATGCTTTTAATTCTTTTAATTTTATATCCATAATGTTTTAAACGCAAACAATATTCTGTATCAACACTATCAATAAACAGTTTTTCTTCAAACTCACCAATTTTTGAGAAAATATCTAAATTAAGAAGATTCCCTGAGGTCATAGTCATATAATCAAAAATATCCAAGTATTTATCTAGCTCTTTTTGTGAATGCATTGGACTGATAATACCAATATTAGTAGTCTTGTTATTTTTTATCCAATCAATCATTATCTTCAAAGCTTCATTTTCAAATCTACTATCCTGATCCATCGTTAAAAGCCAACTGGCTGCATCCTCTATAGCTTTCTTTGCTCCTGTATTTAATGCTTGTGCAATCCCTTGGTTACCATTATTATCTATATAAATACACTTTTGATTATCTAATAATTTTTTTAATAATTTTTCATCTTTAGTCTCGGAATTATCAATAACATATAAAGCTTCAATCTCATCAACATAAGAGTTTATATTCTCTATAATAGTCTCATCAGGATGATATAAGACAACTACTCCAAAAATTTTAACACTTCTCATTTATCTATTCTCAGAGTGGTTTTAATCAATTTTGATAACATTTGCTTAGTTAACCTAGCGATATATAAGAAATTAATTGGGAAATATGAAAAAGAGTAAAAAACACTTAAAATATAGTGTTTTAAGAATGAGAGTAACTTCAATTTCTTAGGAAAAAGCATTATAGTTGAATGAATATAACTAGAATATTTATACTGTGGAAAATCGCTATGTATATTTGTAATCCATGGAAGCATATTCAGATCTTTAATCATCATTTCTCTAGTAATATTTGATGAAAGTCCCTCACTATGTTGACGATATATTGACATTGCTTCTTCAAAATATTTTATAGGACCAAATCCACTAATTAATATTGCAAGTGCCTTGTCTCCAGAAGTAATATCTAGTTTTTCTAAATATTTTAAGGTGATTTCTGATTTAAAGACCCATGAAGCCGTCTGAAAGGGACAATCACCTAAACAATCTTTTTGTTCAACGATCAAAGGGATTCCTATTCTATATTCACTATCATTAAGTAATTCATTCCCTTTTACTATCTTTGATTGATGACCAGAACCAGAATATTTTTTGTTTTTCTCTAAAAACTCAACTTGCCTTTGTAATTTAAAATTATCTATCCAGTAATCGTCACCTTCGCACAGTGCTGTATATTTTCCATTGATACGTTTCATATTTTCTACAAAATTACTCATTGAACCTACATTATCTTGACGTAAATTAACATTCATTATATTTGGATATTTTTCACAATATATTTTAATAATCTCTTGTGTACTGTCCAATGAACAGTCATCATCAATCACTATTTCAAAAGGGAAATCTGTCTCTTGCAGCAAAAAGCTATCAAGCGCCTCTTCGATATACTTTTCATGATTATAGGTGATCGTACAGATACTCACCGTAGGGACGGCAAGAGTTTTATCCCAGTTTTTCATAATTTCTGATTCTATTTTTTCTATCAATATTTCACTTTTTTATATAATTTTACCAAAAGCGGCTTGAACTCGTCCATAAAGTACTGATATGATCCAACTTTTAGAGATATATTTATTAACAGATAGATAAACAAAAACTCAGTATCCTTAATCAATAACATCATAAAATCACCTAGGTATACCTCTAAATTAATAATTAACACAATACTTACAGAGATTACAGTTATCAACATTTGTTTAATCATTGGTAAAAGAAGTTCTAACTTTTTTAGATGAATCTCTTTTGATACATAATAGACATTTAATGTCACTGCAAGTATTGCTGTAAAAACCAAACTATACATATAAGATAAAATTCCATAGTAAAATAGGATTGTAAAACTAAATATCAATAGTACTTTTTTTAAAATCTCTAACTGTAAAAAATCTTTAGAGTTTCCTCTACTGCTTAGCGCACTCACAAGTAAAGAGCTTATTGGGTAAGAGAAACCACTCATTATCATTATTTTAAAGTACTCAGCAGAAGAAATCCATTTGTCACCAAAGAGTATCACTATTAACTCTTCAGACACTAGGTAGAGACTTCCCAGTAATAAAAAAACAACAAAGTTTATTAAGCCTAATCCTTTTAAAATAATATGCTGAAAACGGGGTAAATCTTTTTGAACCTTACTTAGCAGTGGAAAAAGAACAGACATCAAACTTCCAGAAGAGTATTGAATGACCATAGAGTTTAGAGACTTAGCGCGCTGAAAAAAGCCTAAGGTTGCAGGAGGGAAAAGTTTACCAATAACAATAAAATCCAAGCGCGCAAAAAACTCATTGAGTGCAGCTGCTAAAAACATACGGAAACCAAAGCCCCACAGTTGAACTAATGCCTTGTGAGAAAATTCTAAAATAGGTTTCCAAGAACTAAACTTCCAGATAAGTACAACATAAAAAATCTCAAAGAGTAGTATTTGACTTACTAGACTCCATATACCATAGTCGCTATACGCCATAACAACACCTACAATACCACTAAACAGTGAAGCTAAAAAACTTGCTTTAGTAATCTCCTGGTAATTAAGTTCTTTTCGTAATTTACTACTTTGAATCGAACCAAATGAGTTAATAAGAAATGAAAAAGATATGACCTGTGTCAAAGGAAGTAGCAGCTGATTATCATAAAAATTTGCGATGCTTTGCGCTGAGAGAAAGGTTATTAAAGTAAGTACAGCGCCTATAAAAATATTAAAATAAAAAACAGATGAATAATGTACAGCTAAAACTCGACGTCTTTGAATCAAAGCACTTCCTAAGCCAACATCTGTAAAAACCTGCGCAATACTGACAATAACCATAATCATAGCAATCAAACCGAAGTCTTCTGGAGCAAGTAGGCGTGCTAAAAAAATAGAAACTATAAATCCCGATCCATGTGTTGCTAGTTTTCCAAAAAAGTCCCAAATAAAGGCTTTAGTTCCCTTAACTTTTAATGTATTCATTGATATATTTATTACGTGCATTAGATAAGTTATTAAGACTTATTTCATACTTTGAATTAAATAGAGCTTGTTGAATTTTAACAATATCATTGAAGTTTCTAATAATATAATTAAAAGTATCTTCCTGTTGATAAAATAAAAAAGTACTTGGTTCAAAGATTTGATTATCAAAAACAGAATTAAGTAT
>JADGDM010000015.1:2980-49289 GCA_016744905.1 Sulfurimonadaceae bacterium | reverse complement strand
GTTATCGAATCTATCTCTGTTAATGGTCCATCAGAAGTTATTAAATCACATCACAATGTTGGTGGCCTTCCTGATTGGATGGATTTTGAACTCATAGAGCCTCTTCGTGAGCTTTTCAAAGATGAAGTACGTGTTCTTGGACGTGAACTTGGTCTTCCAAGTGGTATGGTTGATCGTCATCCATTCCCTGGACCAGGTTTAGCTATTCGTATTATGGGTGATGTGAACGTTCCTGATTTAACACTACTTCGTGAGGCAGATGTTATTTTACTTGATGAGTTAAAAGCGAGTGGCTATTACGCTAAAACTTGGCAAGCATTTGTGGTACTTTTAAATGTCAAATCAGTCGGTGTTATGGGTGATAATCGTACTTATGACAATACTGTTTGTGTCCGTGTTGTTGAAGCAGTTGATGGTATGACAGCGACCTTTGCACACCTTCCACATGACTTATTAGAGAGAATTTCTCGTAGAATTATTAATGAGGTTGATGGAATTAACCGTGTAGTATATGATATTTCCTCTAAACCACCAGCAACAATCGAGTGGGAATAATTAGAACAATTTCGGCTTTATTTGAAATGATTAGTACTGCGAGGTAGTTCACTACCTCTTCGCACTAAAACATTCCAACTAAAACCAAACTTGATCTAATTAACTCAAGATAAATACTTTATTTACAAAAGGAAACTTTTGAACTCTTCTAAACCTCCAATTTACCTTTTTTCTAAAACACCTTATGATGATTCTATTGAGTATGTTCCGATTATTGAAACTACCTTTTATGATGTTGATATCGATTTTTCTAAATATGACTTGATTGTGGCGACCTCTAAGCAGATTTTTGGCGCGCTGGATTCTATTGATAGTTCTTGGAAAACGTTGGGTGTTATTGCTATTTCAGAACCTACGGCAGCTGAGGCGGTAAAACATGGTGCAGATGTGATTGATATGGTTCATGGTTATGGTACTGAATTAAGAGAAAAGATTACTGAAAATTATGCAGATAAAAAAATATTGTATCCTCGTGCAAAAATTATTGCTACAGATTTCGCTGATAATTTAAGAGAAGAAAATATTGCGATAGAAGATGTTGTGATTTATGAAACATCTTGCAATAAGAAATTAAAATCTTTTGAATTGGCTCAGCACGCAGTACTTATCTTTACTTCTCCCTCAAGTGTAGCGTGTTTTGAACAACAGTTTACTTTTAATGAACAACATATCATAGTCTCTATTGGAACAACGACCCAAAAAGCATTACCGCGTAATATAAAAATTTATATCCCCGAAGTTCCAACGATAAAAGCCTCTGTACAACTTGCTAAAACCTTACAAAAGTGATATAATTATTTTTATCTGAGTGGTGCGATATTCACATATTGAGGGTTCTACATATTCTTTTAGTGAACTACGTAGATGTCTTTGTGTGCGGTGATTTCGTTTGAAAGTCTAACTTGAGAAATTGCTACCTGATAAGACGCTCGCTTCGCTATAATTACGGCTTTGAGAACCAAGCCAGATTGTGTAACGGCCACCCGGTGTTTTTAAGACTTAGACTAAGTAGAAAAATTCTCTTTAGTCTAGACCTTATATCTTCCAATTACGGAAATCCCTAAATTTTATCTCGGAGAACAATACATGAATATACTAATACTTGGTAGTGGTGGACGCGAATACTCAATAGGACGTGCTTTAAATCAAGACAGTGAAGTGGAAAAACTTTATTTCTGTCCTGGAAATGGTGCGACAACACGTTTGGGTGAGAATATCAATATCAAAGATTATAATGACTTAGCTGATTTTGCACTTGAAAACAAAATTGATTTAACTATTGTAGGTCCAGAGGGTCCTTTAGTTGATGGTGTGGTTGATATTTTTAAAGCAAAAGATTTAACTATTTTTGGTCCATCAGCGGCAGCAGCGCGCTTAGAGGGTTCAAAAGTATATATGAAAAACTTTTTAGCCAAGTATAATATTCCTACTGCACGCTATATCGAGACAGATCATATTGAAACAGCATTTAAGTTTATTGAAACATTGCCTGTGCCTGTTGTTGTTAAAGCAGATGGTCTTTGTGCGGGTAAGGGCGTTATTATCGCCTCAACACATGATGAGGCTAAAATAGCTGTCTCAGAGATGTTAAGTGGTAAATCATTTGGTGATGCAGGTCATAATGTCATTGTAGAAGAGTTTTTAGACGGTTATGAACTTTCTATGTTTGCTATCTGTGATGGAGAAGACTATATCTTACTTCAAGCTGCACAAGATCATAAACGTATCCTTGATGGAGATAAGGGGCCTAATACTGGTGGGATGGGTGCTTATGCGCCAACGCCATTAGTGGATGAAGAGTTATATCAAAAAGTAAAAGATAGAGTGATTCGTCCAACACTTGATGGTATGAAAGAAGAGGGTGCTCCATTTGAGGGTGTTCTTTTTATCGGAATTATGGTTGTTAATGGGGAACCAATTACATTAGAGTTTAACGTACGTTTTGGTGACCCTGAGTGTGAAATTTTGATGCCACTACTTAAAACACCAGCGCGTGAGCTTTTTTATAAGGCAGCTACGAAGCAATTGGACACTTTAAATGTAGAGTTTTCTGAGCAAAAAGCAGTAGGTGTGGTTATGGCAAGTAAAGATTATCCATATAAAAGTTCAACACCTGCAGAAATTATTGTGGATGATATCCATCATGATGATGTAAACTCAAATACACATATCTCTTACGCTGGGGTAAGTATGGAAGATGATACACTGCTTGCAACTGGTGGACGTGTACTTGTTTGTGTTGGCTTGGGTGATACTATTAGAGAAGCAAGAGACCGAGCGTATTTACTTTGTGGGCAGGTGCATTTTGCAGGTAAAAAGATACGTACAGATATCGCTTATCAGGCTCTTAAATGAATGAAGAGTTAGATGAACTTCTTCATCGTGAAGAGTTGGCTTTAGCGCCAACTTCTAAACGTTCAGCTGCATTTTTTATTGATGAACTTCTCCTCTCTACGCTTCTAATTATTATTCTTTGGGACTCTTTTGTTTCAGCACAAAGCATGGAAGAACTTATCATTGTTACCAATCAATTTGTTTTAGAATTTATGGCTATTAAAATAGCTTACCAAACTTTTTTTGTCTACCAATACGGAGCTACTTTAGGGAAAATTGCCATGAAAATTCAGGTACTAGAGCTGAGTACGCTCTCTTCACCAAGTCTTCAAGCTTCGTTTAATCGCGCTGTTTTTAGAATTATCAGTGAGATGATGATGTATTTAGGCTACTTATGGGGAATGTTAGATCCATATCGACGTACTTGGCATGATAGAACTGCTAAAACGATAGTGGTTTACTAAAGCACTACATGCGCATACTGCTCAGTTTCCTTCTTCTCTTTTTTACAAGTTCTGCACTGGCATCAGGTAATGCAGAACTCTTCGCCCAAAATATAGATACCAATCAAACACATATTAAAGCCAGTGGTTCTGTTTTGATTTTCTATGAAGATCAAGTTATTGGTTCAAATGAAGCCTATTATAATAGAGACAATGAGATGCTAGAACTCAAGGGTAATATTACTATGCTTAAGGGTGCTGAGTTCCAAATCATGGGCCAATACTTACAATTAAATTCTAAAATAGATGAAAAACATATTAAACCTTTTTACCTTTTAAGTAAGGAAGAAAAAGTTTGGATTAGTGCCGCCACTGCTGATGTTAAAGAAGACAATTACGATTTAAGTAGTGGTGTTGTTTCTGGATGCGAACCCAGTAACCCTATCTGGAGTATTCACTTCTCTAGTAGTGATTATAGTGATGAATCACAGTGGATGAATCTTTATAATGCACGTCTTTACTTTAAAAAAGTTCCTGTTTTTTACTCTCCTTATTTAGGATATTCTTTAGATGACCGTAGACGTTCTGGTCTACTACTTCCTTTTGTTGGTGTTTCAAGTGATGAGGGATTTTATTATCAACAACCTCTCTATATTGCCCCTTATGATTCATGGGATTTAGAGTTAAGTCCTCAAATTAGAACCAATCGTGGCCGTGGTATTTATGGGACATTACGTTTTGTAGATTCGCACTCTTCTCATGGTGAGTTGAATCTTGGATATTTTAAAGAACAAGAAGAGTACGCTCAAAAATTTGACTTGGCCAATGAAGAACATTTTGGATTTACATTTAAGTATGAAAATAGTAATTGGTTAAAAGAGTATTTTGGTGTTGATAGTGCTGGTCAAAGTGGATTAGATATCGATGCTATGCATATGAATGATATTGACTATCTTAATTTAAACTCAAACAATCCTTCTCAAAATGTCACCTCAAATCAAATTTTTTCTCGTGCAAACCTTTTTTATTCTGATGATAATAACTATATTGGTAGTTACTTTAAGTACTATCTTGATTTGAATAAAGAAGACAATAACGATACGATTCAAAATCTTCCCATTGTGCAGTATCACCGTTATATTGACACCATTTTAGATGATCATTTACTGTATAGTTTTAATGCCAACTACACCTCTCATTATCGAACAGAAGGAAGTAATGCTGAGCAAATAGAGTTAACAGTCCCATTAACCTTGCAAAGTACCTTTTTAGATAACTATATTGATGTTGCGTACCGTGCGGAAGGTATTGCTAAAAGTACAAAGTTAAGCAATGATATTGCGCTTACTGATACGCAGAAAAAAGGAGAGTTTTTAACCTTAGCCCAGAGTATTGACGTAGGAACCTATTTGCTAAAACCTTATGAAGACTTCTCTCATGCTCTCTCTTTTACCTCTGCGTATAGTTTTGATGTAGAAGAATTACGAAAAGGCTATTATGAAGATGCACCAGATGCGTGTTCTGAGGTTGGCGTAGACAAAGACCTTTGTGCTTTTTATACCACAGAAGAAAAAGCAAGCAATCTTGCACTTAATATTATTCAATACCTTTTTGATGATAGTGGTAATCAGTTTTTGTATCATCGACTCTCTCAAAGAGTCTTTACCAATACCAGCGCACTGGAAACGTCAGAACTAGAAAGTGAGTTAGACTATAAAATAACAAAGCAATTTTCTCTTTATAATGATACATTTTATAATTATGATTACGCACGTGTAACTAAGTCTATTAATACATTAAAATATGCAGAAGGCACTATTAACTCATCACTTAGTTTTTTATATGAAGATACATTTACTATTGCTGATGAAGAGATTCAGATCGAATATTCAAGATATGTTACCTTAGATGCTACCTATGTGCATGATAAACATTACCGTTATTTTGGTAAGTATGCTTACGATATAGAAGCTGAAATTAGTAAAAGTGCTGAAATCGGATTTTTATATACCAAACGTTGTTGGGATTTTGGTCTCAAATACGTAGAGAACAATAGACCAATACTCAGTGGAAGTGGTACAACATCGTCAGTATATGACAAATATGTTTATTTAACTGTTGCGCTGAAACCAATTACAGAAATAGAGTTCAACTACAAATTATCTGAACCTATTCAAGCACCATAAAGGAAGATTTATGCCATGTAAAGAGTTATATAAAGACCGTATTGACGCAGCAACAAAATTACTTGATGTTTTACCCACAGAGCAGATGAAAAGTGAGGATTGGTCGTTGATCGCTGTCTCTTCAGGGGGATTGGAAATTGCAAAGCATATTGGAAATAAGTTGAAATTAAAAACAGATTTTCTTTTTTCTGAAGCGATTACTGCGCCTAATAATCCTGAGTGTGAAATTGCCCGTGTGAGTGAAACTGAAGAGATTGTAATGGATGAGACACTGATTAATTCCTTTGAAATTCAAGTGGATTATATTTATGGCGAAGCGAACCGTAAACATGAAGAGAAGATATTGAGTAAAATGTTTCAGTATCGTCATGGAAAACATTTTGAAGTGTGTATCAATAAAACTATTATGCTTATTGATGAGGGATCAGAAAATGGTTTTAAATTTTTAGTAGCCATTAAAAGTATCTTAGCCATGCAGCCAAAAGCGATTTATATTGCTGTTCCTGTTGTCCCTGTTGAAGTTGTAGATGCACTTGAACCACTAGCTGATGAGATATTTTCCGTACATGAACTCAGGGATTATATTAAGACATCATGCTATTATTCCACATTAGAAAAATTGACTGATGATGAAATCGAAAAAATACTTGGAGTATAAGATATGAAATATAACGTTGACCTAGAATTAAACAATAAAACAGAGCAGTATGGCCTAAATACAGTAGCCGCACAATCAAATGGTGCAGCATGGATGAAATCAGGCGACACAGTAATGTTGGCGACCATTACTTATGATGAAACCGATCAAGTTGATGGTGATTTTTTACCACTAACGGTTCAGTATATTGAAAAAACTTACGCAGCTGGTAAATTTCCAGGTGGATTTTTTAAACGTGAAAGTAAACCAAGTGATTTTGAAACTTTAACATCTCGTGTGATTGACAGATCTCTTCGTCCACTTTTCCCTAAAGGTTTCGCACATCCAACGCAGATTACGATTATGGTTTTAAGTGTTGGCGCAGAGTCTGATCTTCAAACATTGGCTTTAAATGCAGCTTCTGCAGCATTGTATGTTTCAGATATCGATGTTTATACGTCTGTTACAGGTTTACGTGTAGGTAAGGTTGATGGTGAAGTAATTATCAATCCAACATCTACTCAGATGAGTGATTCAACACTTGATCTTTATCTTGCAGGTTCAAAAGAAGATATGTTGATGATTGAGATGCGTTCAATTGGCTCTTTTGAAAGTGAAATTATTCCAGCGGCAATTATTGATCCAATGATCGATCCTACTATGGGAATGGACAGCATTGGTGTTTCAAAATCAAATGCGATGAGCGAAGATGAGTTAATCGAGATCTTAGCACAAGCACAAGATGAGTTGAAAAAATCCAATACAGCTTATGAAGCTGCTTTTGATGCACATAAAAAACCAACTACACCACTTAACTTACTGACTTTCCCTGAGAGTGCAGATGTTTTAGAAACGATAAAATCAGAATATACAGATGCTGTTAAAGTGGCAATTACTAAGATGGCAAAAAGTGAGCGCGCTACAGAGTTACGTAGTATTCGTAAAGAGATTATTGCTAAGTATGAAAACTTTGATGAATCAGAAGTAAAACGTACATTAGAATCATACAAAAGAGAATTGGTTCGTGCTCAAATCTTAAATGAGGGAGTACGTGCTGATGGAAGAGCTGTTACTGAAATCCGTCCTATTACTATTGAAACAAATGTATTGCCATCTGCACACTCATCTGCACTCTTTACGCGTGGTCAAACACAAGCATTGGTTGTTCTTACTTTAGGTGGGCCAAAAGATGCACAGATGTTTGAAAACCTTAAAGATAAAGGTACACAAAACGAAGAGTTTATGGTGCATTACAACTTCCCAGGTTTCTCAGTAGGTGAACCTTCTCCAGTTCTTGGGCCAAAACGTAGAGAATTGGGTCATGGTAACTTAGGTAAGCGCGCACTAGAGTGTGTACTAGATCGTCCTTCACATACTATTCGTCTTGTTTCTGAGATTTTAGAATCAAATGGTTCATCATCAATGGCAACTGTTTGTGGTGGTTATATGGCACTACGCGCTGCTGATATTAGTGTCAATGATGAGATCTCAGGTATCGCAATGGGTATGGTAAGTGAAGGTGGCAAGCACGTCATTTTAAGTGATATCATGGGTCTTGAAGATCATGATGGAGATATGGACTTTAAAGTAACCGGTTCTAAAAATGGAATTACTGCACTTCAGATGGACATTAAACTGGGTGGTATCTCTTTAGACGTTCTTAAAATGGCATTTATGCAAGCTAAAGAGGGTCGTGGACATATTATTGATATCATGAATGATGCTGTAGAAGAGATTGAATTTGTTGACGCGCTACCTAGTGGAGATATCTTCAGTATTGATCCAAGTATGATTGGTGAGATTATTGGTCAAGCAGGTAAAACTATTCGTGAAATTATCGAGAAGTTTGAAGTAGCTATTGATATCGACAAAAAAGTAGGTTCAGTTAAAGTTTCTGGAACAAATAAGCAGCGTGTTCAAGATGCGCGTGCGCATATTGAAGGCATTGCAAGTGCACCAAAACCTGAAAAAATTGAGTACATGGTTGGTGATATTGTCGATGGTAAGGTCAAGAAAATTGTTGACTTTGGTGCATTTATCGAGTTGCCAGGTGGGACAGATGGTCTTCTTCATATCTCTAAAGTTTCAGAAGTACGTGTTGAACGTGTCTCTGATGTTCTTAGTGAAGGTGAAGCTATTAAAGTTGAGATCTTAGAGTTCAAAGGCAATAAAATCTCTCTTGGCCGTGCTTAATATTTAATTATTATACTTCACAAAAATGTGAAGTATAAACTCTCCTCTTTAAACCTTCTTTTATCTTTTTTCAGTATAATTCCGCTCAACAGAGTATTTAGTAGGGAAATCATGGCATTTATGTTGTGGTTGGCATCGAGAAATTGGTGTTTACGCTATCCGAACAGACTTTGAAAAATTATTCTTAGGAACTAAACATGAAAAAAATTCTTTTCTTAATGGTAGCACTTACTGCTGCTGCATTCGCTGGTGAAGAGGTTGCAAACCAAACTCTTAAAGCTTACTCAATGATCGCTGCTGGTGTTGGTCTTGGTCTAGCTGCACTTGGTGGAGCAATCGGTATGGGTCATACTGCTGCTGCAACTATCGCTGGTACTGCACGTAACCCAGGTCTTGGTGGAAAACTAATGACTACTATGTTCATCGCTCTTGCAATGATCGAAGCGCAAGTTATCTATACACTAGTAATTGCTCTTATCGCTTTATATGCGAACCCATACTTAGGATAATCCTTCGTACCCTCACTCAGCTTCGGCTGAGTTTTTTAAACAATCACGTGCGATCGTGGTGGAACGGTAGACACGCAGGCTTGAGGGGCTTGTGCCTAACGGTGTGAGGGTTCAAATCCCTCCGATCGCACCATACTTCTTTATAACTCTCCAAACAAGCTTTTCTCAAAACTTATTCAGGTCGATAAACCCTAACATTTTCTATATTCTTTGCATCTCTCAAGTATTGGGCATGTAACTGACTCATAATACCTTTATCACAATAGAGCAGGTACTCTTTATCTGTTGGTAATTTATCAAACTCAGTTTTTAGTTTATGAAAAGGTATCTTGATATTCTCACATGAAGTGACTACGGCTTCTCCCTCAGTACGAATATCAATCACCACATATTTATCATCATCTATTTCACGAACGATTTCTACGGCTTCTAAATTATTTACATCGTTGACTATCTCATCAACATAAATATGTTGCGCATCTTCAACAGCTTTATCTAAGACACTATAGTCAAAACGCTTAGCCTCTTTCTCCATACGCTTAAAAGAGCCATGAATGATAGGGTTTTGAGAGATGACACCACAGTACTCAGGCATATTTTCTGCAAAGTATTTGGTTCCGATATCTGCTGCAATATTCATGATATCTGGCTTATTCATGGTTGAGAGTGGACGTAAAATAAGTTTGGTACTTACTTGATCGATGAGCGCAAGGTTACGCAGTGTTTGACTCGACACTTGCGCTACGCTCTCTCCTGTGACCAGTGCATCTATCTCCATCTCTTCGGCTATCTTCTCTGAAGCTTGAATCATAAGACGTTTCAAAGTCACACCCATGTAGGTTGGACCCGTTGAGCGAAATATTTCTGTGAGTACATCATCAAAAGGGATAGTGATAAATTTTACTCTATGAGAAGAGCCAAATTTTGACCAGAGATATAGGGCTACTTGTTTGACACCTATCTCATGGGCATTACCACCAAGGTTAAAAAAGACGAAGTGTGTTTTTAAACCTCTTTTCATAGTAAGATAAGAGGCTACTGTAGAATCAAATCCACCAGACATTAAAGAGAGAATATCACCTTGTGTGCCTATTGGGAATCCACTAAGGCCTTTATACTTTTGAGTGATGATATTAAGTTGTTCGTGAACCAACTCCATCTTGATACTGACTTCAGCATTTTTAAGACTCACTCCTTTGGCACCAGTATGGGCTAAAAGATAACCACCCACACCACGTTCTATTTCCATAGAGGTAAACTCATGTGAACCCGTTCGCTTTGCGCGCACTACAATGGTTTTATCTTCTATCTCATTTTTGAAGAGGTCACCAACAATTGATTTAATCTCATCAAGTGTCATGACTTTGTCAAATTGTAAGGCTTCAAGAACTTGTTCTATTCCAGACGTTTGAATTAACATCTGTCTTACTTCAACTAAAACAGTTTTTGGTGCAACCACTTCTATCTTATCTGAGAATTTTTTGATCACAATATCTGGATCAATACGGTGTAAAACTGTACCTAAGTTGACATAAAGTTGTCCCACCATCTGTCGACGCGCTGATGCGCCTTTGACCATGATTTCAGGGAAAAGTTTGAGGATGAATTTTTGAGTATTGGATGTTGAAGTTTGCACGAATATTGCCTTGTTTTATATGGATAAAATTATAGCATAAGTGCTAGAGGTGTGAAGGTTTAAGCCTTTTGAATCACACCACCTTTTTTTAATGAATTCTGTAGAAGGATAAAGAGCTCTCTTGTAAGTGCTATGAGAAGTGCACCAAACATGATAGAGGCTGTTACAGGCCAGATTAAGCCAGCTAAAATCGATGTTTTAAGTGAGTGTTGTAGTGCAAAATAGATGATGCTAAAAACAACAGCGATAATAAAATAGATACTAAACATTAACATGATAAGTCCTTTTTGTTTTGATGTTGTAGTTTAGAATGTTTTAGTGTGAATAAAGTGTAAAAGAAAAATATTATGATATTATTCGCAAATAATAAATATTATAAATCTCAAAAAAGGAAGTAGTATGAAATTACCTCGTGGTTTTGGAAAAAATTATTTTTCACTAAGCGCCATTCAAGCCTGCGTCTCTCAGACACAACTTGATGCTACTTCTGTACGTGTTAAATCTGATCATAGTTTTATGAGCATTGATTTTGATACTGAGGAACTTGAAGATGAGGCTTTACTGCCCATCGATATTAACCCTGTTCTTATCCTCTCATCAAAAACCTGCCATTGTAACTGTCATTTTAAACACTATACACGTAATCATTTACGTGAGAACGCAGAAGTCAACTTAAACATCTCCCCCTACGAATTTAGCAACTCAAATATTTCACCACCAACTTGAATTTATCTATTCAACCAATCAAAAAAATATTTAATACTCAAGGAAATAAATGAAAAAGATAGTTTTATCACTCAGCGCGCTTGCGGTTATGAGTTATGCACAAGAAGTTAAATTAGAAGAGATTGAAGTTCAGTCTTCATTAGGAACGGAAGTTAAGAAAAAATATTTGACTGAAAGCGTTACAGTCATTACTGCTGGACAGATAAAAGCGGCACGTATTAACACTCTATCAGAAGCACTAAATCGTCTTGGTAACATTGCGACAACCAGTAATGGAGGTACAGGTAAAACATCATCCATGTTTGTTCGTGGTATCAGTGCTAAGCGTACTTTAGTGATGATTGATGGGATTCGTTATAACGATATTACAGGTACCGGTGGTGCACAAATTCAGCATATGATGTTGAGTAACGTAGAACAAATAGAGATTGTAAAAGGTGCACAATCGGGTGTTTGGGGAGCGGATGCAAGTGGTGGTGTTATTAATATCATTACTAAAAGTGCTCAAAAAGGTCTTCATGGTGAGGCAAATATAGAATACGGTTCATTTGATACTAAAATCGCCTCACTTCAAGCCTCTTATGCAACGGATGACTTTGATGTCCTTATGGGGGGATCATATTTTGATAGTGATAATCTATCTTCAGCAGAACCTGTTAAAGGTGATGTGAATTATGGAAAAAGATTTGATGACTTAGGGTATGAAAAAGACAAATATACCAATGAAACTTTTAACCTCAAAGCGGGATACAATATCACTGAAAATGACAGAGTAGAAGCCAGTCTTCAAATGATTAATGCCTATACTGAGTATGACGCAAGTGCAGGTATTGATGCTGAGAATGTGGAGGAAAACGCATGGGGGACTTCATATTATTATAACTATCTAAAAAACCGTTTTTATACCTTGTCTTACAAACATACTGACTCGGTTAACGATATAAGTGCGCAGTACAATCTTTCAATATTCGATAGGGATCAGTATGGTGGTTATGAAGGTTCTGTTTCTGAAGTGAAAATTGATGATAAAATCGCTTATATCGAAAACAGCTTTATTCGTTTTGGCGCTTCGTATCAACTTTTTAAACAAGATAAGTCAGGAGGAACAGAACTTAATAAAGAGTACGATGCCCTCTCTGCTTTTACAACAAACTACAACAAACTGAGCCTTTTTAAAGGTCTCAATACTATTATCACTGAGTCGATTCGTTATGATAAATACAGCAGTTTTGATGATAAACTGACGGGAAAACTTGGACTTAAGCAGTTTGTTTATAATGATATCTATCTTAGTTCAAACATTGGTACGGGTTATAATGTACCTTCACTGTATCAACTATATGCCCCTTCATATACAGACTATAAAGGCGATGTTTCTTTAGTGGGAAATGACGCACTTAAACCAGAATCGACAAGCAGTTTCGAGATTAGTATTGGTAATGATATTCTTTCATTAACTGGTTTTTACAATGAAGTAAGTGACTTTATTGATTATACCTATGATGACGCTGTAACGTATACGGGTGGTCAATATAAAAATGTAGAGGGAACGTCTGTCTTTAAAGGGATCGAGATTGCTTATGAAGATTACTTCTTTGATATTGTAGGTGTGAGTGCAAACTATACCTACCTTGATGTCAAAGATGCCAATGGTGAAGCACTAGCGCGCCGACCAAAAGATCAAGTAGATGCTTCAGTTATTTATTATGCTACTGAAACTTTTGATTTGGGACTTAATGGACAATATATCGGACAACGTTTCAACAGAGCCAATGATGAAGGTGCGCAGACAGGTTTCTACACTGTAATTAATTTTGTCTCAAATGTTGAAGTCAATGACTTTATCACCGTTTATGGAAAACTAGATAACATTACAAATGTATATTACCAAACAGTAGATGGTTACGCCACTGCTGGACGTTCTTTGTACATGGGTCTAAACGCCAAATATTAGAGGATAAAGGAGTAATGATGCGTCTGTTTTTGAGTCTGCTGTTTATGGTTACAACACTGTTCTCGAAAGAGCGTATTATTACGCTTAGCCCCTCTTTGAGTGAGATCGTTTTTGCACTTGAAAAAGGAGATGAACTGGTAGGAGTGAGTAGTTTTGCTGCTTTTCCCAATGAGGTTCAAAAAATCGAGAAAATTGGAGGATATTTTGATCCCAATTTGGAAAAAGTTTTATCTCTTCGTCCTACCTTGGTCATTGGACAAGGACATCTTCAAAAGTTTCTCTCACAACTCAGCGCGCTGGGAATTAAAACCTTAAGTGTAAAGTTAAATAAAATAGAAGATATTGAGGATAGTATCCAGATTATTGCTCAAAATATCAGCGCCACCAATGCGGATAGTTTGGTAAAAAAAATAGAAAATGCCCGTAAAAATGCACCAAAGTTAAAAAAGAAAAAATCAGTGCTTATCGCTTTTGGTGTGACTTATGATCTTCGCTCAAATATCTACGTAGCAGGACATGATCTCTACTTTGAGCAGATCTTAGAGGCGTGCAATGCGACCAATGCCTTTACCAGTAAAACATTTGCTCAGCCAGTATTGGGTTATGAGCAGATTGTTGCACTTGATCCTGATATTGTGTTGTTACAACACTCATCCTTGACAGATCAGCCTATTGATAAAAAGCTGCTTCAAGCGACATGGGGATCACTGCCAATTAAAGCGGCTAAAAATGGAAAGATAGTGATAGTAGATGCGAATATGATAGCGATTCCTAGTGATAAAATTGCCTTAGCCATTCCTTACCTTTGTCAAAAGATTGTTGATGCTGAGCGTTAAAGATCTGAGTGTTACTTATGAAAGTAAGTCTGTATTGGAAAATTTTAGTTTTGAATCAAAAGGACATCTTAGCATCTTAGGTGCGAATGGTTCTGGTAAAAGTACCTTGGCTAAGGCACTCTGCGCACTGATAGGTTTCAAAGGTGAGATAGGATTAAATGGAAAAAATATTTTAGACTTAGATCTTTTAGAGCGCGCTAAGATGATCGCTTATATTCCTGCCTCACTGGAAAATTTCGATCCTTATGTATCTCTCAAAGAGTTTGTTTTGATGGGACGCTATTTGTATAAAAAACCTTATTTAAACTACGCACAAGAGGACTACAAAAAAGTTGATGAGGTTTTAAACCGTTTAGGTATTTTTGAACTCTCCGATCATCTACTCAGCGCGCTAAGCTCAGGACAGAAGCAACTTTGTCTGATCGCCAGCGCGCTGGTGCAAGAGAGTGAGATTATTATCTTTGATGAGCCAACGGCAAACCTTGATCCAACACATAGCGTAGAGATATCTAAGATTATCCGTTCACTGCAAAATGAGCATCAAACTGTTTTAATTACCCATGATCTAAACTTTGCTAAAAGTATCCAAGGTGAAGTGCTATTTATAAAAGCAGACGGCTATAGGTATTATAATAATCCAGATGATTTTTTTACCATTGAAAATTTAGAAGCGTGTTACAAAACCTCTTTTGAACTACGCTCTCTAGGAATGCGGTATGATTAAGATTTTATTGATACTCTCTCTTGGCGCGCTGCTGTTGATCTCACCTTTTATTGGGACGTTGAGTATTAGTCCAAGCGAGATATTTGACAGTACAACACTCTCTTATAAGATATTTTTTGAGATCAGATTGCCACGTACTTTATTGGCATTTTTCGCAGGAATTACCCTTGCACTCTCTGGTCTGCTTTTTCAAAATATCTTTAGAAATATTTTAATGACGCCCTATACTTTAGGTATATCCAGTGGCGCAGTTTTAGGTGCAGGTATCGCTATCAAACTGGGCATAGTCAGTATGAGTTTTGGTCTGGCCATTGTGAGTGGGTTTGGCTTTATCGGCGCACTGCTGACAGTTATACTCCTTCTATGGCTCTCACGTTATCTGGCGCGCCAAGCCCACACATCACTGTTGCTTTTAGGTATCGCACTCTCATTTTTTTACACCTCGGTTTTGATGTTGCTTTTTTATGTGAGCGATGCACATGAGACACAGATGATTATCCGTTTTACGATGGGATCGCTCTCGACCATTGGATACTTGAGTGTTGTCATCGTGAGTGTAAGCGCACTACTTCTTTTTGCACTCTCTTACGCCAAACGTTATGAGCTTCAACTCCTTAGCGTGAATGAGGAAAGTGCGCAACTTAAAGGGGTGGATACAAAAAAACTTATCCCACTGCTTTTGCTCACCAGCTCTTTGAGTGTTGGCGCGCTGGTGAGCATCACAGGACCCATAGGTTTTGTTGGCTTAGTGGTTCCACACATCGTCCGAATTATCTACAAACAAAGTGTGCATAAACTCATCATCCCCACCGCCATATTTGGGGGTCTTTTTATGGTATTTATGGATGTTCTAGCGCGCTCAATTGTTGAAGGTGTTGATATCCCGATCAGTATTGTCACCGCTTTTATAGGTGGACCATTTTTTATCTATTTGATTTTGAGTAAAAGAAATTAAAGAGAAGAAGAGCGATAGTTAGGGTTAGTTTTTCTCTAGTGCGCTACAAGAGATAAGCTTTTTTAGCGTAATAGGGTAAGTCTTAATATGATTAATATAGGCAAGCAGTAGCTCAGACGGTTCTGTGCTTAAGGTATAGATAACCCATTTTCCCTCTTTTGAACTTTGTAATATATCTGCTTCTTTAAGCTGTTTAAGATGGCGTGAAACAAGAGGTTGGGAGAGTTCTAGGGTGTCACAGATCTCGCAGACACAGAGTCTCTTCTCACGAAGTATCAGCGCAACAATATTTAAACGGTTCTCATCACTAAAGGCTTTTGAGATTAAAATTAACGCATTCATCTAAGACCTTTCTAAGTCAAAACATATAACAATACATTTATATATCAAATTTGTTATTTATAATAACACAAAAGGGTTTAAATGGAATTTATTCTAAGTTATCTTGATGCTTTAGTGGACCTGAGCAATGCCATGGCGCCTTACATCTTGTTTGGACTTCTGTTCGCAGGGATACTGCACACCTTAGTGCCTGATACTATTGTTAAAAATCATTTGGGAAGAAATTCTATTGGCTCGGTTATAAAAGCGACTGTTTTTGGAATTCCTCTACCAGTCTGCTCTTGTGGGGTTATCTCTTTAGCCACAAGCATAAAAAAAAGTGGTGCCAGCAATGGTTCTACCTTAGCTTTTTTGATCTCAACACCGATTACAGGTGTGGACTCTATTTTGGCTACTTATGGAATGTTTGGGTGGGTATTTACTATTTATAGAGTGATTACTTCAATGATTATCTCGATTATTGCTGGTATCTTATCAAATGTTTATGTGAAAGAAGAGCCCAAAGAGGAGTCAAAACCAAAGGCTACATTTAGCATGCAGGTTCCTGCTGAACAAGATCCTAAGGTAAATTGTTGTAGTTCGTCAACTTGCGAAGATGAGAAACCAAACATCTTGCACGATTCACTCTCTTACGCCTTTGTGACGCTGTTAAAAGATATCGCTTCTCCTTTGTTGATAGGTCTTCTTTTAGGTGCCTTGATTACAGTTTCGGTTCCACAAAACCTCAGTGAGATCTTGATTGAGTACAATTGGCTCTCCTATCTTATTGCTATCGCTATAGCCGTACCGATGTATGTTTGTGCAACGGCTTCTCTACCTATTGCCGCAGGATTAATGCTCGCAGGTGTTTCACCAGGCGCAGCCTTTGTCTTTTTAAGTGCGGGCCCTGCGACAAATACAGTCACCATTGGGGTAGTTAAAAAAATGTTGGGTATGCGTACATTGTATATCTATCTTGGTACCATCATTATCGGTTCTATCATCTTTGGTTTAGGACTTGACTATCTCTTTCGTGATGTTAATGTTAAAGCGTTGGTACATATGGATGAGCACGCCAGTTTATTAGCTTGGGCATCAAGCGTTGTTCTATGGATTTTTGTGCTTTATTACGTACTAAAACCTTGCTTTTTTAAAGAAAAAGAGTGTAGTGATGACAGTTGCTGTTCATCTTAGGGTATTATGAGACTATGAAAGAGAAAAACGTGATACAAACAGTACTATTTTTACTTCCCTTACTATTTGTTGCTTGTACCAATGATGACTTTTCACAGTCAAACAGCGATACAAAAAGTGATGCCATTGTCATCTACACTCACCTCTCCAAAGAGCGTTGTAACGTGATGTACAACAACTACAACTATATCTCCAGCTTGGACAATGTTACCTACTTGGACTATGTTTACAATGACTATAAGATCTGTGAAGATTACAATAGAACAGCCAGTGAAGTAGTTCCTGAAGCCTGCATCTTGATTGATTCAGGAGATGGATACTGGGCAACGTGTGTTTTGAGTATGGATAAAGGAAAAAACAGCGATACAGAGCTTATTGATTTGATTAGGTCTATGAGTTATTAAGGTTATTTATTCATTGTCATATTTTATTGCTCCATTTAATCCTTAATTAGCTAACTTTTTCTGTAAGTGCTTGAATAATATAGGGCATATCTACATTTTTTTCTACATGGGTAGCAAAACTGCGTATAGAGTGTTTTTTATATTTTTGGAAATTATAACCCACATAGTTGGGGTTGATTTGAGTAAATATCTTTTTTCTGAAGGTATCACTGTCAAAAAGACCATGAATAAAAGTTGCATAGAGCCTTCTTCTTTTCAGAGCTATTTTCTTAGCGCGCCCATTATGAATTTCATAACCCTTGATGCTAAGATCAAAAATTTTATAGTTGTCTTTTTTGACACGCTTCTTCTTTTTAAATAGCACCTTACCTTTAAGTCGTCCTATTCCTCGGATCTGTTTATGTTCGGATTCTATATGTTTTGGATCTAATAGATGCTCAAACATCATCTCATACCCACCACATATGGCGATTACACGCTGTTTTTTAGATTTTAGTGTTTTTTCAAATCCACGTTCTCTTATCCATAAAAGATCATCTACCACTCTTTTTGATCCTGGAAGGACAATCAAGTCACAGGCACGTACTTCGCTCACACTGGAGATAAAACTAAGTTCGATTTGTGGATCGGCGATGAGTGGCTCAAAATCAGTAAAGTTACTGATGTGTGGAAGTTTAATAACGCCGACTTTAATGATGCTTTTTTGTATATCTTGGGTGTAATTCATCAGTGAAGCACTGTCTTCAAAGCCAAGGTTAAAAGGACGATACGGTACAACGCCCAAGACCTTTAGTCCAAATTTTTTCTCAATAATTTTAACACCGTCATCAAAGAGTGTGATGTCCCCACGAAACTTATTGACAATGACGCCCACTACATTTTTACGCAGTGATTTTGGAAGCAGTTTATACACTCCATAGATAGAAGCAAAAACGCCACCACGTTCGATATCAGCAACAAGAATAATTTTTGTATTAAACGCTTTAGCGATGGTGATGTTAGAGAGATCTTTATCCATGAGGTTCAGCTCAACTGGACTGCCTGCGCCTTCAGCAACGATACAAGCGTAGCGCTCTTTTAACTTTAAAAAGGCCTCTTTTACCACGGGTTTTAACTTGTCAATATCACGGTAGTACTCTAAGACGTGTTGTGTTTTTAGACTTTTACCATTAATGATGAGGTGTGCTTTTGAAGCGCCACCTGATTTGATTAAAACAGGATTCATGGCTACTTCTGTTTTAAGTCCTATAGACTCAGCCGCAAAAAATTGAGCAATAGCAATCTCTCCACCCGCATCACATACTTGGGAGTTATTGGAGACATTTTGTGCTTTAAAGGGTGCAACACTGAAACCTGCGTGGTGTAAAAGATAGGTGATGGCAAAAGAGAGGGTGGATTTCCCCGCATCTGAACTGGTGCCTAAAATACTAAGTGAGTGCATCTATGAACCTTCAAAATTAAAATGATGTAGTGAGCCAAATCCGACGTCGATGTTAAAACTCTCTTCATAATCAATGTCACGTTCTAAACAGTAAATCATCCGAATAAGACCACCATGTGTAAGTACCGTGATGTTTTTATGCTCTGAGCTCTTTATCTCTTCCCATATTTTTTTTACTCTCATCTCAAAGATATTAAGTGTTTCTCCTCCGAGCGCGTAGATGTACTGCATAAAGGTTTCATACTCTATCCCAATCTCATCAAAGGTTTTACCCTCATTTTCACCCCATGATTTTTCACGTAGCTCTTTGGAAATAATCTGTTTTTTTGTTTTGAAAAATGAAAGAGAGTTTTGGCAGCGTTTCAAATCTGAGCAGTAGATGGCATCAGATTCGCTAAAACTCAGTCCTAATATTTTCATGTCCTGTGCACCCTTAGGAGAAAGATCAATATCTATCCATCCATTATACGCACCTTGATAGCGCGCTTCAACTTCTCCATGACGAATTAGGGTGATATTTTTCATAATATTAGAAAAGCATAGATCAGTATTATCTCTATCCACTCTACACTGTAACCATACATATCGCCATTGATTTTTTCAAAACGATGTAGTAATCTTTTTGCGATTAAGGGGGCTACGACAGCCACCAATGCCATCCATAAAAAGATAGAGAAACCTAAAAATAGTAAGCCAAATAGGGCAACACTCAGTGAGGCAACAAAGAAATTTATCGGCGTGAATTCACTTTGCGCAGCCGTAGACATATCTCCACCTGAATTAAAAAAGTAGACTTGAAAAAGAACTCCATAACGACTTAACATCATGATGCTAAGTAGGGCAGTTACATCGGCGAGCGCGATAAACCCTGAGAGCTTTAAGAATAAAAGCATGGTTGTAAAGATAAAACCCAACGCGCCCACACGAGGGTCTTTCATGATTTCACGTAACTTCTCTTTGGGTGCATACGACTTTAGTCCATCATACACATCTGCGACCCCATCAAGATGAATGGCGCCATAAAGATAGACCCACAGAACAAATAAAACAGTGTACAGATGCCAAGAAGCCAAATAAGGTTCCAGTAGTAACGCACTGAGGTTGAGAAGTAGGGCAAGCAGAAGACCGACAAGTGGATACATCGCAGTGGCGTAACCGTTATAACCTTGCTTGAATTCATTGAGCGTTAAGATAGGGATGGTGCTGAGCATCCCCCAGGCGATTTTAAAACCGATGAAATAATCTTTCACTATTTCATTCTCAAACTAAGGCCAGCAGTGACAAAGTGAACTTCATCTGCCATTTCTGCGATACGTTGAGACAGCGCGCCAGAGATATCAATATATTTTCGTGCCAAAGCATTGTCTGGGATGATTCCAGATCCAACATCATTGAGCACAAAGACGAAGTTCTGTTTGAGTTTTAAAATACTCTCTATTTGTGTGAATATCTCCGCTTCTTTTTCATAATGGAGCATATTATTAATCCAGATACTTAGACATTCAACTAAGACAGTGCCTTTGGTATTGTTTAGTATTCGTAAGAGATGTAGTGGCTCTTCGATGGTCTCAAAGTGATCAGCGCGCTGAGTCTTATGTTTATCGATACGCATTTTCATCTCCACATCAAAAACTTCAGAGGTGGCAAGATAGACAGGTTTTTGATCAGTTGAAAGTTCTAATGTACGCTTCTCAGCCAGACGTGATTTTCCACTTTTTTGACCCCCTATGTAAAGTATAATCATAAACCGACAAAGACCTCTATCTGATTAAGAAGTGTTACTTCATCCACATTATTTAGCGCCGCATAGCCTAAAGCACCACCTGCGCCAACACCCTCTTTAGCCTCACCTTTGTCATAAAGTTTTAAGACATCTGAGCGTGATTTTTTGAAAGTAAAATCACTGTAATAACCTTCTACGTGCGTTGGTAAAAGTTCTAGAAGTTTTCTGATATCTGAATTTTTATCTTGGGCTACCCATGAGGTTGTCATCAAGATGATATTCTGCGCATTGTATGAAGAGGTGAGTGTTTGCATGATGTGTAACATCGCCGCCATTTGCGTTCCACCTGCAAGCATAATCTTACTGTTATGACTCAGCGCGCTGATAAACCCCGCACTAAAAAGCAACATCTGATCTGAAGTATGTCCCAGTTTTTCATAATCACTCATAGAATGATTAATCTTTTTTAATGAGGCTTGAATCACTTCATCTTTGGTACTTGAGGGAACATCAGCAAAAGATGATGCAAAACAGCCTTGTATATCTAAACCTAAGGCTTCAAGTGAGGCTTGTGCAGTTGTGGTTCCCGATGGGGTACTTTCGCCTACTATGAGGTAATCCGCATCAACTTTGAAAAAGTGCCCATAGGTTTTCCCTTTTTCAAAAACCTCTTTGGCATCAAAGGGTTGCGCACCATTGATGGCTTCACAGGGCTGAATATTAAAGGCAATATACTCGTTAACATTTTGAGGTTTATGTGCCATTCCTGCGTCAATAATAGAGATCTTTTTAAAAGGGTGAACAAGATCAACCCCTTTGGTAATGAGGGCAGGGGTAGGAACACCGGAGGGGGTGCTTGCTACTTTAGGCATAGAGTAGACGTTCCCTGTTGCTATAAATTCAGCGTCAAGAGTTGGGGTTAAATCAATAAAACCAGGGATTCCTGCTTGGGTGATGCCTTTGATATTACATGTTTTAGTAATAGAGCCAATAAGGGCAAATGAAGCGGTTTTGTTTTGATAGCTTGAGAGTTGATGCGAACTCTCTAAAATGGAGTGAATGTGCAAGAGGTAGCCTAATGATTTAAATGTGATGAAGTTTAGCCAAAAAAAGCTAAAGTTGCCCTATATTTTAGGCAGTGGCTCAGAGAAAAAATAACCCTGTGAATAGTCGATTCCAAGGGCATTTACTATCTCTTGTGTCTCTTTATTGTGTACATATTCAGCAATGGTTTTAATACCTGCTTTTTGACAGAAGGTGACGATGGTCTCAACAATCAACATACTTTTTGTATCCGTGGCAATATTTTTGATAAATGCCCCGTCTATTTTGAGGTAATCAGGGTCAATTTTAAGGAGTCGTGCGAAGTTAGAACCCTCTGCTCCAAAGTCATCGATGGCAATTTTAAAACCAAGTTTTTTAAGACTTAAAAGTTCGTTGATAACGGTATCTTCATCGAGGGAGACAATATTTTCTAAGATTTCTAAAACGACTTTAGACGGTTCTACATTATAGGCTCTTACCTGCGAGAGTAGAAATTTTCTCATGTCGCTATTTTTTAGATCTTCATCTGTGATATTTAAAGAGAGTTCCGCATCATGATTTTTAAAAGATTGGAAACTTTTTTCTATCATTCTTTTTGTGATGGTTGATAACATTCCACTAAGTTTAGCGGCACCTAAAAAATGATATGGAACATAGATGTCTTTATCACTAACAATTCTTACAAGGCACTCATACTTTTCGATTAGCTGGTTTTTATTATTCACTATGGGTTGATAAAAAGAGTGTACTTCATCATTTTTAAAAGCCAGTTGTAATTTTTTTATCCATTTTAGATTGTTCTTTTGTGTACTGAGGTATTTGGTGTCATCAGTAAAAATTTTAAAGCTATTTCTTCCATCTTCTCTACTATCAAGCAAGGCGATTTTTGCATGTTTTAAAATATCTGAATTATCACTACTATCAAGACCAATACTAAAGGAGATGTTCATACTTAATTCATCAACCTCTACGCTATTTTTAGAGAAGTATGTGAGTATTTTTTTAGCGCAACTGACCGCAGCTGTTAAATTTTCTTCCATCAAAATGACAAATTCATCGGCACTAAGTCTAAATATTTTACTTTTTGGAAGTGCCATTTCTATAAATGAATTTGAAACTGATTTAAGTACTTCATCTCCCATATCAAAACCATATACATCATTGATGAGACCAAATTGGTCAATATTCAAAAGTAAAAGAGAACGAGATTTTTTCTCTTTAAGCGCTTGCATGAGAGAGAGATGATTATATAAGCCAGTTAGTTGATCTTTTTGTGACTCTTCTATAATCTGCGCTGTTTTCTTTTTAACAAGTGTCTCTAATCGATTATTATAATCTTCATTTTCTTTACTAAGGTAAATAGTTCGAGCGACCTTTTCCATAACAGGAAAAAATGAATTGGCGTCTATAGGTTTGAGGATAAATCCATCAACACCAAGACTGATAGTGTCTAGAAAAAGTTCTGAATCACTATGGGCTGAGAGAATAACAATAATCTGGTGACGATTAATATTACGAATGACCTTACTCATCTCAATTCCACCCATTTTAGGCATTTTAAGATCAGTTAAAACGATATCATAAGGTTTTTGGCGATATTTTTCCAAGGCATCTAATCCATCATCGGCACACTCGACTTCTTTAAAAAGAATTTTAAGCATAGCATAGGTTTGCGTTTGAACATCCTGATCATCTTCCACATAAAGTAGTGTAAACTGTTTTGTTAAGGGAATTAGATCTTTAATATTATTCATTATTTTCTCACATCACAAAAATTAAGTTAAATATTATATACCAAGTTTATTAATTTTATCAAGATATAAAATATTTTTATGAAACCTTATATTGTAATAGGGTGGAATATTCTCATATAAAAGGGGTGAATCTAAATCAAGATAGATGATGGTGTCGCTGTATGTCATGGCCAGATGTAGGGCTGCGGCAATTGATTGAGGGGTTTCTAACATAGAACCCAACATACATTTTACATTTTTAGATTGGCAATATTTGATGATTTCAATGGCTTTAAAAATCCCTCCACATTTCATGAGTTTAATATTGATGAGGTCGCATATTTGATGCTCTACTAGGTGTTTTATCTCTTTTAAATCAAAGGCACTTTCATCTGCGATTATGTCTATCTTAGAAGACAATGTGATATCTTTTAGTGCCTTTAGTTCATTTTTTTGAACAGGTTGTTCAATGAGTAGAATATTTTTATGTGTTGTTTGTGATAAAAGTGTTAAAGTTTTTTCTCTACTCCATGCTTGGTTGGCATCTAAAATGAGTGGTGTTTTTGGTAGGTGTTTACTTAAAATCTCTAAACGTTCCAGATCTTCTTCATCTCCAAGCTTGACTTTGAGTAATTCAAAACCATTTTTAAGTGCTTTTTTGGCGTCACTTAATACAACCTCAGGTGTGTTGAGACTGATGGTGACATCTGTTTCTAATTTTTGATACTCTCCACCTAGGTATCTATAAAGAGGGAGATTTTTCTCTTGAGCGAGAAGATCATAGAGCGCAATATCAATACTCGCTTTAGCAGAACTTCTCCCTTCACAACAGCTATGAAGCTCTTCTAGTAGTTTTGTGTTGACACTTTGCCCCAATAATTGTGGTTTTATATAGCGCGCTATGCTCTCCTTGATACTCTCAAAATCCTCTCCTGTAATCGCTTTGGTTGCAGGGACTTCACTCACTCCGATGAGCGCGCTGTTGGTTATAATCCTTATCTCCAAAGACTCTGCATTATCCACGCGTCTGAGCGCAGTAATAAAAGGCGTGCGTAGCGGAATATTAATCTCTGCAATCAAAATATCAGTAATAATCATCCAGCAATTCCTTTTAAAATATAAGCAAGAAAAAGCCCCGCAAAGGTGCCAATAAGATAACCCATAATAGCGAGTATAACGGCCACTCCGATGAGTGACTTGTGAAAGGTCGCCGCAAGTAGTGGCGCGCTGGCAACACCCCCGATGTTTGCCAAAGAGGCTACGGCGATACTAAAAAGATCGAGTTTAAATAGCTTTGCACCAATAAGCATAATGATGGCGTGGATGAGAAGTATCAGTGCGCCAGCAAGAACATAGAGACCAATGTTCTCAAAGTGCTCAAAACTGGTACGTGAAGCGATGAGGGCGATCAACATAAAAAGCATGGTATTGGCAATATCACTGCTACCATTCATCTCTTTAAGACGGGTAAATGAAAAACCTAATCCAAAGAGTGTGGCGATGATAACATTGTAAGAGGTGGTACTTAAAAAATCTGGAAGCAAACCTGAGATGAGTTGAGAAAGAAGGGAGATAAAAAGGGCAAGGGCTAAAAATAGATAGTATCTTTTTGGTCCTATCGTACAAGCACAACCAATCCCTTCCATCTTTTGACTCAGCGCACTGGACTTGGTCCACGTGTTAAAGCTCGGTGCAAAGCGTACAAGTGAGAGTAAAAACATCAACCAAAATCCATACAAGACAGTATCAACGATGATGGCCAAAGAGAGTGCCTCTTTTTCCACTTCCAGCGCGCTACTAATAGCGAGCATATTGGCGGTTCCACCCATCCATGAGCCACTGAGTGTGGCAAAAACACCGATGTCACTGCTTCCAAACCCTAAACTTACAAAGACTAAAGTAAAGGCAAAAAGCAGTGAAGAGATCGCAATAGCGTAGGCAATAAGCAGTGAGGGTGCGAGAGAGAAAAAGCTTCTGATATCTATTTGTATCAACATTAAAAAGAGCATGGCAGGTAAGAGATTTGTTTTAGTGAGTTTATAAATATCTGTAATCTCTTGGGTCTGTTCCCAAAAACCAAAACTGGCCAAAAACATACACAGCGCATAAGTCATTAAAACTGCAGGCACATAGTCAAAGATTTTGAAACTTTTTTTTGACTCAAAGTACGAGAAAAGCAGGGCTATAAAGCTAATAGAGAGTAGATAAAGTAAGGCGTTATCAATCATTTTTTTTCTCTTCAATCTTCTCAATTTTTACATTAGATATCGTCTCTTTTAAATCAGCAGCCAAGGCTTCTAACTCTTTTTTACTTTTTCCAAGTGCGATGCCACGCGCTGAGCAAGCGGCACCATTGAGGTTGTTGTAGGTCATTCTCCATGACATGAAAATCCTTGTTCTTTTTAAGTGGCTATAATCATTTAAAATTATAATGATAGGCTATATTTTGAAATCAATATTTATAAGTAGCATTTTATCCATTTTTCTCTTTAGTGGATGTAACAGTGAGGTGCAGGAGGATGAGCAAGTGCGTGTAAATGAAAATACCGAGGTTGTAAAATTTGTTCCTGCGCTCAATCAGTTCGAATCTGTCTGGAACCGAGTTGTTTCAGACCCTGTTGAGGTCTATCCTCAAGAGAGTGTGGCTTACTCAAAGCTTTTTGATGGGGCAGTGGATCTTATCTTTAAAAATGCACAGCGTACACTGCGTGATAATTCTGATGTCTTAGAACACTTTGATAAGTTGGCACATCCTAATGGTGTCTGTGTGCGTGGTGTGTGGGAGATAGATACCAACAACGCTTATGGTGGGTATTTTAAAAATGGATCTAAGGCACTTCTTATCGGACGTGCCTCTTCAGCAATGAGCAATACCAAACGTGGAGAAAATAGAGCCTTTGGATTGGCGGGAAAACTTTTTCCAAGCATGAACGAATTAGAACTGCACAGTGCGCCAAGTGCTAACTTTTTTGTAATTGATGATTTGGGTGGAACGAAGGCTGAATATTTTACTGATGTAGAACTCACCAACGCCCCTGAAGTCAGTTTTACCAGTAGTGTCTTTGGCGCGCTGGCCTATGGCATTAAGGTTGCGAGTGCTTTTTCAGATGCAGACTCTAACTCAGGAGAGCGACAACTGTATGAGATCTCTTACCTTGGTGAAGAGAGCAGTGCAGATATCCTTACACCACGCTGGATGAAAATAGATGCGCAAGAGGGTCAAACTAAGCTAGGTGTTGATGATTTTCGTGAGGAGTTTATGCTGGATATAAATGAAACCTTAGTCTTTAACATCTCTGTTAGTAGCAGTGAAGTTGATGGGGTTAAACAGTGGCAACAGATAGGAAGTATTACTTTTGATGACGCAGTGGTTTCAAACACTTGTGATCATGGACTACATTTTCATCACCCCTTATGGAGAGAGGATTTGGTGTATGAGTAAAACTATGTACAAGGCGCTTTTTTAAGAGAAGGAAACTCTTTTCTGACACTGTTTAAAAAATAAAACCCTGGGTCATCTTTTTCTGTTCTATATCCTGCGTCTTTTTCCAACCACAATCTGTGGTTTTCAAAACATTGATACTCTTCATGTCCAATCAGGTACTCAATACTTGGGTGCTTCTCTTTAAGATGCTTGACCAAAGAAATGTTTGACTTTATCTGTTCTTTTGTTAGTGCGTTGGCATTACGCGCCACATTCTCAATCCCAATACTGCTGTAATTTAAGCCGATAACATGACGTGCAAACCTATCACTTGGCATAAGTTGATGAATGCTTCCATCTTTATGTACTAAAAATTGAGCTGAGACATTCAGCGCGCCAGCGGCGGCGATATCGCTTCTGTCTGTAAAGAGTTTGGTGGGATTTAAACGTTCAAAAGAGGCATTAAAATCATCTACTGCCGTAAAGTGTAAAACGATAATTTTAGGAGTGATTTTAATGTTTTTGACATTCAATCCATAATGAGACTGTATGTAAGCCTTAGAAAGTGCTATACGTTCTTCATCAAAGACAATAGGTGTTTGAGTAATTTCTAGCGCGCTGAGTGAGTAGAGTAAGTTTAAAAGTAAGATTAATGTTTTCATGTGCAAATTGTAGTCATTTATATTTAAAATAGATTTATCTTTTAGTTGATGAGAGACTTATTAGACTTAATAGGAAAAAATTATTACATTTTTTTGACTATTTATCTTTGGTTAAATTTTCAGTAGTAAAATATAACTATGGAAAACAAAATAGATTTAGAAATTATTATACAAGACTTGAGTGAAGATGCTATTAAATTGGCAAATATTCTTTACAACACCTATATTAATGAAAATGATGCAGAACTACATATCCCTGTTTTAAAGCTATGTCAGGTGTTTAATTATGAGTGTGATGATATATCAAAATCAATGATAATGAAACTATTTGAGGAACTTAATGAGCCAGTTATGGTTCCTTCTTTTGAATACCATGGAAAAAAGATGTCTTGGCAGGTGATGAGCTTTTGTAGCTTTGATGAGGTCTGGAAGATTGAAGATGAATTTATAGAAATATATATGAACGAGATGTTTTTATATGTATTGAAACACTATGTTCATGAGCCATTTCTAAATATCCTTTGATATAATTCCTTAAAATCATTTTATATAAATACAAAGGTTACTCTCTTGGCAAAAGCAAAAGCAAAAGCAAAATACATTATTTTAGATACAGAAACGACAGGTGCAAGTGAAGAAGATAGAGTAATTCAACTGGGCTTTGTTGTTTTAAGTCCAGGTGAACCTATAGAGGTTCATAATGAATTTTGTAGCACAAATATTGACATTAAATTTGGTGCAATGGCCGTACATCATATCACCCCAGATATGCTTGAAGGTAAGCCAGCATGTAGCGAGACTACGGCATATAAACGTCTGCAAGAACTGAATACTCCTGAAAATTATATGATTATCCATAACACTCCTTTTGATATTGGCATGTTAAAAAAAGAGGGTTTTGAACTCTCGATGAAGTCTATTGATACACTTCGTTGTGCGCGCCACATTTATCCTGATGAAGAGATGCACAAACTTCAATATTTTCGTTACTCTATGGGTCTATATAAAGATGAGCCAAAAGAAGAAGCGGCTTTGGGTGTAGAAGTAAAAGCCCATGATGCTATTGGTGATGTTATCACTTTAAAACTTTTTTTAAGTAAGTTACGTGCGAGTGTGCAAGAGTCATATCCTGGTGAAAACCCTGTTGAAAAACTGGTTGAATTGACGTCGCAACCTATCTTAATGACAACCTTTAGATTTGGTAAACATAAGGGTAAACGTATCGCTGATGTGGCCTTAGATGATGCAGGATACTTAAGATGGATGTTGACATCTATGGACAGTATGGATGATGATCTGCGTTACTCGATTAATTACTATTTAAAATAGTACGAAGTTAATTAGTAACCTTTCTTGTGTATAATTGCACCGAAAATATAAATATCAAAAGGAAAAAAATTTGAGTAAAAAATTATTATCAGTAATCGCAGCAGGTGCTATCGTTTTAAGTATGAGTGCATGTAATGACACAAAAACTGAAACAAAAAAAGTTGAGCCTAAAAAAGAGGCAGCAGCATTAAGTACAGCAGCACAAAAAGTTGGTTACAGCATTGGTCTTCAAGTAGGTATGCAAGTCGCTAAAACTAAAGATATGATTGATGCAGATGCATTAACACTAGGTCTTAAAGATGCATTAGCAGGTACAGCACCTAAAATGACACCTCAAGAGTCTCAAGCAGCAATGATGGAATTCCAAAAAGCAGCACAAGAGAAAATGATGAAAGAAGCTGCAGCAGCTGGATCTGAAAATGTTAAAGCAGGTGAAGCATTTCTAGCGGCAAACAAAGCTAAAGAGGGTGTAGTAACACTTCCTTCAGGTCTTCAGTACAAGGTTGTTAAAGCTGGATCTGGTGCAACACCAAGTGCGAGTGATACAGTTGTTACACATTATCGAGGTACTTTAATTGATGGTAAAGTATTTGACAGTTCAATTGATCGTGGAGAACCAGCTACTTTCCCTGTTGGTGGCGTAATCGCAGGTTGGACTGAAGCACTTCAACTGATGAAAGTTGGTGGAAAATGGGAACTTTATATTCCTTCTAAATTGGCTTATGGTCCACGTGGCGCAGGTCAAATGATTGGGCCTGATTCAACTTTACTTTTTGAAATTGAACTTTTAGAGATTAAGAAATAAACATAAAGAAATAATTTATGTTTGATTAACTATTCCTGAATATACTTCCGCTGTGCTCAATTAATTGAGTATAGTTTGTTTAATTTGATTGTTTTACCCTGGGTCGAAACATTCATTTTACTTTTCTCTTTTGGTTGTAGCTAAAAGAGAGATGACTTCACCTCCTGACGTTTAAAGTAATATTTAAAGCTTATTAAAATCGTCAAACTAATTTTAAATCATTAAGACAACTTAACCAACATCCTCATATACTTCTACTGTTAATTATAAGGATTAATCATCAAAAAAATACGTATAATAAGAGCTGTTTTTGTTCTCCTGCTTATCAGTTCTCTGTCCGGCGTATTTTTTGGATGTTCAAATGAAACGACACAAACAACTAAAACTCCTCAAAAAAACTATAATTCAAAAAAATTACTAGAGACAAAATGTGCATCGTGTCACAATCTTGATATGCCTGCTTCAAGTTATCCTGAAGAGGTAGCCCCTCCACTGATGGCGGTTACTTTTCATGTGTATGATTTTATACAAGCAAGTTCAAAAAGTGAACAAAAACTCAAAGCCATCGCCTTTGTGCAAGACTATGTGATGAATCCCTCTTTAGATAAAACCTTCTGTGATGAGGCAAGTCTCGAAAGTTATGGCTTGATGCCTTCACAAAAAGGTAAAGTCACCAAAGGTGAACTTGAAGCCATAGCAAAGTATATGTTCTCTTTTTATAATCAAGAAAATTTATTAAAATTGATAAAAGATCAACAAGAGTATGATGATTTAAGTGAAGGTGAGAAGCTGGCTAGAAAACATAAGTGTGTAAGTTGTCATAAGCAGACACTTTATACTATGAGTCCACCGCTTCATGAGATGTGGGCGCGCTATAAAGATCGTCCAGAGTTGATGCGTGAGAGTATTACAAATGGTTCACAAGGAAAGTGGAAGCAGTCTCGTGGGGCAATGATGCCCTCTTTTAAAGATTTGAGTGCTGAAGAGATAGATACCCTCCTTGTTTGGATAGAAAAACAGTAATCGACTCTACTGATCTTGGTCTTGAATCGTTTTAACACAGTTGCGTCCACTATCTTTAGCAAGGTATAGACCTTTATCCGCAATAGTTACGAGTTCACCTATTGATCCTGCTTTACTCAAACAGGCTACACCAAAACTGGCAGTCTCATTTTTCATGGTCGTAAATATATATTCGGATATAGTTTTTCTTAATTTTTCTGCAATTAACATAGTGGTCTCAAGGTTGGTATGGGGTAAGATGACGAGAAATTCTTCTCCTCCCCATCGACCTAATATATCACTGAATCGGATTTTAGATTTTAATATATTGGTGAATTCAATAAGAACACTGTCTCCAATAAGATGGCCATAAGTATCATTAACAGATTTAAAAAGATCAATGTCTATGAGAATTACACTACACTCTTCTTTATTCCGTACAAAGCGTTGGTACTGCTGTTGTAAGATGTTATCAGTGTGAATTCTATTATACGCTTGTGTGAGATGGTCTGTAATAGAGAGTCTTTCTAGGGCTATCTCACTATTTTTAAGTTCTGTAATATCATTGAGGTAGCCTACAAAGTTGAGTATGTTCCCCGTTTCATCTCTTTGCACAACAGTGTAATCCAATATCCATTTATAGCTTCCATCTTTAGTTTTGATACGGTAAGGATCATGTTTGAAGAAATAGAGCTTATTACTTTTCGCTTGCTGAACTTCCTCAAATACATGCTCTATGTCATTTTTATGGATACACTCTGCATAGGTGATGGAATTGCTAATAAAGTCATTTTGGCTATAGCCAAGTAGGGTTTCAACGCTTTTTGATACATAAGGTACTGTCCAAGTTTCATCATTGTTCCATTTAAACAGTACGCTGTCACTGATGTCAAAAAGAGAGAGAAGAACATCTTGATCCTCTTTTTGCAAATCAACCTCTCTTTTTAGTTTTGAAGGTGTTTTTGAAAATAGATAGGAGAGTGGAAAAGAGAAGAGTAAAACAGTGAGCATAATCCAAAATACTTGTTTAAAGTTCTTAGTTGCTTCTTCTTCAAGATGACGATTTTTTGCTTGAATAACCATAATGAGGTCTTCCTCATTATCAAGAAAAATTTTGTTTGAGTAGAGCTTTTCAGACTTATATTCATGTTGAGCGAGTATTTTTGAATAGATTTCTTGAGGAAAATGCGTTTTTATACTTTGATTGTTCTCAAGATATTTACTCCAAGCATGTGTATGAATAGAGTCTACTAGAATATCTCCATCTTGATTAAAAATATGGACATCAAAGATGGGAAGTGTAATAAGATCATTTAAAAAATCTTCCATAAACAGATTGATAATTAAGATACCAACATTTTCTCCATTATGGATGACAGGTGTACCAAGACGTAAAACAGGTTTGATGGGTCTTTGGATGGTGCCATGTTCGATATTTAAGTCCAGTTTAGACAACCAAATAGCAGCTTCTTTTATCTGCATTATCTCTTTGAAATAATATCGGTCTTTTTTATTTTGTAATTTGTCATGCGTGACTATAAATGCTTCTGAGGAATACGTTTCTCTGTCTATACGTATTTTTTCAATACCCTCTTTATCGATATAACGCAGTTGCATAATATTGTGCGAAGTGTTGGCAATATCTAAAAAAAAGTTATTAATTAAGGGGTTAGTCAAATGAGTGTCTAAGTATTGAGAAAAAATAGCAGAATCTTTAACCGCTAAAAGTTTTAAATTACTATTATCAATGTAATCATGAAAGACATTTTTTCTCTCCATAAAAGTCTCTTCTGCTTTCTCAATGCTTAGATATTTGATACTGTCAATATTAAATTTATAAATTAAACCCATGCTTAGAAGTACTAAAATAAGTCCATAAGCAATAAAAGTAGAAGAGAGTTTAATGTGAAAATCAGATGCTTTTATAGGGGGACTCCTTATCTTAACTACTAGATATAAATATTCTATATCAGCTAAGTTAAATAAATAGTTAAATCAGAAAATATTTTTAACTATATCTATTGAGCTTAGTGGAATGACCCATAAAAGTTTTAAAGTTTGGTGTGATACTTAAGTGTGTTTAGTAAGCTAAATTCTATAAGATAAAAAAGATAAAATACCTTTATGAATTTAAAAACAATAGAAAATAGTCGTATTTACCTTTTTGGAAAAACAAGAGCTTTAAACCTAGAAGAGTTTGATACACTACTTAAAAACTATAATGTTGAGCGCGCTGAGACCTTAGATGATGATGTGAAATTTGTCGTTGAGGGACGTATGATTAGTCCTGTAGATGAAGATAAACTTTATGCTGCTTCTAAAGACGAGAGTAAAACCATTCTTTTTCTAGAAGCGTTTGAACGAGCCTTATGTGAAAATTTGGATGATAACCGTCTTTTGATGAGTTTGAAATTGAGTAATAATCAAGACCGTTTGATGGTCTTTTTAAAAAATAATTATATCAGTGATACACTCTTTTTGAAACTTTTAAAGCTTTATGACTGGCAAGGAGAAGGGCTTTATGAAAATGATGAAAACCGTGACATGAGTTCGGCCTTTGTTTACCGTTTTTACTCAAATAAAGAGCACTCTACGAATGTTAAGTACACCAATGCAGGTTTTATGGAACTGCTACGTGAGACAGAAGAGAGTGCGTTTATTGATTATATTGGCGCTTTGAAACCTATTAAAGAGATTATTAAAAATGGCTCGGACAACTCGAGTATGAAGATTGTTGAGCGAATTATTCGACATCCAAATACTTCAGATGCATTAATAGCAAGTATTGAAAAAAATGCACATGATGTTTGGCGTGAGTTATTGGCTCAAAGGAGAGAATATGTTGGCTAAAGAGTGTACTGCGTCACTGAGCGCATTGGTGGATGAACAAATTCCTACTTTTCTTTGGGGCGCACCGGGGATTGGTAAGTCTTCTATTGTGAAGCAGATTGCTCAAGAGAAAGATGTTAACTTCATCGATCTTCGTCTCTCTTTGTTGGATCCTACTGATCTGAAGGGGATACCTTTTTATGATAAAGAATCACATACCGCACTGTGGGCACCCCCTGCATTTTTACCTCGTGATGGGGTAGGTATACTTTTTTTAGATGAGTTAAATACCGCCCCTCCTGCCGTGCAGGCCTCAGCGTATCAACTGATACTTGATAGAAAAGTAGGTGAGTACACACTTCCTGATGGTTACGCGATTGTCGCTGCGGGAAATCGTGAAAGTGACAGAGGGATAGTGTATAAAATGCCATCGCCCTTAGCGAATCGTTTTGTACACCTTGAGATGGAAGTGAGTGTGGAAGATTGGAAAGACTGGGCATATTCTGCTGGTATTGATGATCGAATCATCGCTTATATTGCGTATAAAAATGAAGATCTTTTTAGTTTTGATCCAAAGCTAAATGAAAAAAGTTTTGCGACACCACGGTCTTGGGAATTTGTAAATAATATTTTAAAAAGTAGTATGCCCGCCAACTTGGTTCTAGAAAGCGTTGCCGGAGCTATTGGTCGTGAGCGCGCTGTAAACTTTTTGAGCTTTTCTAAGGTGATGGGTCGTCTGCCTGATCTTGATGCTATTTTAAGTGGTGAAAGCAGTGACCAGAGCAAAGAAATCGATGTTCTTTACGCACTGAGTGCTGGTTTGGTTTCTAAGATACTTAGCGCGCCAGAAGATGCAAAGGTAGAAAACTTATTGATGTACTCTCTAGCGATGCAGAGTGAATTTGCGGTGATGATGGTACAAGATCTTCAGCGCGCTGACATCAAAATGGAACATCTTAATGGTTTTGGCAAATGGGTAGAAAAATTTGCTTTTCTTTTAGCCTAGTACAGAGTTACAGGGTATGACTGAACTCACTCTTGATGCGAAAATTTCTCAAGCAAAGGCCAAGCTTTTAATAGAACAACCCTATTTTGGAACGTTGGCATCAAAACTTGAACTGCATCAAAGTGATAATATTCAAGCATTTATGAGTGATGGAATTCGTCTTGATTATAATGATGAATATCTCAGCGCGCTGAGTCTTGATGAGATAGGCTTTGTCCTCTCAAATGGGGCGATGCACGCTTCTTTGGCACATGACAATCGTAAAAACAACCGTATGACTTGGCTTTGGCAACTGAGTACGGACTTCGCTATCAACGCCATGCTGGTTCAAAATATGGAAGAGATTCCTCCTCATGTTAATTATCAACCTCGTTTTGATGGTCTCTACGCGGAAGAGATTTATGCGATGCTCAAAGATGAGATCTCAAATGAAGAGTTTAATGAGGATGAAGAGAATGACACCGGTTTTAATGAAAACAATAGAAAAAAGCAGCAAGAACATCAAAATCATGACAACTCTGAGAGTGATGATAAAAATAGACCGGCTATGGAGTTTGATGACGTTGAAAAAACCATAGACAAACAAGAAGAGGAAGAGTGGGAAAACCATAACAACAGCGCGCTGGACAAATCGACGGCCATGGATGAGATTCCTTTAGGACTAGAACGTTTTTTTGAGCTTGACTTTGAGAGTTTGGTTGACTGGCGCGCTGAGCTAAATAATATTGTTGACTCATATTATCGTGATGATTATCGAATGTTTCCCCCTTCTAAAAAGTTACTCTATACGGGTATTTATCTCCCCTCTGCTTTTAGTGAAACGATGAAACTCATCATTGCGATTGACTCTTCGGGCTCGATTGATGAGTTTTTACTCTCACAGTTTCTAAGTGAGGTTGAGTCTATTATGTTGCTGTTTAATTCGTATGAGATTGAGATGATCGTTGCTGATGCTAAGGTTCACTCTCATGAAACATTTAGAACAGGTGAATCTTTAGACATTGAAATTAAAGGAGGAGGGGGAACTGACTTTCGGGTGGTTTTTGAGCATATCGAAGACCATTTAGACAGCAGCTCATTAGTCCTTTACTTTAGTGATACCTTCGGGGTGTTTCCTGAGGTTGAACCACTGAATGAAGTGATTTGGGTGAGTCCGAAAAATCTTCCTGTTCCTTTTGGAAGAGTGCTTGAAATCTTCAAAGACACTCAGCTAGAAGCTTAAAAAAACAATCTACTTATAATCTTTTTTAATTCATTAGTCCTTCTTCACTATAATAATCTCTAATTATAATAGAAGGAATAATATGAAAAGTTTATTGATGGTTTTAATTTTGACATTTTCACTCTTTGGAGCGAAGATTGATGATTATGCGAAAGATATGGGGTTTTATAGAGATTACTCCAGCGCGCTGAGTGTGGCGAAAAAAGAGAACAAACCTTTGATGTTGGTGATTGTGGCAGATTACTGTCCTTGGTGTAGAAAATTAGAGCGTCGTACCTTGGCACATGAAGATATCAAACTTCGTGTAGATAAAGAGGTGATTACGGTGATTCAAGATAAAAAGTATGACCAAGGAAAATTTCCACTTGAATTTGAAACGCCCCGTAACCCTACAATCTTTTTTATCGACCCTAAAAGTGGTGAGCATTTTTACGAGACGATAGGTTTTGTTAAATATGACGTCTTTTCTGAAGATTTGAATCATGTTCGAAAAGAGTTTACAAAATGAAAAAGTTAATTATAAGTCTGTTTTTTCTTTTAAGTACGCTTTTAGAAGCAGAAGTGATGTTTACATTAACCAACTTAGAAACTTCACATATTTATGTCAGTAATCAATCTTCACTACTAAATGAATCAGACATCAAGGCAGTGAAAATAAAGATGGTAGATGCCTTGCACGCGCTTGGTCTAAAGTCTGAGGGTCGTGATGGGGCTACTTTGATGATGAAGTTTGAAAGTGCAAGTGTTAAAGGCACGGATATTGTTTTTATAAAACTCGCCGTTGCCAGTGATGTTATTACTACACGAAAAGATGCGATAGATACATTTGCTATCACTTATGAGGGCACAGATATGTTAGAGAGTGAAGAGAATGTAAAAGTAGATATTTTTGAAAGTGTGCAGTTTTTATTAGATGAGTTTAGTGAGCACTATAAAGAAGATAATTGAGTCTAAAACTTTAAGTTATTATGAGATAATACACCATTAAAACAAGAGGTTACTATGCGAACATATATTTTTTACCTACTATTATTGCCTATATTTTTTACAGCCTGTCAAGACAACGTTAAACACAGCGAAGTTAAAAAAGAATTTAGCGTCTCCTTACGGGGAGCAACGGACAATATTATTCCCATAAATGCAGCTATCATTTTAGAATTTTCTCATCGCGTGAATACTACAACACTCTATCCTCAATATAATCCTACGACGCAAACCACTTTTTATGGAGTTGTTCTTTATAAAATAGTTAATGATGAACGTATATTAGAAGATACATTGAAAATTGACACCTTGTCTGCTCAAAAATTTCGTGTTTATAAAAATCTAAATTTTGATCCAGACAGCAACTATGAGATGGAACTACAAGAGCATGTGGCTGCTTTAGATGGAAGAAGTTTAGGTCAAAAGATTGTATTTGCATTTAGTACCTTAGATCAAAGTGACTATACTGCACCTATTATTACTTTGACAACTCCAGAATACTCTTCTTACTCTCAAAGTGCTGTCTCTATTATTTTTAATGAGCCTATTGTTCCTCTTGAAGGCAAAGAGTACTTTAAACTCTCTCTAGAAGGGGCAGATGAGATTGAGATTCCGTGTTCAAAAGTGGAATATGGACAGCGTTCTATTACCTGCTTTCCTGCAGACTATTTGATGGATCTTGAATCTTATAATATTTTTATTAAAGAGAATATTTCAGATCTGAGTGGAAATTTTACTGACTTTAACTTTTCAACTGTCATTGGCTCTTTTTATAACTCTCCAAATTTAGCAGAACAAGAAGTGGTTATGATTGATAGCATACAAAATGAGTATTTAAGTACTTTTGATGCAAATGCTACTGCCTTGTTTTATCCTGATTTATTGACCACCTCAGACAATGTGGCTTATGGTTTAACAAGAGTAGGAATTATGAGGTCTGATGATGGCTCTATCGTAGTAGAAGGAAATGAAGGTTTTTTAGAATTAATATCTTTCGAATCAGAATCGGACATGAATGAAACAGCCTTAGATGACTATCTTATTACTAAAATTGTGAAAAGTGATAGTTATCTTTATCTGGGCACTAAAGGTTTTGGATTTTATGTGATTGATGCAAGTAGTTTTGAAATATTGGGACATCATGTATTGGCTTCTACTGTGACAGATATAGAGATGATGCGCGATGGAAATCTATTTGTGGCAACCTTAGATGATGGGCTGTATCATTTTGAATTTAATGCGCCTTCTACATTAAGTCTTAAAGAACAGTATTCTGACTTAGCACCGATTTATGCCTTGAGCGACTTTAACGATACACTTTTTATGGCACGAGGTTATGAAGGTGTTTCTACTTTTGAGCTTAATACTTTAAGCGCAATATCTCTGAAAAAGAGTAGAGCATTTGTTCATGATGTTTTTGCTTTTAATGATATTGTTTACGGAACGGATGTCCTTGTGATTGCTGATGCGCAAGCAGGAGTATATACTTCAGATTTGAATATGGAGAATAATACTTCTTATAATGTCCTACACTATGCTTATGGATTAGAGCCCGTTGTTGATGATGTTGGGGTATTTAACTTTGGTATTATTGATGTTAAAAAAGGTATTACAATAATGGATAGCCATCTACAACCTATGGGTTATATTAGTATGCAAAACTTTAGCGTTGTCGATAGTTCATTGCTTAGCGCACGACATCCTAATGATTCAAACCTTACATTTATGCTCAATGATGAACATGAGTTATTAATCATACAAGATATGCAAAATGGCGGTGCATGATGAAAAAGATACTTCTTTTTGTACTGCTTCACTTAACACTATTTGCTCAAAGTGCGCAAGAATTTTATGATGAAAAAGATTATAGAAGCGCATTGAATATGATAGAAAAAGATTATGCTGGTTTTACTGATATACATAAACAACTACTTTGGGCGCGCTGTGCAAAAGAGTTAGACGATGAAGAAGACGCGATGAGTGCGTATGAACGTGTATTGAATTTAGATGAAGAGAATATTGAAGCAGCTCTATTCCTAGCGACTATTTATCAAAAACAGAATATGAAAAAAGAATCTAAGGCTTTGGTAGAAAAATTAAAAAAGTATACCCTCTCTGCCAATGATCAAAATACCTTACAAGCACTGCTGAGTGAGAAAAATGAGCGCTCTACATTTAGAGTCAATATCAATGCCAAAGCTGGATATGATAGCAATGTAAATGCAAATGCTGGTAGTGGAAACTTAGATGCTTATTATCAAGATATTGGATCGAATGCGGTTGCGAGTGAAGATGTAAAAGAGAGTGCTTTCCTCTCGTATGGGGCCAACTTAAGCTATCTGTATGATATGGGTGCAAAAAATGCCTGGTATTTACAAGCTGACTTAAACCTTTATGGGCAGAACTATGAGCGCGCTGAGCAGTATGATATCTATTTCGCAAAAGTAGAACTTGGGATTGGATATAAATTTGATAAGGCAAGCCTGTATCTGCCTGTTGCATATGATGATCTCTACTACTTAGAAAACAATCTATTACATACACTCTCCATAACCCCTACACTTAATAGGGTGTATAATGAGAACTATATCAGTACCATGCAGTTGATTTATAAAAGTCGTAGTTATATTAGAGAAGATTTGAAAAATAGAGATGATAATGAATTTGGTTTGAAATTTTCTTTGTTTAAAGTGTATGCGCAGAGTTATATTTTTGGCTCAGTTTTAGCAGATTATTTTAAAGCCAAAGAGGTTTCGACAGTAAAATATATCAATAAAAACCTCTATGAGTTTGCCTTGGGTATGAATTATCATATTGGTAGTGGGTACTTTACTAAGCTCTCTTATCAGTACCGATATACAATTTTTGAAGATGTACTGATGAATGAATCAGAAGCGAGGTTGGATCACTACAATCATGTTTCATTGGATTTTTCTAAGGTATTTTGGAAAAAGTATGAAACAGCTTTAAATTATGTACATATTGCAAACCTCTCAAACTATGTGCCATCACATTACGATAAAGATGTGGTCTCGTTATCACTACAATACAATTACTAAAGGTCTTTTATGAAAATATTAATATTTTTACTGCTCTGCACCATCACTGTTTTCGCTAATATCGGGGTTGTCTCTTCTTTAGTAGGTAAGGCAAAAGTACAGCGCGCTACGAATACTTTAGAACTCTCTATCTCAGACAGTATTAATGAAAAAGATCTGATAGTCACAGAGTCGAGAAGTCGTGTACAGGTTATTTTAAATGATAAGACGGTTATTACTATCGGTCCAAATTCAGAGTTCTCTTTTGACAGATACAGTGCAGATTCACAAAACCCAGAATTAAATTTTAAAGCAAACAAAGGTTTTTTTAAAGCAGTGAGTGGGAAGATAGGGAAAATTGCACCGAATCGTTTTAAAATCAAGACTCGTTCTGCTACGATAGGGATTAGAGGAACAATTTTTATGGCTGAAATTGATATGGACAGTGAAAAAATCGCCTGTTTAAAAGGGGCCATTACAATTGATATTCCTGGTAAGCAGATGGTTGTTCCTAGTGGGGAGATGGTAAGTATTGAGAAAAACATCCCTATTCAAAAAAAGATAGAGATGAAAGAGTTTAAAAAAGCCAAACAAGAAGAACTTAGCGTAACACAAAAAGAGAGAGTTGATGTTTCTAATACCACCCAAGAAGTTCTGGATCAATTCAATACTATTAAGGTAGAAGAAGATACTGAGGATATTCAGATAATTGAGAAGGTTACTGATTTGACAACAATACAAAGTACCGTGACTCGACCTGAAAATAGTGACCAAATCGGTCCGTTAAACTAAGAGGCCTGTTTGGATAATTTAGAATCACTGGTAGCGAAACTTGGAAATGCTCAAAATATCTTTTTAACGGGTGGCGCAGGAGTTGGTAAAACTACTTTAACGCGTAAAGTCATCGCCCATTACGAATCTGAAGCAAAAAAAGTGGCAAAACTTGCTTCTACAGGAATGGCAGCAACACTCCTTGGTGGACAAACATTACATAGTTTTTTTGATCTAGGTATCGCTGATAGTATAGAAGATCTGGAACGTCGTAAAAAGTATGAGCCTAAAAAAAGGACTAAAAAGCTAATTAAGAATATGCATTTGATTATTATTGATGAGGTCTCTATGGTGAGTGCTTCGTTGATGGATATGATTCGTCTGCGTCTTTTACAGTCTGAGTTTACTGGGGCACTTTTACTCGTAGGTGATTTTTTACAATTGCCTCCTGTTGTTCGTGGGTACGCAGAGGTGATGTTTGCCTTTGAGTCTGAGTCTTGGAGTGCATTTGAGATGCATACGATTAATCTAACCAAGGTGTATAGAACGGATGACAGTGATTTTATTGAAGTGCTTAATGCGGTTCGTTTTGCTAATGTTAGTGAGGCAGAACACTACTATCTTCACCATCTTATCAAACCACTTCCAGAAAATCTTAGTGCCTTTACCTATCTGTTTGGAAAAAATGCCAGCGCGCTACGACACAATCAAGAACAGTTGAGTTTTCTTGAAAGTGATGAGGAGACGTACAGAGCAGAAATTATTCGACATGATAAAAATCTAAACGACAAAGAAGTTGAACGTTTTATTAGTGATGCGCGCATCAATATAGAACTTCAATTAAAAGTAGGTGCACCCATCCTTTTTACACGTAACTCTTGGAACTACTTCAATGGTGAGCGCGCTAAGATTGTAAAGCTTGAAGATTCAAAAGTGTACGTTGAAAAAGACGATGGGGTTGTGGTAAAATTAGAGCAGGTCTCTCAAGATAAAACGGTATGGAAAGAGAAGACTATTGAAGGTAAAAAAGAGTTTGTTGAAGAGTCGGTACTGAGTGTGTATCAGTTTCCACTGCAACTAGCCTTTGCCATTACTATTCATAAATCACAAGGGATGAGCATAGAAGATCTTATTATCGAGACAAAAGAGATCTTTGCTCCTTCTCAGTTTTATGTGGCACTCTCACGTGCCACCTCACCAGCGCGCTTGAGTTTGGTTCAACCGCTTAAAGATTGGCACCATCTGGCTTACGCAGATAGCAAGGCTTTAAATTTTGTACAGGAGTATACTTTATGAGTACAGTCATAATGTTATTTGTTCTGCCTCTTGGAATTATTGTTTATATTTGGGACAGAAAGGTTCAAAAAGAGAACTTGGATACTTTTAACAGCTACATAGTCAAGATAAAAAATAGTGAATTAGAGCCTAAAGATAAACTGCTACGTATTGATGAGATGCTTTATAATAACGGATACAATCAAGCATACATGAGTGAAGACAGTTTAACAATGGAAAAAAAACATTTTAATGTCGGGGCACTTTTTATCTCCTTAGGGGTGGCTGCGTACTTCGGTATCTTGGCATATATGATCTATTATAAGTTTTTTCTCAAGCCAAATCAAATTAGTGTGTGCTTGACAGATTAATTACTATTTTTAATATTACATAAATATGATTCTAATAAACTTCCTCAAAAATATAAGGATATTTATATGCAAGTAGATGTTTTAGCACTAATCGTTTCAGGACTGGCTTATTTCTTTTTAGGCGCACTTTGGTACTCAAAAGTACTTTTTGGAAACACATGGATGAAAGCCATGAATTTCACTGAAGAATCAATGCAAAATTGTGAATTAGAAAATGGAAAATGTGGAACATATAAGGGGATGACTTACTCTTTTATAGGTGCATTTTTAGCAGCCTTCTCATTGATGCAATTTTTTGTATTTGGAGATGGGAGTATGGCAGCTAATTTAAAATACTCTTTGATGGCGTGGTTAGGTTTTGTAGCCGCAACACAGATGGGATCAGTATATTTTAACTATCATGATAAAAGCCCAGGTCTGATTTTTATTATCAATACAGGATATAACTTGGTAGGTTTCACACTGATAGCCGTTATTCAAGCACTTCTCTAGTGCTAGGATCCTTCTCTTAAAAGGGTCAGATAAATATTTAAAAATAGCTTTAACTACTTCTAAATTACCTGTAAGGTATATGTCCTACAAGTAAAACAAATTTCGTTATTATTTAAGTTGTTTTATGTTATATTTCATTTAAAGGTGAAAAATGAAACAATTAATTGTAATGATCATACTAATAACTAATATTATCGCAGATGATTTTGTACTTGAAAATGATGCTACTTATGAAAAAGAATTATCAAATGCTCCATATTTTATCGGTGTTAGTAGAACACTAGGCAGTGGAAAAGGTAGTTATACATATGAATCTCAGATAACATATGATGATCAATCCTTAGATGACATTGAACGTACTGAAGATAGGGATATTAATTCATCAGTGTATACAACATATAAATTTGGACGAGCAGTGGATGGGGGTTTATTCGCTTTAAAATATACAGATATGAAATTTGATGAAGCTAATGGATGGGCTTTCGGCGGAGAAATTGAGCTAATCTACTCATTTATTGACTTACATGATTTTGAATTAGGGTTAATATATGGAGGTGGAATATCCTACGCATTTGTTGATAATATTAGAGATCTCCAAGGTAAAGAGTTCTACTCTATTGGGTTTCTACTTGATGCTAATATTGGGTTAGAGACAACACTGTATGAGGTTGTTCAATTATACATAACTTATGGAGTAAATTATAGTTGGCTCAAATCGAATTCTTCTATTGACAGTACAACAGATGGTAAATATACTGAATTACATGATATTTCAGGAGCTACCTATGCTTTAACATATGGAGTCAACTTTTTCTTTTAATCAACGTCAAGCTTTTGCGCTCGTGAAAGCTTTTTTATAGCATACTCTCTTCTTGAAGTGCTACTTTTATTCTCTGAATCTTCATAATAAAGTATTTTTCTAAGTAGGAGATTGTTCATCTTTAATTGGAGGGGTTAAGCGCGCTAGCGCGCTTAGAGTGAAGAGGTTTATATTATAAATCATCTTCGTGTTTAGCAAGATAATCTGCAACACCTTCAGTGTCAGCTTTCATACCTTCGTCACCTTTAGCCCAACCAGCAGGACAAACTTCACCGTGCTCGTTAGTAAAAAGCATAGTATCTACCATACGAATCATCTCATCGATGTTACGACCAAGTGGAAGGTCATTGATTACTGCATGACGAACAGTTCCGTCTTTGTCAATTAAAAATGAACCACGTAGAGCAACACCACCATCAAGTAGTACGTCATACGCTTTAGAGATCTCTTTAGTTAAGTCAGCAACTAATGGATAACGAACTTGGCCGATACCACCTTTGTTTACTGGAGTCTCTTTCCATGCAAAGTGAGAAAATTGTGAATCAACAGAAACACCAATAACTTCAACACCACGATCTTTGAACTCTTGAAGTCTGTGATCAAAAGCGATGATCTCTGAAGGACATACAAATGTAAAGTCTAGTGGATAAAAGAATAAAACTGTACCGTTTTCACCGAAGTTTTCGTATAAGTTGAAATCTTCAACGATTTGGTTGTTTCCTAAAACTGTTGTTGCTGTAAAGTCTGGAGCTTTGTTTGTTACTAACATATAATTTCCTTGTGTTTTTTTAAAGTATGGAAGTATATCTCATCCAAAATTAAAAAACTTTGTTTATTTTAAATGGGATAAAAACTTTAAACTGCTTTCAGATAGTATATCAAACTTCAAAATAATTTTGAGGATAATCAATAAAGGTAATCGATGACAAAAGAGTACATATTTACTTCTGAGTCTGTAACAGAAGGGCATCCTGATAAGATGGCTGATCAGATTAGCGACGCTATTCTGGATGATATTATTGCTAAAGATCCTTCGTCACGTGTGGCGTGTGAAACAGTAGTTTCAAATGGTTTTTGTGTAATTGCAGGCGAATTGAAGACAACGGCGTATACGCCAATGCAAGAAATTGCAAGAAGAGTGATCCAAGAAATTGGTTATACCGATGCAAACTATGGTTTCGACTATAGAGCGGCAGCAGTATTAAATGGAATAGGTGAGCAGTCTCCTGATATCAACCAAGGCGTTGATCAAGAAGATGGTGCTATTGGCGCAGGTGATCAAGGTTTAATGTTTGGGTATGCTTGTAAAGAGACACCAGAACTTATGCCTTTACCTATCCACTTGTGTCACCGCTTAACTGAGCGTTTAGCGCAGGTACGTAAAGAAGGTATTATTCCTTATCTTCGTCCTGATGGAAAAGCACAAATCAGTGTAAAGTATATAGATTCAAAGCCAGTTTCAGTTGAGACTGTTGTTGTGTCTACGCAACATCATGATGGAATCGATCAAAATCAATTGAGAGAAGATGTGATTAACGAGGTTATTAAACACGTTATCCCTGCTGATCTTTTAAGTGATGATGTGATTTATCATATTAATCCTACAGGTAAGTTTGTTATTGGTGGGCCGCAAGGTGACGCTGGACTTACAGGTAGAAAGATTATTGTTGATACTTACGGTGGGGCTTGTCCTCATGGTGGTGGTGCATTTTCTGGAAAAGATCCAACCAAGGTTGACCGTTCTGCCGCATATGCAGCGCGCCACGTAGCTAAAAATCTTGTAGCAGCAGGTGCGTGTGAACGTGCTACGCTTCAAGTGGCTTACGCTATTGGTGTTGTTAAACCAGTCTCTATTATGGTTGATACACATGGAACAGGTGTCGTTGATGAAAATAAAATTGAAGAGTGTGTTAAAGAACTTTTTGATTTAACGCCAGCTGGAATTATAGACTCATTGGACCTTTTACGTCCAATATATAGAAAAACTGCTGCTTATGGGCACTTTGGTCGTGAACTTCCTGAATTTACTTGGGAAAAGACAGATAGAGTAGAAGAGATTAAAAAATACCTCTCTCTATAAATCTAAAGTATATAAGTTCTAAATAGGAGTTATATACTCCTATTTAATAGCACAAATCCCCCTTATTAGCTACTTTCCATCTACATTTTAATCTTTTCACTACTTATACGTTACTCTTTGAATTAATATCATAATTCTTTCATAATTTTAGCTTTATTTAAAATTCAAGTTGGTATAGTTTACAAAATTAACTTTAGGAGAATTAAATGGCAGTATTTATTAATGACACTTGTATCAACTGTGGTGCTTGTATCGACGAATGTCCAGTAGAAGCAATTGTAGATGAGGATGATAATCCAACAGGTGAAGAACTTTATTACGTTTATCCAGATAAATGTGTAGAGTGTGTAGATCATCATGACGAACCAGCTTGTGCAACTTCATGTCCAACAGAGGGTTGTATCACTTGGGATATGCCTTATACTGCTGAGCACAAAGATTTCTTTGCTGGTGCAAACTATGTAGATGGTAAAAACTTCGTAATGGAAGATGCTGATATTGAGCAACCATTTGTTGAGAGTATTTCTAATGAAGCTCGTGTAAACCGCGAGAACGTTGTAGACTAACAACACTTTTAACACCGTATCTTACGGTGTTAATCCCTCTATTTCTAAATTTAAACAAAAACCCAACTTTTTTTCGCTATAATCC
>JADGDM010000015.1:0-2970 GCA_016744905.1 Sulfurimonadaceae bacterium | reverse complement strand
CAATCTATTTTTATATAATTTACAGGAGATTTGATGGAACGTACTCTATCTATTATCAAACCAGATGCAGTTGCCAAAGGCGTAATTGGAAAAATCTTGGATCGTTTTGAAAGCAATGGCCTTAAAATCGCTGCTACAAAAAAACTACAATTGTCTCGCTTAGATGCGGAAAACTTTTACGCTGTGCATGCAGAGCGTCCTTTCTTCAAGGATCTTGTAGATTTTATGATCTCTGGCCCAGTTGTAGTAACTGTTCTAGAAGGTGATAATGCGATGCAAATTAATCGTGACCTTATGGGTGCAACTAACCCTAAAGAAGCTGAAGCTGGTACTATCCGTGCTGATTTCGCTGAGAACATCGACGCTAATGCTGTTCATGGTAGTGACTCTGTTGAGAACGCTGCTGTTGAAATCGCATTTTTCTTCGCTGAGAGAGAAATCTCTTAATTACCGATGAGCGTACCATTTCGTAAAATAACTCAGGCTCCACAGGATTTTGAATTAACTAAAGATGAACTTGTTTTCAAGGGAACTTTGGTATGGACTGGTAAGACATTTATCGATATGAACTTCAACTTAAGTGGCAAACTAGAAGTAGCTTGTGACACTTGCGCTGAAGATTTTAAGATAAATGTTAAAGAACCGATACACATTCTACTTACAAATGGTGTGTATGATGGGGATGAAGTGGAGTTGGATATAGTAGAAATCCGAAACCATGAAATTGATCTTGAAGAGATTTTAAATTCTGAAATCGAACTCATAAAAAGCGGTTATTTTTACTGCGATCAATGTAACAACTAAATTTAATACAAGGAACCAATTATGGCAGTACCTAAAAGACGAGTTTCACACTCACGTTCTGCAAAACGTAGAACTCACTATAAAATTTCTTTAGCGCGCCCCGTTAAAGATAAAGACGGCACATATCGTATGCCTCACCATATTAACCCAACTACGGGTGAGTATAAAGCTTAATGGCAGTCATTGCAATTGATGCAATGGGTGGGGACTTCGGTCCTGAACCAATTGTTAAGGGATGTATATTAGCACTTAAAGAGAAAGCTTTCACTCCTATATTAGTTGGTAATAAAGAAGAAATTTTATCTCTATTGCCTAAGGGATATAAAGATAAGATTTCTATTGTTGAGGCAAATGATGTTATTGATATGTCAGATGCTGCAACAGACGCATTGAAACGTAAAGATTCAACTATCTACAAGGCTGTTCAGCTTGTTCGTGATGGTGAAGCTGATGGTATGATTTCAGCAGGTCACAGTGGCGCAACTATGACAGTAGCAACAATGAGACTGGGTCGTCTCAAAGGGGTATTACGCCCAGCGCTTATTACAATGATGCCTACACAAAAAAACAAACGTTCTGTTCTACTTGATGTAGGGGCTAACGTGGACTGTAAACCTGAGCATTTGGTTCAATTTGCTGTTTTTGGTGATTATTATGCACAAGAACTTCTTAAAATTAAAAATCCTAATATCGGCCTTTTAACCAATGGAGAAGAAGAGTCAAAAGGGAATGAAGTCACCAAGGCTGCATTTAAAGATCTTCAAGGTTATCCAGGTTTTATGGGTAATGTAGAAGGTTCTGATATTTTTAATGGTCGTTGTGACGTTATTGTTTGTGACGGCTTTATTGGAAACTTAGTACTTAAAACCTCTGAGGGTGTTGCAGGTACTATTAGTTACTTCATTAAACAGTATATTAGAAAGTCTCCAATTGCTATTACGGGAGCACTTTTAATGAGAAAAGTGTTTAAGTTACTTAAAAAAGAGATTGATTATGCAGAAGTCGGTGGTGCTCCATTAGTGGGTATTAAAGGTTGTGCAATTGTTTCTCATGGTAAAAGTAATCCAAAAGCAATTAAAAATGCAATATTTCAAGCCATTCAATATGTAGATACGGGTATAAATACCCATATCGAAACTAGAATAGCAGAGTTAAACAAGAAGGACTAATATGGCATACGCAGCATTTCGCTCAATCGGAGCATACGTACCGGAAAAAATCTTAACAAATGCAGATTTGTCAAAGATGGTTGATACGTCGGATGAGTGGATTACAAAGCGTACAGGTATTAAAGAACGTCATATTGCAGCAGACAATGAATTCACCAGTGATTTAGGTGTTGAAGCTGCGAAAAAAGCGATAGAACGTTCAGGAGTAGATGCTAAAGAGATTGATCTTATTATTTGTGCCACTATCTCACCTGATTATTTCAATATGCCTTCAACTGCAACCATTATGGCTGATAAACTTGGCTTAAATGGTGTTCAATCATTTGATATTTCTGCAGCGTGTACAGGCTTTGTTTATATTTTAAGTATTGCAAAAGCCTTTATCGAGTCTGGAATGAAAAAAAATGTACTTATTATCGGTGCAGAAAAGCTCAGTGCTATTACTGATTATACAGATCGTGGAACATGTATCCTTTTTGGTGATGGTGCAGGTGCTGCGATGATATGTGCGACGGATGACAAAGAAGAAGCAATTATTGATGTTCATACGGGTAGTGATGGTGAATACGCTGATCTTCTGATGACACCCAATGCAGGGACAGGTTCTATTCATGATGACGAGAACCCTTCTGAAAAAGGCTGCTTTATGAAGATGAAGGGGAACGAAACTTTTAAGGTTGCAGTTCGTACTTTAACTAAAGATGTAAAAGAGATTTTAGCAGACAATAATATCAATTCTGAAGATGTGGTGCACTTTGTTCCTCATCAAGCAAACTACCGTATTATTAAAGCGGTTGGCGATGCCTTGAAAATGCGTGAAGACCAAGTTGTCTTAACGGTTGCTAAGTATGGAAATACTTCTGGTGCTTCTATTCCAATGGCCATTAATGATATCTATGAAAGTGATAAACTTCAAGTAGGTGAATTAATGCTTTTAGATGCATTTGGTGGTGGTCTCACTTGGGGATCAGCACTGGTTCCTTTTGCAGGTCCTAGA
>JADGDM010000118.1 GCA_016744905.1 Sulfurimonadaceae bacterium | reverse complement strand
AAAATGTACTGGGGAATTTTTACTCTCTGTTTTAAAAAATTTCTCTCGATAGACTTGTAAATATTTTTATCTTGATGATAACAAAGCAGTGCAAAAACAAAAGGTACCTTGTATCTATCGTTCCACTCCTTAGCCAAGTCGATATAATTATCTGATGCAAGTGAGTGTTGGAGTGCTTTATCTCCGATAAGAACTTTTCCTTTAATTTTTAAAACACCTGCTAAAACATTTGAAGTTGCAGATTCTACGTCTTTTAGAAATGTATCTTCAAGTAATACTATAACACTTTGAACCTCTTTTTTTGCAATAATTCCCAGTCCAACATTATTATATTTACGCGCATTAACACTTGAAATAAATGCAGCATCAACAGTCCTTGCAAAAAACTTTTTATTTATCTCTGAGGGTACACCTTTTTTGTAACGCATACTCATATTTGCACGAGAGCTTTTCATAAAACGCTTCATAAATACATGAAATGGTAAAAGATTTAAATACTCAATTTTTCCAAAAATCACCTGTTGACCTTTTATTATAGTGTTGAAATTATACACCACTTAGCTTATCTTTGATATAATCGCGTAAAAAGTCTAAGAGGAGATTCTCACAAATGATACGAGTAGAATTTTTAGGACCAATACAAAAAGATCCTTTAGAACTAGATATAAATAACTTAAGTCAGTTAGCAACGTTGCTACAAGAAACCCCGGAAATGGCAGAATGGTTAGCTAACTCTGCTGTAGCTGTGAATGATACGCTTGTATCAACACTCAATTTTCCTCTCAAAGATGGTGATAAAGTTTCAATGCTTCCTCCAGTTTGTGGTGGCTAAATTATGCTAAAACTATACGATGGAGGACTCGATGTACCAACTATTTTAGAAACTTGGTATACAGAAGAATCCAAAAGTAACTACGGCGCTTTTATACCTTTCATTGGCACTATTCGTGATGAAGACGATATAGAGGGACTTAGCTTTGATATTTATGAGCCGATTCTTGAAAAATGGTTTAAAGCATGGCAAGAAAAAGCAAAAACACGCAACGCAGTTATAAAAATGGCACACTCTCGAGGAGATGTACTTCTTCATGAAAGCTCTTATATTGCCTGTGTATTTTCACCCAAAAGACGTGTTGCATTAGAATTTATTAATGAGTTTGTTGAAGACTTTAAAGCCTCCGCACCTATCTGGAAATACGACTTAAAAAATGGAAAAAGAATCTACGCCCTGGATCGTTCAACAGCGATTAAAGGTAGTGGTTTACTAGGAGTAAAATAATGGACTTATTGTCATACGAAGTTAGCCAAAATATGTTGGACTTACTTGAAGTAAATTCAAGTAAAAATGAAAATGTAGCACTTAACGCTTCTCTTGGTCGAATCCTAGCAAAAGATATTGTTGCAAAATACAATGACCCTCAATTCCCAACTGCTTCTATGGATGGTTATGCAGTTATTCACTCTGACCTTGATTCTAGCTCTCTGGAAGTTCTTGGATTTAATCCTGCTGGAAACGATGAAACAAGAACAGTCACACCCGGAAACTGTATTAAAACATTCACAGGTTCTAAAATGCCACAAGGTGCAGATACCCTTATACAAATAGAAAATGTAAATGCCGTTGATAATACAATCACTGTTACCCAAAAAGTCCCTTTTGGTTCTTCTGTTCGCCCTATAGGCGAAGGGTATAAAGCTGGTGATGTACTTATCAAAAAAGGGACTAAGATTGGTTTCGCTGAGATAGGCGTAATGGCTGGACTTAATACTGTTATGGTTAATGTGTGCATCAAACCAAAGGTCGCCATAATCGCTACAGGAAGTGAGATTCTTGATCTCGGAGAAGAGAGTAACAACCCAGCACAAATCAGAAGCTCAAACAACTATACACTTGCAGCCTTATTTGAGCAAGCTGGAGCTGAAGTTATTCAACTAGGTACCGTTGGAGATGATAAAAACTCAATCATCCAAACATTTGAAAATGCTCTGTCTTCAGCTGATATACTTGTTAGTACGGGAGGCGTTAGTGTTGGTGATTATGACTTTGTAAAAGACATCGTTCCACGACTTGGTGCAGAGGTTGTATTTAAGGGTGTAGGTATAAAACCAGGTCGCCATATCATGGTAGCACAATATGAAAGTAAATTTGTACTTGCTCTTCCTGGATTTGCATATTCATCTACCGTTACTGCTATACTTTATGCCTTACCACTTATTGCAAAAATGCTAGGTAGAGAAAAACCTTTTAGTATTGTTGAAGCTAAACTGAGTGAAGACTTCACTAAACGTAGTCGCTTTACCGAATTTACAGCGTGTAATATTGAACTTGATGATGGTCAATACCATGTAAACTTTGATGGTAAAAAAGTAGGGAGCTCAGCAATTCTTACAAATATGCTCAATAACAGCGCATTAATGATAAGTGGTGAAG
>JADGDM010000117.1 GCA_016744905.1 Sulfurimonadaceae bacterium | reverse complement strand
ATTCTACGCCCTACGACTGAACTCAATAGCTCAACACGTAATTTTTATATGGGCTTTACTCCATGGCCTTACGCTGCAACATTAAATGCGATAGATGATGTCTATGATAAAATTCAAACCCATGGGGATTTACTTGCACATCACTTAGATGGTGGAATTCCTTGGCAAGAGTTACATTCAAATAGCCCTTATCATGATAATGTGGAAGGTGATATTAATTCCAAACTTATTCAGACTCAAAGTAATCAAGTTATCTATCTTGCTATCAGTCCATTAAATAGTGCAAGAGATGGATTGGTGGCACATTGGGGTGCAGATACAAGTGAAGCTTTGATTGCTCCATGGGATAGCGCAGAATTTAATGATACCGCAGTCATTAATGCCTATACTAAGTTCAGTCTTGATTTGATAGCGCGCTTTGAACCTAAGTATTTTAATTATGGAATAGAGATCAATGAATTGATGATTAACTCTCCATCAAAATTTGATGCTTATGTGGGTTTTATTGAAGCAGTATCTAAAAATATTCGTCAAGAATATCCTGATTTGAAGTTGATGGTCTCCTTGGCGCTTAAAACTCCAAATTCAGAAGAGATGTTACTTACAAAGTCCGGCTATGCGCGTATCAAAGAGTATGTAGATATTGTTGGTATTAGTACCTATGCTTACGCATTTTATAATCACAACGATAGAGGTAACCCCTCAAACCTTCCAACTGATTGGCTCTCTCAGATAAATATCATCGCTCCTGATACGCCTATGGCCATTACAGAGACAGGGTGGATCGCTGAAGATATGAATTTAAGTAGTTTTTCTCTTCATGTTGAGTCAAATGTGCACTATCAAAAAGAATATGTTGAAAAACTTTTTGAAGCCTCTGTTCAATTAGAGGCGGCTTTTGTCATCTGGTTTAGTGTGGTTGACTTTGATACACTTTGGAGTGAGACATTGGGTGAAGACGATATCTCTAAAATATGGCGTGATACCGGTTTTTATGATCAAAACTTGAATAAAAGAGAAGCTTTAATATCTTGGGATAAGTGGTTTGGGAAAAAATATAAAGAGAATTAGTATTGTAAAATATTAATTCTCTTTATGGATTATGAAAGTTTAGAAGTAATTGTTTCTTGAACAATTTTGATATCTAATGTTCCATCAACACGGATGTAACTTAGTGTGTTTTCTGAGTTAGAAAGCTCTGTATAATAGTTAACAAGAGGTTCTGTCTGCTCGTGATATACTTTAAGACGATCTAAAACAATCTCCTCTTTATCATCAGCGCGCTGCATCAAATCTTCACCAGTATCGTTATCTTTACCTTCTACTTTAGGAGGATTGTACTCTAGGTGATAGGTGCGTCCAGAAGCGGCGTGAACACGACGACCTGACATACGTTTAACGATTTCACTGTCAGCTACATCGATCTCAACGATAGCATCCAAATGAATACCTGCATCTTTAACTGCGTCAGCTTGAACAACAGTACGTGGAAAACCATCAAAAAGAAAACCATTTTTACAGTCATCTTGAGCAATACGCTCTTTTACTAAACCGATAATGATTTCATCAGTAACCAGCGCGCCAGAATCCATAGCTTCTTTAGCTATCTTACCTAGTGGTGTACCATCTTTAATCGCAGCGCGTAACATGTCGCCTGTAGAGATTTGAGGGATATTATATTGTTTAGTTAGAAATTGAGCCTGTGTACCTTTACCAGCACCTGGTGCTCCAAGAAGGATAATTTTCATTGATGTCTCCGTAATTTTTGTGACATTATAGTTTGATTGTACTTAGAGAAAGACTTTACATAAATTTAACGTTTGTTTTTAAGAATATTGTATAAAGGTTTAGCGAATTAGCTGACGAGAGTGATAAAAAAGAAGTAGCGTATTTAAAATCAATACTAAGATCGTTAGAATCCCGATAGCTATACCAATCACATCAAAACTAGAATTAATAAATAAGGAAAGCGTTATTGGATATGTTAAAACGATAACACTCATTACCGGCAAAGATTTATCAATAAAGTGACTTTTAAAGATAAAGTATAAAACAAACTCTATAAAATAGATAGGTGCGCTGTACAAAAGTGCAAGCAATTGTAATGGCCCTTCTTTATAATAAAAAACAGAGACAAATACACTGGCAGTAAATAAAAACAGTAGTAGGTGTAGAAACTGGATAACGATGAGTATTTGGTGATTAACTACTTTATCCACAGTGTTTTAACACCTATTGCAATCAGTATAAAAGAGACTGCCACTTTCCAAATAACGACACCAGTTATTGAGTTCCACATGATGGCACTAACCATCAACAGTATAAGTCCAAAAATAAAAAGAGCTTTAAGTAAATTTTCCATGTGAAATAGTAACAAAATATAATTATATATATGCTTATATATGAGTATGTTGATTTTAATCAATATTTAG
>JADGDM010000087.1 GCA_016744905.1 Sulfurimonadaceae bacterium | reverse complement strand
TGCTTTTTCCATGCACTTAAAAACTCTATAACTGCATCAGGATTGTCTTTTCCTATATCATTGAGGTTATTTGCGATGGAACGCTGAACGAGTCTTGTAGGTTCGTTCCTGAGTGCATCTAGTAAGCGTAAAACTTTTTGTGGTTCTTTGATAAAGTTGTGTAGTCTGGAACCCAAGGGTAGGCGAGGACGAGAACCCTCTGATGCGAGACGACGAACATGACAGTTCTCATCTTGGGTACACTTATAGAGAAACTCTAATGTATTTTCCTCTTCTTTATGTAGAAATTCTCGAATGGCAAATTCAGCCGTAAAGCGTTTTGTCATCTCTAACATAGCGCGCTGAGAGAGTTCTAGGTTGGAGAGTCCCAAGTGCTTAATGTAGTTAAGAAAGGGCATGGTGTAAAAACCATCATAACCCTCTAACTCTTCACCTTCAATTTCAGGACCAAGCGCGCTGATTAAGATGTTGGCTGATGTTTCAAAATTTGAGGGGAGGTGTTGTATGAGCGCTTGTGTTATTTTCTCATTTCTATCGCCAAAACTAAGTACTTGAAAATCATCAAGTGCACTATCTATAAATGCCTGTTCTTGAAAAGCGGGATAGACAGATAAAATCTGTAGCGCGCTATACTCAATAGTTTTTTTATTAAATACTTCTCTAAATTCGAATTTTTCTGCCATGATAATTTCTTTGAGGGGATTTTTGAAGAGTTTAAAGATAAGCACCGTGGCTTATCTTTGAAAAGTAGTTGTGATTATTGTTTAATAAGTGTTGCGTCAGTTGTTTGAATGGCTGCTGCATTGGCACCAATAAATGTAGCGGTCTGTGTATGAATCTCAACGGTTGCCTCATCTGGAAGGAGAGGAGAACCATGTGTTCCTTTAAGAAGACGTGCGACTGTATTATTTCCATCAGATACCATAGTAATTCCATCAGCTAAGATAGCCGATGTATTTAAATCTTTAGCACCAATAAGTGCTAAAAATGGTTCGGTTCCTGATAGTGGTGCAGTGGCTACTGAGTTTGGAATAGTTTGATCACTTAAGTAGTCTGTCCCCGGTGTTCCAACGATTTCAACAGTATGGAGTTTACCTTTTTGTTTTTGACCAAGGCTGATAGCGTAGTTTGCTGGATCAGCATCATCGATGATGGTCTGTGTTGCTAACATAAATGAAGCGTATTCAGCCGTTCCTTTGATGATTCCTTTTTGAGCCAGTCCTGCTTCAATCTGACCTTTATAAGATTCAGAATTATTAAGAAGTTCAGCGATTCCTTGACCTGGCATAAGTAGTGTTATTGTTTTTGGTGTTTCAGTATTATTGATATATCCAGTTGCGGCGATAGTGCCCAGTGAATGTGCAACAAAATGCATTTTTGTCATATCAAATTCAAGGCCAGGTGCATTTTGACTCGTAACATTTTCTAAAGCATTTTCCAACTCTAAAAGGTCAGATGTTGTTTGATGTAAGTTATCACGTGTAGTGCTTGAATGTGCCAGGTTGATATAGTGTGTACCTGATGAATCGATTTTACCATCTGGAACCAGTCCTATGATATTGTTTTCAGCATCTTCTGTAACAACATCGATATCAAAAGTACGTTCATTACCCGCAGAGTAAAAAGGGTTTAATGTTGTGTTTGACTCTGTAATACCATGTAGTGGTAAATCCATTGCCACCACTGCGTGACATAGTGGTGGCGCAGCGAAAGTATCAGCGTAAGCAAACATATCTGTTCTTACACGCGTAATACCATGTTGATAGATGATGACTGGCCATCCAGCTTCTGGTTGTGCACCACAAGCGTTAGGAATAGAAGCAACTACGGATAAGTTTACATCCGCTTGAACACTGAGGTCTGCACTGAAGTTTCCACCAAAGACATTTCTTGGATCAGTGGCAGTGGATTGTGGCATAAACTGAGGAACATTCATTAGTAAACCAGCATATACATTTGCAACGCCTGGTCGGCCAAAAGCACTGGTGTTCATATCTGCACTATTAAGAAGTAATGTAGAGTTATTATTATCATTGGCTGCAAGTGCAGATTGTACTGTCCCTATATCTTGAGTTCTAAAACTCCATGCGGCAACGATATCTTCACGTGGAATCTGTTTTTGATTGACTGCTAAATCTACTACACCTTTAGTTGCTTGACGAATAAGCTCTAACGTAGCGATATCAGGGTCATTACTAGGATTTGCTAATGGAGTCGTCTCTAAAAGAAGACCTGTTGCGATATCTGAAGCAAGCTCTTTACCCGCACTATCTGTAATACCATTGGTTAATACAATAGAATAGTTTGTTGCGCCACTAAGTGGTTTAAGAGGAATAATAGCGATTTTATCACCACTTATAGTAGCTACATAGTCAGCACCAAATTGTAGCTCAGCAACAATACCTAAAGTACTACTTAATTCATATACATGAGTATTTCCATATAAGGTGTCTGATTTAATATCACCATCAAAACCAACAGTAATTGGTGAAGTTGTTGAAAAACCAGTCAGCTCATTAAGCATCGCTTTAATACTTGCATCCGCATCACTCTCTTCATAAGGAATGTTTAATGTTCCATCTGTTGAGTCTGCAAATAAGATATTATTTGGATAGGGAATATTGCTGTTAGCTGAGTCGAAAACTACATATGCACCCGCTTCTGGTGCTTCAACTTTTACTTCATTAACACTGTCATCGCCACATCCACTCATTGATACAACAAGTAAAGATGCAAGAAATGCTGATAAACCTAATCGTTTCATATATACTCCTTAAGTATTTTTAATTGGCTCCATTCTATCAAAAAGGATTTGGAAATTTCTTGAATGTGTAGGAAATTTATTAATTTATTAAAATAAGTGACACTTATAAGAAATTTAGGGAAATTTTTGATAGGATGTGTAACTTTTGAATTAAAATATGGAGAAATGAATGAAAAAATTAGCTTTATTATCTTTAAGTGCTGCGTGTTCAGTTTATGCGGGTGGATATAAAATCCCGGAGACTTCTGTTAACTCTATGGCACTGGGTGCTGCAAATATTGCACATACTAAAAGTGCAGATGCTTCGTATTATAATCCTGCAAATATGGTTTTTATGAAAGATGAAAATGCATTAGAAGCGAACTTACTTGTGATTGGTCTTCAAAAAACCAACTACCAAGGAACAGCTGGCGGAATTCATGATGGTGTGAATATTGATGCAGAGAGTGAAACCTTTTTCATCCCTTCAATGCACTATGTTTCACCTGAAGTGGGGATGTTCCGTTTTGGTATGAGTGTGGTAGTTCCTGGTGGTTTAACCAAACGTTGGACAGACTCTCCTGCCGTTGATGTTGCGGAGGAGTTTACGCTTCAAGTAGTAGAAGTTAACCCAACTGTTGCCATTAAACTTGGGGATCAAGTGGGACTTGCTATTGGTGCACGCGTATTACACTCATCTGGTGTGATTAAAAGTTCTTCTGTTATTACTCGTAATATGGAAGGTGACTCTTATGACTACGGATATAATTTAGCACTTTCATACAGACCGATTGAAAATTTAAGTCTTGCCTTAACCTACCGTTCTCAAGTTGACTTAACTGAAGAAGGTACTGCACAACTGTATACAGGTTCAACACTTACTTATGATGGTGGCGCAACAGTTACTGTTCCTCTCCCTGCTTTAGCCAATATAGCTGTTGCGTATACACTACCAACGAAAACAACGATTGAGCTTGTGTATGAGAGAGCCTTATGGTCTGCGTATGAAACTTTAGATTTTAATTATGCTGGAAATATTGGTGCATTAGGTGGAAAGTTTGATGATCCAATCGCTAAAGACTGGATTGATACAAATGCGTACCGTTTAGGTTTAACGCAAGAGTATAAAACAATTACGGCTATGTTTGGTTTGGTATATGATGAAAATCCTGTTCCAGATGATAAAGTGAGTTTTGAGCTTCCTGATTCTAACTCGATTACTGTATCTGGTGGTGCGCGTTATACAATCAATGAGAGTTGGAACGTAGGTGCCGCTGCAATGTATTCTGTGAAAGAAGCAAGAACAGTAAGCAATGAAGATGTTGAGGGAGAGTTTTCAAACTCAAATATCTTCTTAATGTCAGCTGGTGTTGAATACAAGTTCTAATCTAAGCAACTCTATTTCGACCATTCTCTTTGGCGAGATAGAGTCTGTCATCTGCTTCTTTATACAGTAACTGTAGTTCATCAGAATTTTCTTCTGATTGTGCAACCCCAATACTTATCGTTACTTTAATCAGTTCTTCTTGATCCATAAATTTATAATCATCAACACTTTTACATATCTTCTGCGCAATTTGTCTGGCTTTAATCAAATCTGTATTGTTGAGTAATATGACAAACTCTTCCCCACCGATACGCGCAAATAAATCACCTTTTCGTAAAGAGGATTGGATGTGTTTTGTTAATTCTATCAGTACGTAGTCACCTGTTTGATGGCCAAAGGCATCATTAATCTTTTTAAAATAATCAATATCAATCATCAGTAAACTCAATGGTTTGGATTCTCTTTGTGCATTGGAAAGAGATTGTTGCGCACTTTGAAAGAAATAGCGACGATTGTATATTTGGGTTAATGAGTCTGTGATGGATAAAGTATGTAACTGCTTTATACTTATTTCTAAAAGGTCATTGGATTCTATTGTAGTATTATAAGAACGGTATATATGTTGTGAGAGTAAAAATACACTTGGAATATAGATAATCAAAAAAAGTAGCAAAGTGAGATGTTCGATTTCCCCTAAATAGATAAAGAGTGCAATATGTGGTGTGAGCATAAGAATATAATAAACACTATATACAAAAAAAATAGGCGCTATGGAGAGCATGGCCGCAGTGACAATTCCTAAGGTAACAGTAAAGTATATTATTTCAAAAGGAGATGGGGCAAATAGTGTTGTGGCAACTGCTCCCCAACCCCAGATCATAGCTGAATAAATCATAATTATTAAAAAATGAATGACATAGTTTCGTTGTTTACTAGGAGCCTGATTTCTAATGGACTGGGATAACATACGCATATTTATGTATCGTAAAATAAGAAATATTCCTTGTGCAATACTCCATAAAATGATGAAATGGGTTGGAAAATAGACATGATAGATAGACATAAAGAGTAAAGATGCAGAAAAAACACCAAAGACAGCTCTATTGGTCTGATCAATAACAGATTGAATAAGTTGTTCGTGATAAAAAAACATATTACTCCTTTATATAGATAGCTGTATATAGTAAATATAGTTTGTTTCTCTTTAATAAGCGCTTATAGGCAATAAGTCACTATTTAAACATCAATGCCTATTTAAAATATTTTATTTTCTTCTTCTTTGTTATAATCACACTAATTATTTATATAAGGCGCTTAATGGAATGTCAATATTTTGGTGAATGTGGTAGTTGTGTTAATTATGAAGGGGGTTATGATGCTCAGTTGAGTGTTAAAAAAGAGCGTTTAAAATCTCTTTTCTCTGATCTTTATAATGATGAGATGACTGTTTTTGAATCCCCTCAAGAAGCGTACAGAGCGCGCAGTGAATTTAAGCTTTGGCATGTGGGTGATGACATTCATTATGGGATGAACTCGTTGGAATATAAAGGGGTTGTCTTAGTTGAAGCCTGTCCTCAAGTGGCTACACCTATTGCACTTTTAATGCCTAGATTGATTAAGCTGATTGCAGAAAAAAAGTTGGACAAAAAACTTTTTGGTTTGGACTTTTTAAGTTCTACTGATGGTGCGATGGTTGTTTCATTTCTGTATCATCGACCTATTGATGAGACATGGGACGTGGTGGCTAAAGAGATAGCTGATGAACTCCAAATCAATATTATCGGGCGCGCTAGAAAGATTAAACGTATTATCGGTCAAGATTATGTCTTAGAAGATTTGAATGTACATGATACAACGTACCGTTTTCGTCATATTGAGAACTCATTTACACAGCCAAATCCAAGAGTCAATGAGAAGATGTTAGAGTGGGCACTGGATCAATTTGAGGGTATTGGTGGAGATCTACTTGAGATGTATTGTGGTGCAGGTAATTTTACAATTCCTTTTGCCACTAAATTTGATAAGGTCTTGGCAACAGAGATCGCAAAATCATCTATCAATGCAGCCAAAGAGAATATGCGTCTGAATGATATAGAAAATATTGAATTTTTACGTATGAGTGCACAGGAGTTTGTTCAAGCGCTTGATGGGGTACGTGAGTTTAGACGTATGAAAGACATTGAGCTTAGTGATTATACGCTTGAAAGCATCTTTGTTGATCCACCGCGTAGTGGTTTGGATGAAGAGAGCTGTGCATTTACAGCGCGCTTTGACAATATCTTATATATCTCATGTAATCCTGAAACACTTAAACGTGATTTGGATATATTTACACAAACACATGAGATTCAGAGTATGGCGATGTTTGATCAATTTCCTTACACTTTCCATATAGAAATGGGTGTAATGTTAAAAAGAAAAGTGAAGTAATGATAAAAAAAATAGTTCTCTCTTTAAGTCTGTTTGCTCTTTTGAGTGCAGATGAAGTTGACCGTATTGAAAAAATAGTAAAAGACATATCAGAACTTAGAAAATCTTATGATATTTGTGAAAATGAACTTTATGTTTTAAAACAGACTCAAGGTGATGATGCACAGAAGTCAAAAATTTATGAGAGTGAAATAGCAGCGCAAACAGATCTTTTTGATCGAGAAACTACAAAATTAAAATCAGAAAATAGGGCACTGAAAAATAAGATTACACATTTAAAAGAACTGCTAAAAGAGAAGAGTCAACCACAGGCAAATAACATTGAGATCAGCGCGCTGCAAGATACTATCAGTGAGCAAGCTGAAGAGATATCAGTGTTGACCCAAGCCTCGAAAGAGAAGTGTAAACCTGTCACTAAGATAGTACATAAAAAAATTGATGACAACCCTTTTCCTAAGTTGATGAGTAAGGATGAAAAGCCTGCCGTAAAAACAATCAAAATAGTAGAAAAAGAAGCGCTTCGAAAAGAAGTTATAAAAGAAGAAATTACAAGAGTAGAAGCCTTACCAAAACAGACTGTTATAAAAGAAGAGACTTTTGCACCCAGCTCTTTTCGTCTGATTGTACAAAGTAATATTTATGACGAATATGAGGGTAATATTATTGATAAATGGGATGAGCAAACCTCTTTTACTTCAAATATCAGAAAAGGTGATTGGATAAAAATTACGGGTTATTTTATTGAAGGTAAATGGAAAAGTGCAGGAACAAAAGTAATGTGGATAGAAGGTAAAGATATTATCAAAAGATAATATCTTTACCGTGTTAATCTATCTCTAACGTATCAATGGCAAACCAAGCTCCTTGGTTACCACCTCTCATTGAAACATAAATAGCACTTACTTCACCGCTAATAGGTAAGGTAGTTATACCAGGATTTTTTTGTCCTAGAGTTCCCATTCTATACCATTGGTTTTGAACATAAATCCATACTTCCATCTCTCTGGCAAAATAGTAAGTATTCCAATCTATGTATAGGTTGTTAACTGTTCTAGGCGTGTCAAAAGCTACTTGAATAAAATCACTTTGATAGTATCCATTTACCAGTGTTTGACTGACCCAACCAGTTTGTGCATTACCATCAGTCATATTCTCAGGTATATAAGAACTGTTGTAATAACTCCCTGATGTGATTGTTGCATCACTCAGTGATGTTGAGTTATTTGGTGTTTCTATGATCTCTTCATAGGTGGTAAATGTCCATGTTAAACGAGAAGCTAAAGTGTTGTCACTTAAGTCTTTTACACTATTTTCTACGCTCATTGTGTATACGGTTCCAGCGCGTAAAGAAGAGTCTGGTGTTACTGTAACGTGCTCGCCATTTAAAACAACGCTAATATTTACATTTGTTCCACTTTGAGATTTAAGACTAAGGGCAGACTTGAGTGTGTCTAAGTTGACCTCTTCACTAAACGTGATCTCGATATCACTATCAACAGAAATATCAACGGCACTTGATTCAGGTGTATAACTCACTACAGTAGGAGCGACTTTATCAGAATTATCTGGTTCAATCTTCGTTGTAAAACTTGAGTTAAATGCTATATCTAAAGAGTTGTCAGAAACATCTGTCACACCACTGATACTTAAAGTATATACACTTTCATAAGCCAGCGCGCTACTTGGAGTGATGTTTACTGTTTCACCATTGACGTTTAATGAACTTGCTACTTTTGTTCCAGAAGCATTTTGTAACACTACATTCGTACTATTGACACTTTCAATTTTAATAGGCTCACTAAACTTGACACGTATTGTTGGTGTGATAGAGATATCCGTCGTGTTGCTTACTGGAGTGATAGAGACGACAGTGGGTGCTACTACATCTGGTTCAGCACATTCCCATGACCCAGGAATCAACACTGCGTCGAGTGAGAGCATTGCTGATTTGTATTCAGGTGAACACTCACCGTAAACACCCGTCGCTGCTGCTTTAATAGAGTTACGAATTCCTGTAAAACCTGTACTACTTCCAATAGTGTTGATCTGTGCTTCGTACCAAATACGCACAGCCTTATCTAAACCAATACCCGGAACAACTATATCACTTTTATCTTTAGGATGTGTTCCCCCTGTTGCGAGAAGTGAATAGGAGAGGTTATAAATACCACTATTGGTATGAACATAACAGTTGTCATTTTGTTGTGAACACGAGTTGGCGGTACCTCTGTCTTCATAATTATCATAAGAGCGACCATCTTTAGTTGGGTTGTCCATATAACGTTCCCAACCCTCAGCGTCTAAGGCCTCACCTAATAACCATGTTGACTCTGTGATTTTGATTTCACTTGGGTTTCCTGAAGCGGATCCACCTGATTCTGCCCACGCTTGGACAGTGACACCAAACATATCTGAGAGTGCTTCATTTAAGGCACCGGTTTCATCTTCATACTTGAGTTTAGACTCTTTGTCTGTGACTGCGTGGGTTAACTCATGGGCAACAATATCTGGTGCTGAAGCAAATTGATTGACACTGCTGTCTCCTGCGCCAAAGAGTAGCGTGCCATCTTGACCTGTATAAAAGGCATTCATTCCATTACATTTTCTTGACTGTTGGTCATAAAACTGTGCATTGACTGTCATTTTAATGGAACCACCATTAAGATCATAGGAGTCACGGTTAAACATTAGTTTATAGAAGTTGTAAGAGTCTGCTAAAAAGTCATAGGCTTTGTCTACGACTTTATCCCCAATAGGATTTGCATCATCACGTCTCAATTCTCCAGGAAACTGCTCACATTGAACACCTTCATAAACACTAACATTAAGTGCTGAGTGCATCTGTGTATACTCTTTTACTAAGGTACCATTGTTGGCATCTAAATAAAATTCATGAAAAGCATTTCCCCCATCAATATGTACATATCTTACTTTAGAGCGATAGGTAAGGTGTGCATTTTGATCTCTATCTGTAAAAACAACCAACTCTGGTTTTTCATAGATTTTAGTGGTATCTGGATTTCCATCTGTTCTGAGTACAAGAAAATCTTTAAGTGTTTGATCCGCACTTAATGTAGCTGATGTATCGATATCAACAGCGGTATCATATTTTCCAGAGATACTTTGGAGTTTTAAGTCTTTATTGATTTGAACAACCAATTCTGCTCCCTCAACAGGAACGCCATTTAGTGTTTGTGTAAAGTGATAGTAACTGCTTCCCTCTCCACCATAGGTAGAGTCTGTATAGATAAAGTCAATTTTATCTTGACGGTGAGGCGAAATCAATGAACTGACTAAAAGTGCCTTGGCTTCATCGGTACTTTGTATGTTTATATTTTTATGACTATAGGTTTGATAGACATCAAAAGTAGGGCTTTTCGATAAAGGATCAGTACTCTTAGGTGAAGAGTGACTAACAGTAAGGCTATTTGAAAGTTGAGAATTTTGTGCTGCTTTGAGTTTTTTTTCTTCTTTAACAAAACTAGAGAGAGGTTGAGATACTGTAGAGGAGACGGTTTCCTCTGTTGTATCTTCTTGGATATTTTGATTTTGAACTGAGTAGAGACCCAGTGCCAATAAGACAGCGATACTTCCACCAAATATTAATCTATTTTTTTCCATCTCCACTCCTGGTTGTTAAAGTATTTTTATAATAATATATTATACGTACTTAGGTCTTACTTAAGATTTTTTTTATACATTTTACAATTTTAAAACACCGATAGTTCCCTTCTATGGCTTTTTATAGAGAATTTAACTATAATAAATTATTATTTTATAAAAA
>JADGDM010000086.1 GCA_016744905.1 Sulfurimonadaceae bacterium | reverse complement strand
AAAAGCTTCAATACGTGTTTCATTAAAAGTAACCCCTTTTAAAATCACATTTGATTTAGGGGTAATGGCCGCGGCAACTGCAAAGAAAAAGGCACTTGAGGGATCAGCCGGAACACGAATTTCAAGAGGTTTAAGTAAGTTTTCTAATGGCTTAATAGTTGTCACAAGTTTATCAGAAGTTGAGATATCCGCACCCATACCCTTAAGCATACGCTCTGTATGGTCACGACTTAACTCATCTTCTTTGTAGGTACATACACCATCAGCGCGCAATGCGGCTAAAATCATCGCTGATTTTACTTGTGCGGATGCTACTTTACTCTCATAATCAAACGCTTTTAACGAGGCACCACGGATACTAATAGGTGCGAGTTCACCCTCTTCTCTAGCATCAAGTTTTGCACCAATTTCACGTAGCGGTAAGGTGACACGTTTCATCGGACGACGACGTAGATACTCATCACCCGTTAAAACGAAGTGACCTTCAGCCGAAGCTAAAAGCCCACAAAAAAGGCGCATACCTGTGCCTGAATTTCCACAGTCAAGTATGTCTGAACTCTCTTTAATTCCATCAGAACTGATACGAATAGTTTCACCATCATCTTCGATCTTTGCACCCAAGTTACGAACAATATTTAAAGAGTTCATAGTATCTTCAGCGCGCAAGAAATTTTTGATAACTGACTCACCCTCGGCAAGCATCGAGAACATTGCACAGCGGTGAGAAATCGACTTATCTGGAGCAATCTTGTCTGTTGTAAATTTAAAAGGTTCTGAGGCAGGCCATACTTGAGCAGTCATCATCGTAAACTAAGCCCCAACTCTGTTTCACAAGCACCAAGAATAGAGTCCATCGCATTGGTGATGTCTTCCTCTTCTAAGGTTTTTGAGTGTGATTGAAGTACAAAACGAAGTGTTAAACTTACATTTTCACCCATCGCCTCATCTTGATAACGGTCTACTGGATAGAAACGAATTAATTCTTGCGTTTTTGCCGCTTCGATGATTTTTTCTATTTCGCTGTATTTTAGATCTTGATGAATAACTAAACTAAGGTCTCTAAAAGAAGCCTGATATTTAGAGTACTCTTTAGCCACTTTAAGATCACTTTTCAATGCACTAAAGTCAATTTCACACATCATAGTATCACGCAGATCAAAGGCATTCGCAACATCAGGATGCAGTTTAAACATTTCACCAACAACTGCGCCATTAATAATCACTTGCGCACATTGATATGGATGCGCCAATTTATGTGTTGACTCATAAGCCACCAATTTAAAGTCGCCTATAACATTTGAGATACGTTGAGAAAATTGCTCAAATCCAATACTCGCAGGTTTTCCAGCATTTAACAGTGTATCACTATCTAGGTCTCCACTTTGAATAAAACCGAGTTTTAAACTTTCATCTCTTTGTGTACTGAATACAGAACCTAATTCAAAAAGTTTCACTTGTTTACGACCAAATTTCACATTACGACTTGCAGCTTCTAATAGTCCCATTAACAGTGTTGGACGTAGTGTATCAAAGGTGTTTGTAATAGGATTTAAAAGTTCTTTATCTTGATCTATACAGGTAAAACCATGTTTTTCTAAGGTAATACGTTCATTAAATACAAAGTGAACACTTTCATAAAAGCCATTGTCTGCAGAGGCATGACGGAAAGCTTTTCTTCTTAAATATTCACTATAGTCATCTGACTTACGATTTTTTTCCGAAAATACGAATGCTTTAGACTTGATATTATCAATACCGACTAAACGAACGACCTCTTCAACAATATCTTGTTTATGAGAGATATCATGTCGGTACTGCGGTACTGAAATATTAAAGTTATCAGATTGAGATTGACGAAGATCAAACCCAAGGCCTTTTAAAATTTGCGTGACTACTTTTTTCTCAATATCCATACCAATCATGGCATTAATTTCACTCAAACTAATAGAGATAATGGTTTCGTCTACAGGACTATGAAGTTCTAAACTACCCCCATAAATTTTAGATATTGAATGTGACTCTAAAAGATGTAAAAAATAACGTAGTCCAAGATTTAAATCTGGTTCTGAACCACGTGAAGTACGATAAAAAATATCCCCTACTTCTGTTCTATTCTCATGGTTTTTCTTAGAGATAATATCAGGTGCAATATAACTGGCTTCTAAAAAGAGAAGACCCTCTTCTTCGGCCTTTGACTCTTTCATCTGCTTAACACCAACAACACTGGCTTTTTTAGCACCAAAAACTGATGGAAAGTTTTTCTCATCCGTTTTAATTGTTGCTACTGCCTTTTCATCTGCATTTACGTTAAATGTAGAGCCATTATATGCATGTAAAACTACACCTGTATTATAGGTTGCATAAAAAAGAAGATCTTCTAATTCAGAGCTTTTTTTCTCTTCAATCATTGCTAAACGTAAACGTACAACCAAAGGAAGTTCTACTGATTTAAAATCAATAGCACGGTAACGAAGGCTTAAATCTAATGACTCATCACTTTTAAGCTGAAGTACACGTCCTATACCCATGTTACGATCTTCTTCTTCACTCTCTTTACAATCACGAATTGGACGATTATATGAAGCACTTAAGTCACGGGCAACACCACGAATACTTAGACAGTCTCCACGGTTAGCAGTGAGTTCTAACTCGATCAAAGAGTCATTTAGACTTGGGTATTCACTCAGTTCACGACCGAGTTTTAAAGTACCAATACTCTCATCTAAAACCATAATTCCTTTTTCAAGGTCAGGTAAGCCGATTTCACTTGAAGAACAAATCATTCCCTCAGAATCAACACCCCGTAATTTTACGGGTTTAATATCCATACCAGAAGGCATTTTAGCGCCAAGCACTGCAACTGCAACTTTTATGCCAGCGCGTACGTTTGCTGCCCCACAAACAATCTGACGGATACTGCTTCCAATATCCACTTTACAGACATTCAACTTATCTGCATCAGGATGTTTTTCACACTCTAAAACTTCACCAACGATTATTTTTTTAGGGATTGTATATGTCACACTACGATCAACTTCTAGACCAATAGCATTAAAAGTTTTTTCTAAGTCAGCGATATTAACATCACTAAGATCTATCCATTCATTTAACCAATTTTTTGTTACGATCATCTAAACTGCTCCAATAATCTTACATCACCTTCAAACAGTGAACGTAAATCTCCAATTTGATGAATTAACATCGCAAAACGCTCAACACCAAGTCCAAAGGCATATCCACTTACATCTTTATAACCAACTGCTTTAAAGACGTTTGGATCAACAATACCACATCCAAGAACTTCTAACCAGCCTGTTTTAGAACAAACTCTACAGCCCTCGCCTTTACAGAACACACAGGAAATATCTACTTCAGCAGAAGGTTCTGTGAAAGGGAAAAATGAAGGGCGAAAACGCACTTCGATATCCCCAAACATATATTTCAAAAAATCTTCTAATATATATTTTAAGTTGGCAAAAGAGACTTCACCCTCTTTATCAACAAGTAGACCCTCAACTTGATGAAACATAGGTGTATGCGTGATATCATAATCACGTCTAAATACAGATCCTGGTGCAATCATCCGAATAGGCGGTTTTGTATGTAACATGGTTCTAATTTGAACGGGAGAGGTGTGTGTACGTAACAACATCTCATCTTTGAAATAAAAAGTGTCTTGCATATCACGTGCTGGGTGGTATTTTGGAAGATTTAAAGCTTCGAAGTTATGAAAATCGTCTTCAATCATTGGTCCTGTTTGAACAGAAAAATTCATACTGGCAAAATAATCAACAATTTTATCCATAGTATCCATGACAGGATGGACGGCACCTTTTTCAGATCTGCTCGAGAAAAGTGAAACATCAATTTTTTCAGCTTCCATACGTGCACGTAACTCCAATGTCTGTAAGGTCATTTTACGTTCTGCTAAAAGTGAAGTCATCTTTCCTTTATGAATATTAAGATCTTTGGCAATTTTTGCCTTCTCTTCATTAGCTGCAGTTTTCATCTTTGCGAATTCTGCCGCCAATATCCCTTTTTTTCCAAAAACAGATACACGGATAGACTCTAATGACTCAACACTAGATGCCTCTTCTATAGCTTTATACCACTCTTCCAAATGTATTCTCCAATATTGGCACCTATATAGTGCCCTTAATTTAATTATTGCGATTATATCCAAAGAGAGTTACAGTGACTTGAATTTAAAAATATAAATCATGTTACAATAGTAAAAATAAAAAATTAGGAAAATATTATGTGTTTATTTTGTAAAATAGTAGAGAAAGAAATCCCTTCAAATTTAGTGATGGAAAATGATGAGTTTTATGCATTTCATGACATCAACCCTAAAGCACCCGTTCATGTTTTAGTTATTCCAAAAATACATGTTGACAGTTTTAATGAACTCACTGGAGAAATGATGAAGAATATGACATCTTTCATTCAAGAAGTAGCCTTAAAAACAGATATTAAAGAGGCTGGATATAGAGTTATTACTAATGTTGGAGACAATGGTGGACAAGAGGTAAAACATCTTCACTGGCATGTTTTAGGTGGAGCAAAACTTAAATGGGGTCACTTTTCAGACGCCAACGCAAAAGACTTCTTTTAAGAAGCCTTTACGAACAACACGCCTCGATTTCACCAAGGTCAATGTTTGATCCTTGTCCTGAAATCATCTCTTCATTTTCACGAATAGTTTTACCATTATAAACAATTGTGTAGGTTATTTTACTGGTATCACGCACGGTATTAATTGTTGAACAATAGGTCTCTGTTGAAGCCATCACCCAGCGCGCTGCGGTAGTTTCATCAGCAGTACAGTTGAAACTGTAATTTAAATGTATATGCGTGAATTTTCTAGGATGTTCTTCTGCACGTACTACTTCACCACTGACTTCTAAATCAGTTACATCAAAACCTTGATTTTTAGGTAATGCAATCATATCTGTTGCACTACAGGTAATCATACCTGCTAGAAAGTACTCCAAAGGAGAAATAACCTTCGCATTTATTTCAAAGTTCTCTTTGCCAGTATTGGCATTAAATTTCATCTCTTCTTTGTGTGTTACAATAATTTTCATTTTAACCCTTCTACATAATTTTTAAAGTACTTCAATTGTTCTTCCGTTTTCTCAGTAGCCGTTCCACCCTGAGACATTCTTGCATTCATAGAGTTACGAAGATCAAGCAAATCCATTACATCTTCACCGATACGTTCATCAATTTTATGTAACTCAGCATATGACATATCTGTAATATCAATACCCAACTCTTCACAGCGCGCTACAGCGTGACCTGTAATAAAGTGTGCTTGGCGAAAAGGAATTCCACATTTATCCACTAAATAATCAGCCAAGTCAGTGGCAGATAAATGACCTTTTTTAGACGCTTTCATCATATTTTCTTTTTTAACACTCATGCTTTCTAATGCTCTTGCTAAAATTTCTAAAGAGATTTCTGCTGTTTCAACACTGTCAAAAACACCTTCTTTATCTTCTTGCGTATCTTTATTATACGCCAATGGAAGACCTTTCATAACAGTTAATAGCGCAATCAAGTTACCATTAACACGACCAGTTTTTCCACGAAGTAGTTCTGGAACATCTGGATTTTTCTTCTGAGGCATAATTGATGAACCTGTTGAATACTCATCACTTAACTCAACAAATCCAAACTCATAACTCGACCAAAGTATAACCTCTTCACTAAGTCTAGATATATGCATCATCATGGTCGAGATATTAAATAAAATTTCTAGAGCAAAGTCTCTATCACTTACCGTATCTAGACAATTAACACTAACACTATTGAAACCCAATGCATTTGCAGTAAATTCACGATCTATATTATGCGGTGTACCTGCCAATGCGGCACAACCAATAGGTGAAATATTATTACGCTCAAATGAACTTTCAAAACGTTCAATATCACGTTTAAACATTGAAGCATATGCCAACATATGAAAACCAAAGTTAATCGGTTGAGCATGTTGTAAATGTGTCATACCTGGGAGCAATGTATCGGTATGTTTACCAGCAACATCAATAATGACCTCAAGTAGTGAAACGATTAAGGTACTGATTTCCTTGTTTTTTCTTAAAACATAAGTACGAAAGTCAAGCGCAACCTGATCATTACGTGAGCGCGCTGTATGTAGTTTTCCACCCGTATCACCGATAATAGAAGTCAAACGTTTTTCAATACCCATATGAAGATCTTCATCTGATATTTTCCACTCAAAACTACCGTCTTCAATCTCAGAACGCACTTGATTCAATCCATCAACAATAAGTTTCAACTCATCTTGAGTTAAAATTCCTTGTTTTTCCAACATACCGGCATGGGCAATTGAACCATTAATATCTTCTTGATAAAGTTTTCTATCAAACATTATAGAAGCGTTAAAATCATCTAATAGAGATGCTGCGTTTTGCTTAAAACGACCAGACCACATTTTTTCCATTATAAATCCTGTAAAGTAATTAAATTATTATTGACATTTTAGCGAAATAGTTTTAGTTTTGATGAGATTAAAGAGAAGGCGAAGAGATACACCACAAAGGTGTATTATAGTTTTTAGTTACAAGCAGGTACGTTACCGCTATCTTTTGCATATTCAACAAGGAAATCTTTCAGATGTTTTGAGTACTTTCTATATTTTTTAGACTCAAAGTATTTCCAAGATTTTTTAGCTTTTTTATCTTCTAAATGAATGTCAGCAAGACCTTCACCCTTATTTTTCATAATTTTCTTCCAAGATTTTTTCTTTTTAGAAGCTGCTAACTCTTGTCCACCAGCATGGCATTTACGACATTTTTTTACATAAGTTTTTTGACCCTTATATACACGAGCCTCTGCAGTTCCTAAAAAGAAAACCGTAATAGTTAAAAAAGAAAATAAGATTTTTTTCATAAGCGTTCTACCTTTTGGTTGATTATTTATACATTTATATTACATTAGATAATATAATATCAAGCTTAAGAGGATTAATTTCACCCTCTAATTTAAAAAAGTTATTATAACTGATACGACTTTTCTAGCTCAGGGTCTAAATCCCAAATACCTCGGTCTTTAAGGGATTTAACAACCGATGGAGTACACTCAACATCCCCTGGCCATTCTCGTTGAAAATTGTCTATTTCTGTTTTATTTGTGCCATCTATTCCAACCATCAAACCAGAGACAAAAATATCTCGTTGAGCATCAATATTGTTAGTAACTCTCCACAAAGACATATAAGTATTATTAATATCATTTTTATCTTCATCGACAAATGCAACTACTCTAATATAAGGTGCTAAAAGACTCAACTCTTCAAAACAATCTTTAATTCTTCGTGTTTTATTGATACTAATTAAAGTAATAGGATTTTTTGTGTGTCGCATATATTGAACTACGGCACGTACTTCTGGAATATTTTCTTGAATTTTTAACAGCAGTTCCTCATCACTTAAGAGTGTGGGTGCTTCAACTACATTCGCAGCAGTAGCATCAATTCCTAACTTACCACCGACTAAAGATTCTGGACTCGAGTGATCAAGAGCATCATTAATACCCTCCGTAATAAACAGTCTTTTAGGATCAAAACGATTTAATATATAGGTTACTAAAGACTCATAATTGGTTAAACGAGGCGCTTCCTCATCCAAGAATATTGCATGTTTAACAAAACTCATCTGACCTGAACCCCAAAAAAGGTGCATAAATTGTTTTGCATGTCCTTTATAAAGTGGCTTCATCTTGGCTAAGACAAGGTTGTGAAACACACCATTTTCTGGCATATGATAATCTAACAAATCTGATGCATTGGTTTTTAAAAGTGGTAAAAATATACGTTCAGTTCCCCAACCCATATACTTATCTTCTAGTGGTGGCTTACCAACAACAGTGGCCAAAAAAGTTGGTTTTTTCTTTGTTGTAATTGCACTGACTTCCAGTACTGGATAAGGTTCTTCTAGAGTATAATAGCCGGTATGATCCCCAAAAGGACCTTCCACAACCAACTTTTCACAATCCACCCAACCCTCAATTACGTAATCCACATCATGTGGTACATACAGTGGTGTTGTAATCGATTTAACCATTTGCGCATTTTGTTTTTTTACAAAACCATAAAGCAACATCTCATTGACTCCGTAAGGAAGCGGTGCAGTAGCACACCAAGTATACAATGGATCACCACCAATACCAATGGAAACTGGCATTTTTTTGCCTGCTTTTGCGTACTGATCAAAGAAATGAGAAGCGTCTTTATGTACTTGCCAATGAAGTCCTAAATGATTTTTATCATAAATCTGTAGTCTATACATTCCTACATTTTGCATCTCACCATCAAGACTTTGTGTATAAACCTGACCCATCGTAATAAAAGGACCACCATCACCTTCCCACGTTGTTAAGGTTGGAAGATCGTAAAGATTTACATCCCCTTCAACTTTGATGATACTTTGACACTCACCACGCTTTTTGAGACGTTTTGGAAAAACAGATTTAAGTGCAAACAAGTCACCCAACATAGATACTTTTTCGCCCAATGATCCTGGTGGTTTCATATGAAGTAAATTAGTAATTTCATCTGCAACACCCTCAACAGAGCGACCAAAAAGTAGTTCAGTTCTTTTATACGAACCAAAAAGATTCATCAAAACAGGCTCATCAAATTTTTTACCACTTTTTTTATCAACCACATTCGTAAAAAGAATGGCTTTTCCACCATCCGTTTTTTTCACTTCCATATACGCCATATGCGGTATCTCTAAATAGATATCTAATTCATCTTCGATAATACGTAATTCATCATGTTTTTTAAGTAGTTTGATTGTTGTTTGCATAGTTTTGCCTTAAGTGAAGAGTATGGGAAAACCCATACTATAAATTATAATTAATTAAAGTGTTGAAGGAATAAGTGCGGCTACTTCTTCTGCACGAACAAGAAGCTCTTTAGCGCCTTGATCAATAAGTCTTTGAGCCATTTCAGTTCCAACTGTTTTATACTCAGTTGTTGAAGCGATTAGTGTTTCACCTAAAGTCTCTTTTCCATCAGGTAAGCCAAGAACTGACTTAATTTCTACTTTACCATTTCCAAGATCTACGGCACTTACCCCGATAGGAACCTGACATCCACCTTCAAGTAAATCAACAAATGAACGCTCAATCGTCGTCTCAATACGTGAACTTTCGTTTTCTAAACACTCTACAAGTTTAAGAACTTCTGGATCATTGACTGCTTCAATACCTAAGGCACCCTGACCCATTGAAGGAATCATCTCTTCGATTGGTAGTGGGTAAACATGTTTGACAGTTTCGACCAAACCTAAACGATTGATTCCCGCTGATGCTAAGATAATAGCATCAAATTGACCCTCTTTAAGCTTACGAATACGTGTGTCTACATTTCCACGAAGATCTTTAATCTCAAGATCAGGACGTAACAATTCAATCTGCATACGACGACGTAGTGAAGAGGTACCAATAATAGCACCCTGAGGAAGAGATCTAATATCTTCATACTTTTCACTTAACATTGCATCACGTTTATCTTCACGCTCAGTAATAGCTGCTAAGATAAGACCTGCAGGCATCACCGTAGGAACATCTTTTAATGAATGCACTGCGATCTGTGCTTCACCACGTAACATCGCCTCTTCAAGCTCTTTTAAAAAGAGACCTTTACCACCTATTTTAGACAGTGATACATCTTGAATTCTGTCTCCAGAAGTCACAATTACTTTCAATTCAACTTCAAGCCCATTATGCTCTTTTTCTAATACATCTTTAATATGGTTCGACTGCCAAAGTGCAAGTTGTGATCCACGAGTGGCGATTGTTAGTTTTTTCATTAGTTTCCCTATTTTACTTTTACGTTTTTAAATTTTGCTTTTGATCCATCTTTTTTACCATCAAAAAACATTGTTGGCGTACCATTAACCATTAATTCTGACGCAATACTCATATCTTTTTTAAAGGCATTAACAGTAGCTGGCGCATGAATATCCATTAATGTTACATTTGTATTTAAAGATTTATTAAAGGCATCAAGAATCTTTTGCTCATCTTTAGTTTTTGCATCAATATTGACTTTATACATATTTAAAGTAACACCTTTTCGACCTTGTTTATGTGCAACAATAGCAGCCTTTGTTAAAGTAACTGCAGCTGGATGTAAACCTTCTAGTGGAAAGTGATAATAATAAATAGCAAAGTCATTAGGATATTTTTTCATATAATTAATTGATTCAGGTACAAATTTTCTACAAAATGGGCACAAAGGATCAGAAAAAATTGCGACCTTATGTTTAGCATTTTCATTTCCATAAATAAGGTGTTCTTTACTGTAGTACTCAGATT
>JADGDM010000014.1 GCA_016744905.1 Sulfurimonadaceae bacterium | reverse complement strand
CCCCAAGGAGAATTGAACTCCTGTAACATGGATGAAAACCATGGATCCTAACCGCTAGACGATGGGGCCACAAAATTATAAATGGTGTCCTGTGATGGATTCGAACCATCGGCATCCTCATTAAAAGTGAGATGCTCTACCAGCTGAGCTAACAAGACGTTTTCCTTCAAACCTTCGTTTGTTGGACGGGAATTATAGACAAAACCATCTTTAATGTCAAGGCTTTTGTTAAAAAAGAAACAAAAGATTTATAAAAGTTTATTTTTCGCACATTTCTCATCTAAATTACATTAATTATCGTTAAAATACAGCTATGAATTTAGAATATGCCTTACTTTTACTGCTGATTATTCCAGCACTTTACTGTTTATACAAGTGTAAAGAGAAAAGTATGCAAGCTTATTTTGTCCATCTACATCTTATGCCCCTTAAACTTCAATGGCTTAGACTCGAACAATATATCAAATACCTCATCATAATATTACTCATCAGCGCACTGTCCTCACCTGTTATTCAAAACAAATACGATCCTCAAAATAGAAATGGTATCGATATCGTCCTCAGTTTAGATGCCAGTGGTTCGATGGGAAGTTCGGGATTTGATAAAGAGCAGAGACAACTCGATAGGTTTGAGGTCTTACAAGGCATCGTTCAAGAGTTTATCAGCAGGCGCACACAAGACAATGTTGGCATCGTAGTCTATGGAGACTTTGCCTTTATCGCCTCACCTATTACCTATGAAAAAGAGATTGTCAATGAGATGATCTCTTACCTCTCTAGTGGTATAGCAGGACAAAACACCGCTATAGGTGAGGGCTTAGCTATGGGTGTACGTGCTTTTAAACACTCAAAGGCTGAGACAAAGGTGATTATTTTACTCAGTGATGGTGAACACAACAGTGGTTCCATCTCTCCACAAGATGCCATCACCATGAGTAATGCGCAGAATATTCGTGTCTATACAATAGGTATAGGAAACAAAGGTGAGTTCAATAAAACCTTACTAGAGAAAATTGCCAATGAATCTGGTGGTGAATTTTTTGCCGCTTATGACAGTGAAGAGCTTAGTGAAGTCTATAAAGAGATTGAAAAGTTAGAAAAGTCTAAAATAAAAAGTAAGGCCTATATTTCACAAGAGTACTTTTATCAATATCCGCTCTCCTTAGCCTTACTATTAGGGCTTTTTTTATTATATAGAAAGGAGAAAAGATGAGTCTCTTAAATCCTGAATTTTTATGGTTTCTTTTCCCGCTTCTCTTTCTTTTCAAGCGCGCTGAGAAAACTCCTCAGAGTATCTGGTTACTGCTTTCTCTCTCTTTTCTACTCATCGCCCTAGCGCGCCCTGTTGCAGCACTCAAAAGTTTGGAAGTTGATGAGGCAGGTAGTGATGTCATCATTGCCCTTGATCTCTCTTACTCCATGCAAGGTAGTGATATTAAGCCCACACGACTTGAGCGCGCGAAAGAGATATTAAAAAAGTTGGTTCAAAGTAATGATAAAGACCGATTTGGTATCTTGGCATATACCACCAATGCCATTGTACTCTCTCCACTAACACGAGATGACGAACTACTTCTACATCTTTTTGAAGGTTTAGATGAGAACCTTATCATCACCAAAGGAACCAATGTTCACAGCGCGCTGAAGTTGGCAAAAAAAATGTCTAAATCCCCTCACTTAAAAGTTGTTCTTCTCACTGATGGAGGGGACAACTTAGGTTACGAAGAGGAAGCTGTTTTTGCCAAAGAGAACAAGATGCAGGTCAATATTATGATGCTCGCCACTGCCATCGGTTCAACACTCACGCTCAATGGAGACCTCTTAAAAGATGAAGACGGAGACATTGTTCTTAGTTCCGCTAATCGCGCTATAGAAACTATTTCACAGCGCTCTGAGGGAATGTATATTAACTCTTTTGATAGCAGTGATTTGATTGATGTGTTAAATGATCAAAGAGAAGAGGACTTTAAAACCAAAAGTAGAAGCGAACGTTATGAAGAGTATTTTTATCTTTTTATTGTTTTAGCTCTCTTGAGTTTTATTATCGCCTACACCTCACTGAAAAACAGACTCAAATTTATCATCTTGCCTATTGCCCTACTTCTAGGCACCAACCTTGAAGCTTCACTTTTTGACGCTATGAACCATGCCAGCGCGCTGAACTATTATGAGAAAAAAGAGTTTATAAAGTCTGCTGAGTTTTTTGAAAAGATAGACTCCAACCAAGCGCGCTACAATAGGGCAAATGCTTATTATAAAAGTGGTGAGTACGAAAAAGCAATCTTTATCTATCAAGGCATAAAAAGTTCAGATATACAGTTTAAAGCCACACTCTATTTTAATCTCGGCTGTGCGTATACCAGGCTAAAAGAGTTTGAAAAAGCTCAAGAGAACTATCTCAAATCTTTAACCCTACAAGAGTCTACAGCAGCACGTGAAAACTTAGAATACATCTTAAGTGCCAGTGCGCAGAACCATCTGCTCACTGGTCAACAAGAGGGTAAAGAGCGCGCTGAAGATGCGCTTCAAGAGAACAGTATCGAGAAACAAAAAAGCGAAGAGAAAGAGAAACGTGAAAGTGCCGGAAGTAGCAATATGAAAGTCGATGCAGATGCCAGCAGTGGTGAGAGTAAAAATGGACAAGAAGTTGAGGCAAAAGCCAAACTTAATATCTCTTCTTCTAAGGCAAAGCTGAGCTCAAAGCAGTACGAACTAATCAATCAAAGGAGTGTTAATGAAAAAAGTCCTTGGTAAATTATTAATATTAATTTTTCTCTTTACAGCACTAAGCGCGTCAGATTACAGTTGGCAGCAAAATATCAGCAGTGCAAATATTTACCAACACGAGTCCATAGAGTTAGAATTCAAGTGTCATTTTGACACCAAAGAAGCACTCACCTCTATCGAATTTCAACTCCCAAAAAAGAGTGAAGCGTATAGTATTGAGATACTCAGCGAAAAAGAGATGATTGTTGATGAAAAGCGGGTAAATGTCTATAGATTTGTTCTCTTTGCCAATAAGACAGGAGACTTTACTATCCCCTTTCAGGCACTTATGAGAAAAACAACCAAGGAGTCTATAGAGAACACTGTTCTTGGTCGCGATAATGCGGAAGACTTTGACTTTAAAGACACCTTGGTTAAACTCGAACCAATTCAATTATATGTCGCCAAAACTCCCAGCGCGCTCAGTGGAGCTTTGAGCTTAGATGCCCTCTTTAATAAAACACAAGCCTATGCCTACAAACCTGTCAACCTCACCCTTACGCTTAAAGGCGCTGGGAATTTAAAAGGTTTTAGTTTTCAAACCTTGGAAATAGACGGCGCAAAAATATTTACCGAAGATGCAAAAGAGGATCTGCAACTTACATCAAAAGGGTATCAGGGGAGTATCACTAAAGAGTTTGCCATTGTTTCAGACAAAGACTTTACGATTCCCAGCTTTGAGATTGCCTATTATGATGTAATCTCACAAAGTCATAAACACTTAAAAACCTCAGCGCAAGAGATAAAAATCAACAACCCTTATACAAAAGAGGAACTATTAGATGAAGCCAAAGAAGATACTCAAGAGAGTACTTTCCCTTACATTGACATCTTAAATTTCGTCCTCACCTTTGCCTTTGGTTTTATCAGTGCACTATACTTTGTTAAATATAAAAAGAGCAAGGAAATCACTGAATACAACTCATGGTGCAAACGTATAAAAAAAGCAAAAACTCATGAAGAGCTGCTTTTTCTACTTGCACTTAGTGATGATAAAAAGTATCAAGGCTTGATATATAAACTTGAACAAGGGACAAACATCAACCTATCTGAAATAAAAAAAGAGATTCGATGTCAGTAAAATACAACATAGTAAAGCTCTTTTTGCTGCTACTCTCACTTAGCGCGCACGCCCGTGAGATAGAACCAACCTTTAAATTCAAAACCTCAGGGTTTGTTAGTGACTTTGTTTTTGATGCACACTATCTTTACGTGGCCACCGATGTTGGTGTCGTAGATGTTTTCGATATCAAAAGTCAAAGTATTGTGAATCAAATCACTCTTCCCCTTATTCACTCTGGATTAGGGGATAAAATAAAAACAAAAATCCACTCTATTGATATCTATAAAGACAAACTTCTATTTATCAGCAGTGGCGTAAAAGGGTTTAGAAATGTCTGGCTGTTTCAAGACAACCAACTCAAACAGATAGTAGATGAAACTCAAGAAATGAGTATCAAAGAGGCACGTTTTGTAGATGATGAAAAAATAATCTTTGGAACCTTTGCCTCTGAATCTATTTTATTTGATTATGGTGAAAACTATAAACATTATACCAAACAGATTTCAGGTGGAAATCAAGGAGACATCACACTAAGTCGTGATCATACAAAACTACTCGCCTCAGATGAGGGTGGAGAAGTTTATTTAATGGATGTCAAAAGCTCAAAACTTTTACACACTTACTCAGGGCAAAATGTAGACAAAGTTTTTCACATCGCCTACGAGCATGAAACACTGATTACAGCTGGACAGGACAGAAGAGTCGGTGTTTACAGTGAAAATGAAAAGCCATACTATATAAAAAGTGGTTTTTTTGTCTACTGTGTAGGTCTCAGTCCCAGTGCAAAAACAGGCGTCTACCTAGCAGATGAAGAAAATAATCTTCAACTTTTCAATATCCATACTAAGAAAAAAGGTGACCTTTTAGTCGGTCATAAAAGCTTAGTCAATCAAATAAAATTCATCACTGAAAAAGGGCTACTCAGTTCAGCTAGAGAAGAGCTTGTCTATTATTGGAGACTTGATTAGTCGAAGATATGTTATAATTTCCGTAGTTGGGACAGTTAGAGAGCTAGAACTCTCTAAAAGCTTTTAATATACTGGTGTTTCTAGTAGAAACACCAGTATAACAATTATGATTGCGAGTCGCATTGTTATATCCTTATTCAAAGGCTGACCCTGTTCCACCTTCTCCTTCACAACACAAACCCACAATCTAATCGCCAACTACATCACTATTTTATATCAATAAATCAGCTCCACTCATAAATATTGCATCAAGCAATAAAAGCTATTATTAGCCCTTTGTTAACTGCTTTTTACTATAATTTCACCACTATTAAAAAGGGTGTAGATGTTTACTAAGATTGAAGCGATTAAAAAAGAAGTAGCTAAGGTTGTTGTAGGGCAGGAGAAGATGATTGATGGTCTTCTTATTGGTCTTTTATGTGAGGGGCATATCCTCATCGAGGGTATTCCTGGTTTGGCTAAAACAACGACGGTTAATGCACTTTCAAAAAGTTTGGGTCTGGGTTTTAAACGGGTTCAGTTTACTCCCGATCTTCTTCCTTCAGACATCTTAGGGGCAGAAATTTATGACCCTCAAAACAATGACTTCAAGATCAAACATGGTCCAATATTTACCAACCTTCTACTCGCAGATGAGATCAACCGTGCCCCTGCAAAAGTTCAATCAGCCCTACTAGAAGTGATGCAAGAGCGTCAAGTTACCATCGGTGATGAGAGTTTTAAACTTGATCTTCCTTTCTTTGTAATGGCCACGCAAAATCCTGTTGAGCAAGAGGGTGTTTATCAACTCCCAGAAGCACAGCTTGATCGTTTTATGCTAAAACTCGTTGTAGGTTATAACACCAAAGATGAAGAGTTAGAGATAGCGCGCCGTATCGCCAATGGAACGTCTGAAGCTATCAGTGCCGTCATCTCTCCTGATGAATTAAACGACATCAAAACAGCCATCAAAGCTGTTCATGTTGATGATGAAGTTGAAAAGTACATCATCGAGTTGGTGAGTGCTACGCGTAACCCTAAAGAGTATAACCTAGAGAGTATCGCTGACTACATCCAGTTTGGTGCCAGTCCTCGTGTGAGTATTGATATGTTCAAAGCAGTCAAAGCGATGGCATTTTTACGTCAAAAAGATTTTGTGAGTCCTGTCGATGTGGCCTACATCGCTAAAGAGATTATGCGTCACCGTATCTTACTTACCTATGAGGCAGAAGCTGAGGGTGTTACTACCGATGAGATTATCGAGAAAATTTTAACAGCGGTTCCAATTCCTTAGTATGGGCGATAAACTTAAACTCCAAAAGATTTTAGTACGCGCTAAACGTCAGGTCTTTTCAGAAATGGTGGGGAACAATCCCAGTATCTTTCAAGGTGAAGGTTACGACTTTATCGAGCTGCGTGAGTATTCACCTGGTGATGATATCCGTCATATTGACTGGAATATCACCGCCAAGATGCGTACACCTTACATCAAGATATTTAGAGAAGAGCGTGAGCTTAATATTGTTATGGCGTCAATGCTTAACGGTAGCGTGCACTTTGGTTCTAAAAAACTCAAACAAGATCTTATCGCTGAAATCAGCGCACTACTCAGTTTTTCAGTACTTAAAAATGGAGACTTACTCAGTTCGTCTATTTTTGCAGATAAGATGTATAACTTTTCTAAACCCTCCAAAAAGATGTTTGCCGTACAAAAAAATGTCTCGGATATTTTAGAGTTTGATGCCCTAAATAAAGTAGCAAACTACAAACTGATGGCAGATACACTCTACAAACGTCTAAAACGTAAGTCACTGCTTATTATCACAGGTGACTTTTTTGAGATTCCAGACTTTAAACTTTTGGCACGAAAACATGAGGTTATTGCTATTATTGTCCGTGACCGTCTTGAAGAGACACCACCTTCAATGGGTTTTTCATCACTTAAAGATCCTGAGAGTGGGATGGTTTTAGAGGGTGATTTTAACAATTCTAGTGTTAAAGCCTACGCTAAAAAAGTGCATGATCATGATCATAAACTTTATGAGACCTTTAGAAAAGATCAGGTGCGTTTTATCAAAATCTATACCGATGATATCACTTCTGTTCAACTTAAACGACTATTTGAGGGGAGAAAATAATGCCACAAAGTGTTGACATTCCTATCCACGACATCAAACCTTTGATGGACGTAGAAGACTACTCTTTGGTTTTCTTGCTGCTCTCTAGCGCGCTGATACTTTTTTTACTTTTTGGTGTTTTGTATTTAATCATCAACTACTTTAAAAGACGCAATGCCTTTAATATCAGAGCCGAGCACTATAAACTTTTAGAGATTATTGACTTTACTAACCCTAAAAAAGCGGCCTATTCTATCTCTGAGTATGGCTACACTTTCACCTTTGATGGCGCTCGACAAGAAGAGGCGTATAGAAACTTAAACAATGCACTTGAGCAGTATAAGTACAGAAAAGACGTAGATAAAATTGACAGCAATACTAAGGGACTGTATGAAATCTATCTTGGGATGATTGATGTTTGAGGGTCTCTATTTCGAGTTTCCTAAACTCGTCTTTCTTATCTTCTTTTTTATCGCTTGTGAAACACTGTGTAAGATGAGATTGCCCTCTATCTACTTTCCACACACCAGTACTTTTATGCAAAAATCAGTTGCGCAGTCTAAAACCCTATTTTTACTCAAATGGATAGGAATTGTAATGTTACTATTGGCACTCATGTCCCCTGTTAAAGATGAAGAGGTGACACTTCCTCCTGAACTGGGTTATGACATCGCCTTACTTTTAGATGCGTCTCAATCCATGCAAGCACAAGGTTTTGACTCAACAAACAGAGCGAGCACCCGTTTTGACGCCGTGCAAAATATCGTAGGTTCCTTTATCAAAGAGCGACAAAATGACAATATCGGCATTGTTGTATTTGGACAATACTCTTTTGTTGCCTCTCCACTAACCTATGATCAAGATATCCTCTCTACTGTTGTTGATCAACTCTACATCGGAATGGCAGGAAAATACACTGCGTTATATGAGTCACTGGCACAATCTGTGAACTTGCTTCAAGGTTCTAAAGCCAAAAGTAAAATCGCTATTCTTTTAACGGATGGGCACAATACTCCTGGTGGAAAAATTCCTCTTGATGTGGCAATGGACTTGGCTAAAAAAGAGGGTATTAAGATTTATACCATCGGAATTGGTCGCGCAAATGAGTACAACGGTGAGTTACTTAATTACATTGCGCAAGAAACAGGTGGAGAAGCTTTTGGAGCAAACAATTCTGAGCAACTTAAACGTATTTATGAGCATATTGATATACTCGAAAAGTCCGAAATTGAAAAAGAGAGTTTTGAGTATTTGAGTTATTTTAATATTTATCCTCTTTTTGCTGCCTTCTTTTCACTCCTTGCTTATGTATTTTTACGCAATAAAAGAGGTAGCGCATGAGTTTTTTATATCCCATTTTCCTTTATGTGATGTTGCCTATCATCTTCATACTTTTCTATTTTATCATCACCCAAAAAGAGCACAAGTTCACTTTTTTCTCTGATGAAGTTTTAGAAAAGCTGACTATAGCCAGCAATACCCTAAGCCTAAGATTTAGAAACGGTCTCTTTTTCCTTATTATGATACTCATAACATTCGCACTGGCGCAACCTGTTATTCATGATGGGAAAGTAAAGATAGAAGCAAAAAGTGCGGATGTAATGATTGCACTTGATATTTCAAATTCGATGTTGGCGGAAGATGTTTATCCCACGCGTTTGAAATCAGCGCAGAAAAAGATTATAGAATTTTTAGATTTCAGTGAAGTCGAACGTATCGGAGTTATGGCCTTTGCAAAAGATGCTTACCTTGTTTCACCTCTTAGTTTTGATCATAGAGCAGTGAAGTTTCTTACCAAACAGCTCCACCCATCAGCCATGACAGAGAAGGGAACCAACTTTATGCAACTCCTTGATGTGAGTGCAAAGATGATGCGTGAAAATGAAAATAAATATCTTTTTATCTTCACCGATGGTGGTGATCAAGAAGATTTTGAAGAAGAGATAGATTTTGCTAAAGAGCAAAATATCAAAGTATTTGTATTAGGTTTAGGAACCACTAAGGGTGCGCCTATTAAAACTGAAAATGGTTTTATAGAGTACCAAGGAAATATCGTCATCACTAAACTGAACGAAAATGTCGCCAAACTTGCGACACAAACAGATGGTGCGTATATTCAAAGTGTTCACTCAGACAAAGATGTAAAAGCAATGCTCAAAGAAATTAAAAGTAAAACCATACAAAAGTCACTAAAGGAAGAAGAGATTACTAAGTTTATTCCTCTATTTTATTATCCTACGGGACTGGCACTTTTACTACTAATGATTGCTACCAGTTCAATGAGTAAACGACATCAAGTGGATCTTCCCTCTGCCCTTCTTTTAGGTCTGTTACTCTTTTCACCTCAGAGTGCGGAAGCTGTTTTCTTTGACTTTATGACATTAGATAAGGCAAAGACAAGTTATAAAAATGGTGAATACAATGAGGCGCAAAAGCATTATAAAGAGTACAACAGCAATCATAACTCCAATGACGCACTCTACAATCAAGCCTCTTCACTGTATAAGTCAGGTGATTTTAATGCCAGTGTCAATATCCTTTCCAAAATGCGCTCTACTGATGAAGACTTAGAGTTTAAACGTCTTCATAACCTTGGAAATGCCCACACCAAACTCATGGAGACTCCTGAACTTGAAAAAGCAGTAAAGGCCTATGAAAGTGCCCTTAAAATTCAAGAAGATAAAGAGACCAAAGAGAATTTAGAGTTGGTTAAGGCTGAGCTAGAGAAGCGTAAAAAAGAACAAGAACAAAAAGACGAGAAAAAAAACAAAGACAAAAAAGATCAAGATAAAAAAGATCAAGACGAACAGAAAAAAGAAGATAAAGAGAAAAAAGATCAAAACAAAAAAGATGATCAAGAGAATCAAGAAAAAAGTGATAAGAAAAAGTCAGATGACAAAAGTGATAAAGAGAAAAACGAAAAAGATGATGCGCAAAGTGAAAAGAAAAACGACGAAGATAAGATGAAAGAGGATAAAAAACCGGAGTCTCAAAAAAGCGATAAAGAGAAAAAAGAAGATAAAGAGTCTCAAGAACAACAACCACAAGATATAAAAGAGATTAAGATGAGTGACGCTGAAGCAAAAAAATGGCTTAAAGAGCTCAATAAAAATCAAAGCGCACACATCTATAAACTACAACCGACTAAACAACAAAGGCCAGATAATGAAAAACCTTGGTAAATATTTACTTTTTATAAGCCTATTTTCTAACACACTTTTTGCCTCTTTAGAGTCCCATGTGGACCAAACTACGGTAACACAAGGAGAGTTAGTAACACTCACTATCAAAGCTGGTGGACAACTTATCAGCCCACCCAGCATCACCAAGCTTTGTGGAGAAAAAATAGCCAGTAAATCAAGTGCCACCAATATCCGTTCTATCAATGGAAACTTCACCAAACTGTATACACTCTCCTATGGATTTGTAGCAACAAAGTCATGTATCATTCAGCCTATTTCAATGGAGGTCGATAAAAAGGTAGTCCATACTGAAGCTATTAATATCACGGTCAAAGCACCCACTCAAGATAAAAGTGCAGACTTTCTACTAGAGATAAAAAGTGATGCCAAGGAACTTTATGTAGGTGAACCTTTTAAAGTTGTCCTTACTTTTAAACAGCGCACTGGAAACCGCGCGGTTGATTCTGCCTTTACCCCCTCTTCTACAGATAACTTTTGGGTTAAAAAAGAGGAGCAAGGGAAGGCATATCAAAAAGATGGTTTTAACATCACTTCCATCACGTACATCTTGGCACCCCAGCGCGCTGGTCCCCAAGAGATCACTCCAGCAGTGATGAAAATCGCTTCTCGAGGAAACTCACGTGATGCATGGGGTCAGTGGGTTTCAGGTCTAAAATGGAAAAGTTATTTTTCAAATACACTTAAATTTAATGTCAAACCTCTTCCCACAGACATCACCTTAGTAGGTGACTTTAAAATAACTGCCCTGGTAGATAAAACCACTGTTGATGCGAATGAAGCGGTTAACTTAGTGGTAAAGATTAGTGGAGATGGTAACTTTGAAGATATCGAAACACTCAAACCACGTATCGCCAATGCCTCTATTTTTGATGAAGAGCCTAAGGTTGAGTCACAAATTGAGAATCAAAACTATAGAGCTCAACTGACTCAAAAAATGGCCATTATCTCTAGTGAAGATTTCACTATTCCCCCTATTGTACTTAAATACTTTGATCCAAAAGAGAAGCTTGTCAAGGTACTCACAACAGAAGCTATTAAGGTACATGTTAATGGTGGAGTAGTTAGCAGTCTTAATGAAGAGGTAAAAATTCAAAGAGCAGATATTCACAGTACGCCAGTAGAGGTAAAAACAGTGAGTATTGAACGTCCATTTTCAATGCTCTATTTAATTTTAGCACTTTTTATTGGTGTCATGCTTGGCGTCACTTTATCCTTGCTTCCATGGAAAAAGTTGCTTAACAAAGAGAAAGAACAAAAAATGAATCTAAAAGATTATAAAACGCTTTTGGTTCAACTCATCCCATATAAAGAAAACAGTGAAGTACATAAGGTTATCAGCGCGCTAGAAGCACACTTATACGAAGGTAAAGAGTTAAGTATTGATAAAAAAGTTTTAAAAGATATGGCAAATAGACTACGAAAAGATCTCTTGTAGTTTATTCCCCTCAATCATCTTCTCATGAAGTGATTGCCAATCTTCATTTTTAATATCCTTTTTCAAGCGCGCCAACTCTGCTTCAAAAAGTTCAATCGACTCTAAAAGATTTCCAGAATTTTGTTTAAAGATATCTTCCCACATCAATGGTGAAGATTTTGCCAGACGACTCATCGAACGAAATCCCCCCGCTGCAAGTGCCAAAATATCCTCTTTTTTCTCTTGAGAAAGTACGGTGTTGGCTAAAGAGTAAGAGATAGCGTGAGGCAGATGCGAGATAAATGCTGCATGACGATCATGTTCATGCGCATGCATATAGTGCAACTCCATATGAATACCACTAAAAAGTCGTACCGCTACTTCTTGTTGATACTCTCCACTATCTGCCAAGTCACAGATCACAACAACCTTATCTTTATAAAGGTCTTCAAAAGCCGCTTCTGGTCCAGAGTACTCTGTTCCTGTCATCGGATGCACCGCAACAAAGTTTTTACGTATCTCTTGAGGCAGTGCCTTAATAATAATCTCTTTGGTACTTCCCAAATCAATAATGGTGGTATTCGGTGCTACATCTTTAAGCTCTTGTAAAACGGCGATGATTCCATTTACAGGAATACCTAAAACAATGATGTCACATTTTTTGATAACTTCAAAGTCAACAATGGCATCTACCAAACCTAATTCTAAGGCCTGTTTTTGATGTCCTTTATTGTGATCATGTCCCACAATTTCATCAACAAAAGAGAGCTTTTTAAGACTTAAAGCCAGTGAACCACCCATCAATCCTAGTCCAATAATTCCAACTTTCATAACTCTCCTTTTTTTCTAATCGAATTTTAGCGCTTTCTTTGTTATAAAGCCTTTATATTTACGCCCCGTTAATGCTCTTAATGATAAAATAGCGCAATATTTTTTACTAGGTTTTCAATGAAATTATTCTCTATTTTACTTCTACTTTCTACACTTCTATTCTCAAACGAACGTATCGTCAAAGAGATAAACTTTGAAGGAATGGTTCATATCTCTGAATCCGTTGCCCTTCGTATGCTTGACTTTAAAGTTGGAGACACTGTTGATGATAAAACGCTGAATGAAGCATTTAAAAAATATTATAAACAAGGATACTTCAAAGATCTTCTCATATTAGAAGATAATGGAGTCCTCACTTTTAAATTTGTAGAAAAACCAGTTATCTCAAAAATTGAGATGAAGGGATACAAAGAAGACGATGAAGAAGTTCAAGCTTCTCTTTTACAGATCAAAAAAGGGATGCTTTATGATGAGAAAAAACTCGAAGCAGCTAAAACACGTATCATCAATGCCCTCTCACAAGAAGGAAAAATTGATTCTGTTGTAGAGATAGAGACAACCTTACTTGAAAATGGAAGTATGAAGGTCACTTTTCTCGTCAATGAGGGTGAAACGATTATCATTCAAAAACTTGACTATTACGGGGTAGAAGGCCTCAAGCCATCAGAGTTCAATACAGTCATAGCCAACAAAGAGCACCAATGGGCTGGATGGTTTTTTGGACGTAACGATGGAAAAATGGCACTGGAACAACTCAGTTATGATCCTCTACGCATTCGTGATCTTTACATGCAGTTTGGATATCTTGATGCAAAAATTGATGAGCCATTTGTTCGCGTTGACTTCGATCATTACAGTGCACAAATGTCTTATCAAGTTGATGAGGGTGAAGTTTATTTCATCGAAAATATTAAACTTTTTCAACAAAAGAAAGTTATCAGTGATGAGATTTTATATGATGTCTTGAACCTCAAAGTCAATGAAGCATTTAATATTCAGACCTTTAGAGATGACTCAGAACGTATTAAAACTAAGATTGCAGACCTAGGTTACGCCTTTGTTCAAGTTCTACCTGACCTTCAAAAAGATGAAGTCAATCATACCGTTAATGTAATCTACAAAATCATTCCAGGAAATAAAGTTTTTATTCGTAATGTAATTATAGAAGGGAACAACCGTACACTTGATCGTATTATTCGTCGCGAACTCTTTTTAGCTCCAGGGGATCTGTATAATCTCACCGATCTTAGAGACTCAAGAAACGCCATTGGGCGTTCTGGTTACTTTGAAACCAATACCGTTGAAGAGAAACGTATCACCGATTCATTAATGGATTTGGTTGTTAAGGTTAAAGAGGCACCAACAGGAAATATTCAACTTGGTGGTGGATATGGTAGTTATGGTGGTTTACTACTTTCAGCCAGTATAACTGATAGAAATATCTGGGGTTCAGGTATCAATATGGGTGTAAATATCGAGCACTCAGAGCTTACTCAAAGTTACTCATTTAATATCTCAAATCCACACTTAAATGACAGTGACTTTAGTGGTAATTTTTCCATTTATAAATCTCGTTATGCTTATAATGACTACTCTGTTGCTTCTGATGGTATAACAGTAGGAACAGGTCACCGATTTACGCGTTATATTACTGGGTATATGAGTTATGGTTATTCAGCAACCAAGTATGAAGATATTGATTTGGCCACTATTCAACCTGACAATCGTATCTTTTTTGAAAGCTACAATAAAAGTGCCGTCACCTTAAGTGCCAACTTTGACAATACCGATGATTATTATCTTCCAAGAATCGGTTTTTCTGCCACACAAAGTTTTGAGCGCGCCGGACTGGGTGGAGAGGCTGATTTTCTTAAAAGTAGAACCAGTTTTAACAAATATTATGGAATAGAAGACCTTATTGGTTTTGATGCAATCTTTCGTTATAAAGCACGCTACAGCTTCTTAGCAGACACTGGTTATATTCCTTTAGCCGAACGCTTTTACATGGGTGGACTGGGCAGTGTTAGAGGGTACGAGTCCTATTCACTCTCTCCACGTGAAGAAAATATCAATGGCGAGTTAATTCGTATCGGGGGGAAACAAACCTTCTCAAACAGTGCTGAAGTGAGTTTCCCATTGGTGCCAAAAGCCAAGATGCGTCTGACAACATTTGTTGACTGGGGATTTATTGGACAGCATGACTTAACTGAAATATCAAAAGGTGGTTACGGTGCGGCTATAGAGTGGTTCTCACCAGTCGGACCAATCCAATTGATCTACGCACTGCCTCTAAATTTCGAAGATGGAGACAGAGAGTCTAACTTCGAGTTTACAATGGGACAACGATTCTAAGAGAAAATAAGTGGGAACTCTTTAGGAATTTCTATCGCTTTTAACTTCTCTTGCGCCAAGTGCATTTCATGTTTAGGACAAGAGACAAGTAATTTCTTATCTTCATAGACCAGTGTAAAATCAATATTTCTAGGACGATGTGCCAATAGAGCATTGGCAATAGAAAGAATAGCACTTAATAGAACTACTTGGTTTTCAGGTGGTAAAAGTGAACGATATTTTTTACGATGTGTACTGCCTAGACGCTTACGTTTTTGATAGCGCGCTAGCGTTGAAATCAACATTACTTCTTGATGTGAAAACCCATACTCCAAAGCACTCTGTATCAAATAATAACTGTGTTGATGAAACGAATAAAAGTGTAATGATTCGCCAATCTTTGAGAGTTTAGAGGCAATCACTAAAGGTCTTCGATAAACTGTATCCAATCCTAAATCTTCTGACATCAAATCAAATATTTTTTTACTTAAGTCAGAAATTTTTGTCGACTGTTCTTGTTCACCCTCATGTTTGTCCAATAAATTACGAACAGATGGATTAAAGTTTACTGGGAAACGGTAGTTGTTATGACGTAAAAGATCACTTAAAAAGACGCCTTCCCGCACACCCACACCACTGGTGGTAATCTCTTTGGTATCAAAATGTTTGATAATACGTAAAAAGATGAGTGCCCCTGGTTTAATAACATCGAAACGCTCAGGTTTAATACCCAATATTTCAAGTTCATCAGGATTTTGAGTTTCCAAAATATTTTCAGCCAATGCTTTTGCTAATCCAATATCATAATTAAAACCATGCAATTTTTTTAAAGGATAATCACTCATATTTAGAATAGATGAACTCAATGCTCTTAGTGTTCCCCCTACGCCATAAATATGTGTACCACCAGAGGCAGGTATCAACTCTAGTTGTTTATCAATATAGTTTTTTGCTTCGTCGATCTTTCCATAGTCAAAATAGAGTTCTTTCAGACGTACCGTTCCCAGATTAAGAGAGTGTGAATCAACGACTTTTCCATCAACAATACAAGCACATTCTGTAGAACCTCCACCTATATCAATAGTTACACCATCTTTCGCAGTCAGCAAGTTTGCACATGCCAGTCCACCGTAGAAGGCTTCTTTTTTACCCTCTATCACTTTAATCTGTATCCCTATCTCTTTTTGAACACGTGAAATAAATTCTTTAGAATTTTTAGCATCACGAACAGCAGAGGTAGCCACACAGAGTGTCTTTCTTACTTTATATGATTGAATGATTGATTGGAAGTCTCTTAGCGCGCTGAGTGTTCTCTCAATGGCTTTATCTTGTAGGTAACCGTCGTTTTCATAAGCATCTTCACTGATGCGTACACGACTTTTTGCCTCTTTTAGAAGATGGAAAGCAAAACGACTACTTTTTTCATAGATAGCAATCCTAACTGAGTTAGAGCCAATATCTATAATTGCTGTACGTTTTGCCATTGTCTATTCCTCTTCGTATTCTGCTTCTATCTTTTCATGTTTAAAACGGAGTTCTGCTATCGTTTCAACATTATCTTTATCTGGAACTATGCAGTCAACTGGGCAGACGGAGATACATGAAGGCTCATCATAGATGCCTACACATTCTGTACATCTATCTGGATCAATAATGTAAATTGGATCGCCCTCTTCTATCGCTTCAGTAGGACATTCTTCTCGGCATGCATCGCATGCGATACAGACATCATTGATTATTAGTGACATTTAAAAACCTTATATTTTCTTAGTAGTCGATTTATAACTAAACAAAGCTTAGGTAAGTTTTAAATGGATGAATTATTTTCACTAATTATTATCTCAATAGAGCTGTTAACTTCATTTGCCCCATTTATTTCAATAGTATAATTTTCAAAAGCACGTGCTGTAATTTTAACTAAACCTGATTCTATGGTCGTAATTAAACCATTTTGATCAACTGTTGCCAGTGTTGTATTATTACTTTCCCACAACACTTGAGAGATAAATGGTGTGGAGTAATCAATATCTGCACTGCTTGTATTGTCCTCATATGTAGCATTAAGATCACATTGATACGTTGAGTTAATGCTAAGGTTTTCATCACTTAAAGAGACATTCATATCACGAATAGCAATGTTTTCTATAATTACACTGCCGACTATCCCTTTATAACTAAAAGAGATTGTTGGTGTTCCTGATTTTGCATTAGCCAAGTATTCATTAAGTGTAGTCGTTGACATCACACCACTTTGTGTATCACTAACATTCCATGAGACATACTCCGTCACATCACTTTCATAATCACTGCTGTACATTGCATTAATATTTAATAGATGTTTATTAAGTGCATAACTTTTATTTGGTGCATCAATGGCTTTAAGTCCAAGAATATCAGGAACTAAAGGGTCACCTTCCGTTTTCTCATCACAAGCTGTAAAGATACTAAGCATTGACAGTAGTAGTAATAATTTATATATTGTATGCATAAGGAGTCCTAAAATCTAAAGTTGACACCTAGTGTGCCTAATAGTGATGTTGATGATGTTTCAGGCTTTGTACTGATAAAATCTAACGATGTCCAGTGTGCCCATTTATATTGAATATTTAACTCCAAATCCATATAGGGAGCAATCTGATAATACAATCCAGTACCTACTTGAAAAGAACCGCCCTCAACATAGTTTTCTAATTCTCTCTCTACCGTCATATGTCCAACACCCATTCCCATTGAGACAAAAGGAATAAAACTAGAATTAAGATCAAAAGATTTAATCAGATCAATATCTAAATTCATCTTACTGCCATCATTGAGAGAAAAAAGATTTTGAGAGTACTCGCTATAACTAACTGTAAAAGTAATGGCGTATTTTTTTATATCACCATAACCAATTTTTAAATTCTCAATTGCTGCAGATGAGCCTACTGTTTTTTCACCTTGTGAATTGGTAAAACTAAAGTCTTCATTCACCCAACCAGCACCAGCACCAATAATAACACGTTCATCTGCTTGCGCAGAACCAAGGCCTAAAAAAATAATAAATAATAGTCTATACAAAAAGTATCCTGTCTTAAAAGTACGCAATTATAGTTAAAAATTGATTTACTTTAACTTCTACGATCATCGTACTAAAGAACAACATAGTTTTGAAAGTAAAGTTAGAGAAGCGACCGTACCATCTGTACCATCATCTCGATTTTTAAGATCAATATCTGCTCCCAATGAATCCGCTGCACTCTTAGCTAAAAATAGTCCCAAACCAACCCCTGATTTATTCCCATCGCGTTTAAATGGTGCAAATAGATCTGCCGTATCATCAATCCCACACCCTTCGTCAATAACCTCTATTCGAAGGCCTTGGGGTACTTGTTTGGTTCGCAGTGTAATACGTCTCTCTGGTGCGGTAAACTTTAGAGCATTTTGTAAGAAGTTTTGTACGATTAAGTTTAATGAATTAACCTGAAGAGTTGCCATAAATACATCAGGAGTCAATTCAACCAGTAACTCTTTTTTCTCATTTTTAGCCAACAACTGAAAATCACTGGCCTTATGCAGAAGTTGCTCAATCACATCAATTTCAACAGGAGTCTCCAACTGAGCAGACTCTTGACGTCCAATATTTAAAATATCTCCCGTGATTTTATTCATCGCATCAATTGACTTATTGGTCACTTTAATCGCTTCTATATATTCTGCTGATTCTCTTTTTTTAATCAATGTCACTTGATTTTTGAGTTTGATAACGGCGAGTGGAGTTTTTAACTCATGAGCAGCACCTATAAAAAGCTCTTTTTGATATTTGACAGAATTTTGAACACGATGTATAAGACGGTTTAGAGTCTCTCCTAAATCCATAAACTCATCTGGTAACTCATCTGTTCTTAGTGGATTGATAATATATTCATTCATATTAGAGAGTTTTCGCGTTAATGTTTTAATTGGTATCACCAACATACGAGAAAGTCCAAAGGCAAAAAAGAGTATCAATACAAAACCAACGGCATTAATGATAAAAATAGAGTGTAGAATTTTTTCTAAAAGTAGTGTTGTATTTGTAACATCTTGCGTGATTTTCAAGTAGCTTTTTGTATCTATGTCGTAGGGATATATCAGTGTTAAAAGATTGATATTCTCTTTTTTAGACTCATACATCTCTAATTCACGTATCTGATCATCTTTAACCGTAATCAGTTCAACATTAAGACCAAAGATAGTATCTGCTGTTTTTGATATCAAGGAGTTAGAAGCACAAATATTTTTTGCCACTAAGGTTAATTCATCGCGCTTATCTTCAAAAATAGATGTTTGGATATAGAGATAAAGTACTGAAGAGAAAAGGACAATCAACGAAGCACCTGCAAAAACCAACTGAACTAAAAACTGCGTACGTATGCTTCTATTAGACAACATTTTAAACTACCTTATTATTGACTTATTGTTAATATTCTATCCTAAGGGAACTTCTAAAAACCCTAACTTTCGCAGATGCTGAATTTGTTGAGATTTTTAGCAATTCCCTTTAAACAACACTAAAGTTTGCTTTGAGTATAATCCCGCGTTCCTTTCTCTTTGTGTTATTTATTGAAAATAACATATATTTAAAACCAAGAGGGACCAAAATCCAAAAGGAGATTATACTCTATGAGACATTACGAAAATCTAGTGATTATTAAACCAACACTAACTGACGAAGAAACAAAAGCACAACTAGCGGCAATCGATGCTACTATCGTTGAAAACGGTGGAACTATTGTTGCACGCGACGAAATGGGTATGCGTAAACTTGCATACGCAATTGAAAAACAACTACGTGGTTACTACTATGTTGTTTTCTTTACTATGGAGCCAAAAGATATCGCTGAAATCGAACGTAAATACCGTATCAACGAAGATATGTTACGTTTCATGACAATGAAATACGATTCAAAGCGTGAAGTAGCTGCATGGTCTAAAATGGTAGACAATGCTGAACGCAAAACTGCAATGAAAGCAACAGCGGCTAAAACTGCTGCTGAAGCACCTGCAGCTGAAGAAGCACCAGTAACTGAAGAAGCACCTGCTGCTGAAACAACTACTGAAGCATAATTTATAATAGATAATTAAAAGGTCGCCCTATGTATAACAAAGTAGTTTTAGTTGGAAATCTAACTCGTGACATCGAATTGCGTTATGCGCAAAGTGGAACTGGCATTGCCAATACTGCTATCGCAACAAGTCGTAAATTCACTGCCAATGGTGAAAAGAAAGAAGAAGTTATGTTTATTGACATCACTTTTTTCGGACGTTCAGCTGAGATAGCTAACCAATATCTTCGTAAAGGATCTAAAATCCTTGTAGACGGTAGACTTAACTTTGATCAATGGGTAGATCAAAATGGACAGAAGCGTAATAAACACTCTATTGTTGTTGAAAACATGCAAATGCTTGATTCTCGTGCTGATGCACAGAATTCAGGTGGTGCTCAAGGTGGAAACCAAGAGTATAATGCACCGTCTCAACAGCAACAAGGTGGATACAATGCACCTGCTCAAAATAACTCTTATAATAAGCCGAGTCAAAACCAAGGTTATAACGCGCCTGCTCAACAGCAATCGCAACAACAACCTCAGTACGCTCAGCAACAAAATGCTCAACCTGCGCATCAAATGCCAACGAATGACATTCCATCAATTGATATTGATGAAGATGAAATTCCATTTTAGACAAATAGAAAACACATAAGGAAATAATTATGGCTGAAAAAAGAAAATATAAAAAAAGATTTTGTAAATACTGTGAATCAAAAATCGATTATATCGATTACAAAGACACTGCATCTTTAAAATTCTCATTATCTGAGCGTTATAAAATTATGCCACGTCGTTTAACTGGTAACTGTAAACGTCACCAAGACATGGTAACTGTATCTATCAAACAAGCTCGTGCAGCAGCACTAGTTCCTTACACTGTAACTCGTAAAGCAGTTGTAACTAATCCATTTGAGAACCTTAAATAGGTCTTCACTTTCCCCTCTTGGGGAAAACTTATACCCTTCTTATTTTTAAACTTCCCAAACCAAACTGTAACACTAAAACCAATATCAAGTATCCAATTGAGATGCTCAAAGCCATCACTGTACCCAATCCTATTCCAAATCCAACATATAATTTCCCCACCACAATACTATAAATCATCACCCCAATATAGCCCATCGGTAAAAATTTAATAACAGAGTGAACAACCTCTTTTCCTTGGGAAACGTGTAAAATTAAAAGTAATGGTAATAGTGAAGAGGGAAAAGAGGAAAATATTCCAGACATCTTAGCATCAAATAGCTCTGGAACAAAACTCAAAATCAATACAAAACTCGTTGCAAACAGACCACGTCCCAACATCTGAGACGATTTCAACTTTCCACTTTTTCGACTTACTACCTCTGGTATCTCTTGAAACCAAATTGTTGTTAAGACAATCAATGCCAACAAGATAAGGGCAGGAATAAATCCATTTGAAACACTAATATAACTTAATAAATACGCCATAATTACATACGCACTTAATCCACTAAGTAGTCCAAAAAGAAGTGAATAGCGTTTTACTAGTTTAGAACCTAAGTAGTAAAAGCTCACAAAACTTAAAGAGGCACTTAATCCCAATAAATTGTAGGGAGTAACCGTATCTACAAAGTCTACTCCATAATCCAGTGCAAAAAAAAGTAAAACCAATGCAGATCCAATGGGTAACCCAGCTATCAAAGCCGCTACTTTTGTACTGGAACGTTCAGCTATTTCAGCCAAACCAATTACAATAATGGCTGCAAAAAATATTTTAAACACCAACATATTTCATCCTTTGCGCTGGATTTTAATATTTATTAGTGTAAAAAAAATGACTTAGGCAACTCTTTGCAAATTAATATACCAGTCATCATTAAAATAGAAACTCTCTGTGCTCAATTTAATATTTACATGTGCATCCAAAAGTTCAAAAGAGTAAATACAATCTGGAGGAACTTCTAAGTCCTCAGTAATATACTCTTCAACCACATCCATATCTAAATCATTAATGATATCTAACTCAGCACTTTGTCTTGAAATATTAAACTCTCTTCTTTTCATAATGAAGCTTCCTATTGTTTTTATAAAAGAAGTTTAAAATAGTTTTATAACAAGTTTATTACGAAATCAAACAGTTTGGGTTAGATGCGTAATTTAGGCACATAATTTAGATAATAAGTCTCAAATCTGATTCTATCTCTAGGTATTCATATAATTCTCCGATAGTATCTTATATATATTAAGGAGATATCATGCCATTTATGGAACGCCTGCAAAGCGCACTTATTTTAAAAACATCACTCTACCATCCATTAGAAGCTGCTATCTTAGATAAAGACTATTTTTATTTTTATGATGCTATTAAACGTAATGACAGCGATAAAATAATCGGTATGATTTATGATGGCTTTGATGTTGACCATAGTGACTTTGGACATACCCCTCCTCTCATCTATGCCCTAGAACATGAAGCACATCAAATTGCGCAAGTACTTCTAGTTCATGGCGCAAACGTAAATATCTTACATAAAGACAGTTGTAGCGCGCTGCATTATGCTATCAAATTACAAAACTACGAGATGGCACTCCTTTTAGTTCGCTATGGAGCAGATCAGAAACTTGAAACAGCAGACAATGAAACTGCACTCAGTATTGCTCAGAACTTAAATGACACTACTATGATTGAAATACTCAATGACACATCTACTATGCTCGATCAAAATATGAATATTTTTCATGCTGTTATAGAAGGAAATCTGGCGCAAGTAAGTGAAAGCGTACAATCACCACAAGACTTGCTCATTAAAACTTTAGAGAAGCAAACACTACTTCATCTGTCTGTTAAAAGTGGCAATATTAAACTCATAAATTACTTACTCAATAAAAATGTAGATGTAGAGTGTAAAGATCAATTTGGAAACACCGCATTTACATTAAGTTGTATCACTCACGATCGAATAGATATACTAGAATTACTAAATGAGCGTCACCATCTTCTTGATCATAAAAATGCAAAAGGAAGTGCTCCTTTGATGCTATGTCTACAGTTTGGACATGTTAAAAGTGCCAAATTCCTAATCGAGAATGGTGCCAATATCCATATCTATGATGCGATTCAAACACCACTTACCTTGGTCCATAATGCGATAGATACCTATCCAAATCTTCGAAAAGAGTATCAAGAGTTAGAGTCACTGCTTTTAATAAAAGGTGCCAATGTAGATATGTCCACCAATAAACTCAAATGGACACCACTAATTCAATGTGTCACCAGAGCACAAAATACATTTGTTAAAAATCACATTAATTTACTGGTTAATTTAGGAGCGCATATCAACTACCAAGATACCAATGGTCGTTCAGCATTAATGCTGGCTGGATCTATGGGTAAATATGCACCCGTACAACAGCTAATGGAGAATTATGCCAATGTAAATCTCAAAGATAATTTTGGATGGAGTGCCTTAATGCTGGCTGTTTACTATAACCATGAAAATATTGTCCTCCTACTACTTGAATATGGATGTGATATTTCTATCGAATCAGAGCATGGTTTGGATGCTTATAAAATTGCGAAAGAACATAAAAGAGAAAGTATAGTTACCCTACTCGAAGAGTTTGGAGCAAAGGAATAAAATTTGCTTTAAAGTAGTTATGAAAAAACATAGCTTACTCAGCGTATTATACGCTACTCTTCTTCTTAGCAGTTCACTCTTAGCTCAAGAGTATTTTGATAAAAAAATAGACGGTCATTTCAGTGATTCTCTTTATGATATTGTTCAAGATTATGATGGAGATATTAGCGCTATCGGCTATTCTCAAAACTTCAAACGTCAACAAACGCCTGTTCAAAGCTATAATAACCCCTACGACTATCTCGATACTCTTTCAAATAACCTTGGTGAACAAATGCGTCTGATAAAATTAGATGAGCGCGCTGAGATCACTATAGATAAAAGCATGGCTCTCAATCGTTTTAATAAGGCCGTCTCTTTAGTAAAAACACCAGATAATGGCTATTATATTGGTGGCTACACGCAAGATGGTGAGCTCATTATTTTACGTCTTGGTTCTGATGGCAGTCCCAAATTTATCAAATTCTTTGGGACTAAAAACTTTGATAGAATGCATAAACTTGTACCACTGCACGATGGAGGGATTCTTGCTGTAGGCTCATCCATTACATCTCGCTCTTTTAGTGACGATATCTTCGAAGGTGGCCTAGGCCTGAATGATATCTTTATCACACGTTTCTCTCTTAATGGAAAAAAATTATGGAGTAAGAAGTATGGAACAACAATGGATGATCGGGGTATTGATGCGACTGAGGCTTATGATGGAACTATTTTAGTACTCTCCTCTGCTGATGATAAAAAGACACGACAACTTACACTCATGAGACTCAGTGAAAATGGAGATAAGATATGGCTCAAAAAATATGGTAAAGAAGGTGTTGTCAATCCACACAGTATTATCACGCTTAAAGACAATCACTTCTTAGTCAATGCCAGTCACTATTCCCATAAAGAAGGAAATAGAATTCAACTTGTTAAGTTTGACTTACAAAGAAATATTATAGATGAACGTACTATTGTGACCAAGAATCCGACGCTCCTTCATGATATTAAAGAGCAGGTTAATGGTAGTTTTATAGCAGTTGGACGTTCAAAAACTTCTATGAATACCAATGCTTTTGCTATGAAACTAAACTCCAAACTTCATCCACTTTGGAAAAGAGAGTTTGCTTCTGATGCGACGCAAGAGTTTAACGCTGTTCATATTTTACAAAATTCACAATATGCTATCGTAGGAGAATCGACACCCGCAAATAGTGAGAATACCGATATGTGGATAACAAAACTAAATAGTGATGGTTCTAGCGCACTGGCCCTGCCTTCAGGTAGTATCTATGATGCCTTATGTGAAGAGTTTAAAGTAGAAATTTCTAAAGAGATCATAAAAATAAATCAAGACCTCAGTATAGAGTTGAATGCTGGTTATCTACATTTTGAAACTGGTAAATTTAAATTAAATAAACCTCAAGAAAAATTCATTTCAGGGTTTACTCCCAGACTATTAAAAGCGATATCACCCTTTCAATCCAATATTTCAAATCTAAAGATAAATGGGCATACTTCAAGTGAATGGAAAAGTAAAAACTTTGAAACCAGATATCTTAAAAATCTTGAACTCTCTTCTAAACGTTCATTGTGTGTTAGTAATGCACTCTTTACCAGCGCGCTGAGTTCAAAAGATAAAAAGTATTTAAGCCAGATACTCAGTGCAGATGCACAATCTTTCCGTGAACCTATTTTAGTGACGAACAAAGAAGAAAACAGAGAGAAGTCTCGTAGAGTTGGGCTCAGAATTGTTTTGAAAAAGTAAAAAATAATAATTTGATACTTTAAGCGTAAGTCCTATACAATGTATCGAAGAATACTTAATTAATAAATTTCAGGTAAAGGAGAGATTATGGCAAAAGGTAAAGACAGTCAAAAATCAGTTAAAAAAGCACCAACTAAAACCTTAAAAGAGAAGCGTAATGAGAAAAAAGCGAAAAAAGACTAGACTCAATATCGCAATATCTACATTTTTACATAAGAGATCGATTCTATTTTGATCTCTTATATAATTTTCTTTCTCCTGCACATTCCTTATCAAATCAATAATACAACAATATAAATGACAAAACTCGCTATACTATACACAATACCAAATATTAAATAAATAGGATTATTAATGGCAAAAACAAACTACACTTATGAGAAACGAGCCCGTGAACTTGAAAAAGAGAAAAAAAAAGAAGAAAAGCGCAAAAAGAAGTTAGCTCTAAAAGCTGATGAACAACAAGAAAAAGAGACTCCAATAGATTCAGAATAATCATATAAATTAGTCCAGACAAACTTTCTATATTACTGGATTCATTTGTTATTATAATATAAAGAGAATATGTATTAATTAAGAGTAGAAAAGTAAAAAGTGAATTTTAAATAGAGAAGATACACAAGGTAATACCTTGTGTATTTTAAGAGCGATAAGCTCTTAGATACTTGGGTTAGTGATTAACCACAAGAAGGAACATTGCCTGAATCAGAACCATATTCCCATAAAAAGTCTTTTAAGTGTGGTGCAAGTTTTTTGAATTTTTTACCATTAACAAATTTCTCTGCTTTAGTACCTTTATGATCTGCTATAAAATTAGCTGCATCATTTGCAAATAGTGCTTCCCACTCACCTTGAGTTTTCATCGCTGCACCTTTAGTACCATTACCATGACACTTTTTACATTTCTTAAGGTAACCCTTTTGACCTTTTTTGATCTCTGCATTTGCAGCAGTACTCATCATGCCAAGTGCAACAAGTGCGCTTAAAAGGACTGAAGTAGTTTTTTTCATATATTTCTCCTGAATTTTATCTGCAACAATTGTACAGAGTTAGTCTAAAAGTTAGCTAAAAATTATTCTTCAACTTCTTTTCTTACACTTACATGTGTATTTTTCAACTCTTGAGCCATCTTATTGCCTCTAATCTTTCCATAAGCTTTTTTCTTATTTTTCTCAAAATCCTCTTTAGTATCAAATGAGAGTTCTTTCATAATTTCATCTTCATTGATGCCCGCTTCAAGCATAATAAAAGCACGAAGTTCTTTTTTTGTCAACAGTCTTTTCACTATATTGTATAAAACGGTCTCATCATTACTGATGTAACCCTCTTCAAAGTTCAACAGTGGGAACAGTGTTTCATTAATTGTTTTATCTTCGTGGTAACGTTTCCATACAGAATTTTCTAACATTTACATTCCTATTTTTGGTAATATTTGAGTTAAGTCTTTGGTATCAATAATGATATTTGCCTCATTTCTTAGAACTTCTTTGGCACAAAAAGCGACACGAGTACCTGCGTGAGCAAACATACTTAAATCATTTGCCCCATCACCAACAACCATAGTCTCTTCTTCAGAGATGTTAAGTATCTTTTGAAGGCGTGTGATCATGTCTCCTTTTGAATAATTAAACATCATATCTCCACCAACAAGACCCGTTAGCAAACCATCTTTGTGGTGCAGTACATTTGAAAAGTCAGCGTCATAACCAAGGATATCCTTAGCATACGATGTTGCTGTTCTAAATCCACCACTAAAACAGACCACTTTAATATTTTGTTCTTTTAAAGCTTTGATAGTCTCAATAGCTCCATTCATATAAGGCAAGTCATGAGAGATCTCTTCTACTTTTTTATATTCTAAGCCCTTAAGAAGCCCTACTCTTTCTTGAAGTGATTCAAAAAAATCAAGGTCACCATTCATAGCGCGCTCAGTAATTTCACTGACACGCTCACCGATACCCAACTCTTGGGCGAAGAAGTCAATTGTCTCTCCATCCATCAATGTTGAATCAAAATCAAATACACATAGTTTCATTTCATACCACTTTAGTTATAATTACGCGAATTATATCTTAATCTATATGGAAACTATGTGTTTAAAACCCTAATTGACAAATTACAGAACAAAACCTTTATCTCTTTAGAGACCACTCCGGGACACTCTCCTAAATTTTCGCCGATAATTGATAAAATCGCAGAACTTGGATTGGATAAAAAAGTAGATGCTTTTAGTACTACAGATTCTCCCCTAGCAAAAATGAAATACAATTCACTGTTTGCGGCAAAGATGTTGCAAGACAGGTTTGATAAGCCAGTTATCGCAACCATGAGTATGCGCGATCGTAACCGTATCGCCTTGCAATCAGACCTACTTGGAGCCAATGAAGCAGATATTCGCGCTATCTTAGCACTCACCGGTGATCCTGCAAAAATGTCAGATCAGCCAAACACAAAGGGTGTTTTTGAAAGTGATTCAACACTGCTTCTTGATATCATCTCATGTTTTAATTCAGGTATTGATTACGCAGGAAAACCACTGAAAGAAAAACCACTCAGTATTCACCCTTTTGCTGTTGTAAACTCTTACGCTAAAAATCCAAAAACACTTCAAAAAAAGATCCTTAAAAAGATCTCTCATGGAGTTAGTGGCATCATCACTCAACCCGTGTATGATCTGGAAAATGCAAAAAAGATGCTAGAACATTTAGAACAAGCTAAGAGTGAGTGTTGTGAGAAAGGTTCACAAGCACAGATGATATTAGGTGTTTTTCCTATCATGAAACTACGTACTGCTCAATTTCTTAGCGCACATGTTCCAGGTATTGAAGTTCCTCCTTATTGGATTGAGAAACTACGCAGTGCAGCTGAGATAAGCGAAGAAGAAGAGAAAAAAGTAGGTTTTGAACTGAGTAAAAAGCTCTTTGATTCTATCAAAGAACTGCATCCAAAGATTCACCTTATGACGGCAAACCAATTTGGCTTGGCCAACAGACTATTAGACTAATAACTACCCAAAAGGAAAACCTTGATCGATTTAAAACTATTACAAAAAGATTTTGACACTGTAGCTGGCGCGCTGGCAAGAAAAAAAGTATCTGTTGAACTGCTCAGCGATTTAAAAGATAAAAATGAAACACTTAAGATAGCGAAGCAGTCCTTTGAGGCTGCGCAAGCAGATCAAAATGCAATGAGTAAACTTTTTGGCCAGTATAAACGTGAGGGAAAAGATACAGCAGAACTGAAAGAAAAAGTTGATGCGAACAAAGAGAAGCTCACTTCTCTCATTGATGTCCAACGTGAGGCTGAGGAAGCTTTAACTAAAGTAGTCATGGCTATTCCAAACATTCCAGATGCGGATGTACCCGATGGAGATGATGAGGATCAAAATGTAGAGCTTAAAAAAGTATTGACACCTCGTGAGTTTGACTTTGATATCCAAGAACATTTTGAACTGGGTGATAAAAATGGATGGATCGACTTTGAGCGTGGTGTTAAATTAGCACATTCTCGTTTTGTTGTTCTTCATGGAGAAGGTGCGAGACTTGAGCGCGCACTGATTAACTTTATGTTGGACTTTAACCGTGAACGTGGTTATCATGAAGTAAGTGTACCGCAGCTAGTTAATCGCCAAGCACTTGAGGGTACAGGTCAACTTCCAAAGTTTGAAGATGATCTTTACAAAATGCAAGACGAAGAGCTTTACTTAATTCCAACAGCTGAAGTTCCTCTAACAAATCTTTTTCAAGATGAAATCGTACCAGAGGATAAACTTCCAGTTAAGATGACAGGATACACCTCATGCTTTAGAAAAGAAGCAGGTGCAGCTGGTCGTGACACTCGTGGAATGATTCGTCAACATCAGTTTCATAAAGTAGAGCTTGTTGCCATTACAAAACCTGAACAGAGTGAAGACGTGTTTAATGACATGGTAGAAACCGCCTCAGGCATCCTCAGCGCGCTAGACTTACCTCACCGTATCGTTCAGCTCTGTACAGGAGACTTAGGCTTTAGCGCTGCTAGAACTATCGATATCGAAGTTTGGTTACCAGGCCAAGGCAAATACCGTGAAATCTCTTCTATCTCAAACACAAGAGAATTCCAAGCGCGCCGTGCAAAAATTCGTTACAAAGAGAACAAGAAAAACATGTTGGTAAATACATTAAACGGTTCATCACTCGCTGTTGGACGTACGATCGTAGCCATCATGGAAAATCACCAAAATGCTGATGGAACGATTACTATTCCTGAAGTTTTACGTCCTTATATGGGGATGTAACTTCATGAAAAAAATTACAAAAAATACACTCGTTACCCTTTCATTAAAAATTGAAACTGAAAAAGGCGACCTATTAGATGAGAGCGAAAAGCTTATGTATCTTCATGGTGGTTATAAACAGATATTTCAAAAACTTGAAGATGCACTAGAATCAAAACAGGCACAAGATACTTTTAATATTTTACTCCAGCCAGTAGACGCTTTTGGTGAATACGACACATCTTTAGTTGTCAAAGAACCCCTCAGTGATCTACCTGAAGATATTGAGATAGGCACAGAGTTTGATGGAGAAGATGAGAATACTATTTGGGTTCTTGAAAGTATAGAAGATGGCTATGCAACTCTAAATGCAAATCACGAATTAGCAGGAATTCCACTTAGATTATCTGGTGAAATTCTAGAGTTACAAGAACTCTCAGATGAAGCTGTCAAAGAAGTCCTTAATATGGAAGATGAACATTAAATGGCAGTTCTTTAGCTGCCAAAAGAATTCCAAGCGCACCGTGTAAAAATTCGTTACAAAGAGAACACGAAAAACATGTTTGTTATTTAAATGTCATTATCGCATAACCGTCATTTTGGTACTTGATAGTATCAAGAAAACTATTTTTAGATATTTTAACAAAAGGCAACACCTCTTTTTTCTCGATACCGTTAGAACTTAAAGACATCGCACATACTATGATTTTAACATTTTCTCGTTTTGATAAACTTGTGAGATACTCTTGTGCTTTTTGAATTTTATCTATATCTTCATCTGGGGTTATCATGTCATAATCTTCAGAGACCATGGATACACAACCACCATGAAGAGTAAGAACAACCTTGCTGCTATCGCCTTGCTCTTTCATCATGTCTATTGTTTTACCAACCAACCACATTCTACTTTTGATATATCCCGCATCACTAGAACTACAGTCATAAATAACTTTGTTTTCTTTGGCTTGAAGAAGACTCATTAAAAGTAAATTCACTAATAAAAATATTTTAATCATTTTATTTCCTTAAAAAAAGTAATTTAGTACAACTAATAGACTTAACTTACTAAGCTCGATAACAGATACACCAATAATATTCCCAATTTGACATGAGGTACAATGTTTATATTGTTTGCCTTCATACTGAGCATAAAAGAAGTAGATAATAATAAACCCGAGCATAGCAAATATCATGTAGTTTTCAACACTATTAAGTATCTCTAAGTTTTCTCCATCAATAAAAAATCCACCTATAAAACCTATAATAGCACTTATAAATAGAACCTTAAGAATCTGAAGGATTCGGTCTCTTTTAAATACAGTTGGACAATCATTGTGCGTTATTGCATCTGTTCCAAACTCTAACTTTGCATCAAATATTTTTCTTTCATCTTCATTCAATCTAAGTCTAAAATTTGAACCAAAAGAGTAATCTAATTTTCTCTGAATAGTAATAGATAGATCATTATCCGCTTCCAAAAACTGTTGTTTGCCCTCTCTATCTTCATACATCACTTTTATTTTCTTATATCTTTTTGTTTTAGCACTTAGTTCAGGAAAGTAAGCAGTTCTCTCTACAGGCTCAACAGTTCCTTCTCTTTTAAGAACGCTCGCATTAATAAGCTCAATATAATTATCTTCCTCTTTAATAACAATCACATTATATGGTGATGCGATTTGAAAAGCGGCTAAAGCATCTAAATTATTTTCTTCAATAGTATCTTTTAAGTCTTGGATTAATGCATCAAGTGACGCATCAAAATACCGTATATTTGCACCAAAGTCTAAACTCGGTGTTGCTGGATATCTCGTGATCTCTTTAATCATCTTTATTCACCTAAACCAAGGAGATTAGAAGGAGTCATATCCTCAAACTCTGCTAATTTAACATGTGTCATATTCTTCCTTTTCAAAAACGTTAAGTTATACTTTACGTTTAGAAGTATATGCTATAATTCTTAATAAAATATTAATAAGGAACGGTGTGGAATACAAAATATCTGAATTAGTATCTAAGAGTAATACACCTAAATCTACCATACTTTATTATATAAAAGAGGGTTTGCTCCCCAGTGCAAAAAAGTTAAAATCTAATGTCCACAGATACAATGATGAGCATGTTGAACTTATAAAATATATAAAATATATGAAAGATGAGATGGGAAGTACAAACGAACAACTTAAACTAACACTCCAGCAAAAAAACAACTCATTTTCTAGCTCTTACACGATGTTAGAGCCATTAATGAATACCCTTAGTGGAAATGAAATAAATTCACGACATTATTCTAAAGATGAATTCATTATCCATTTTGATATTGATACAGAACTATTATCTACCTTGCTAGACGATGACATATTGATGCCCATCAGTAAAAATGACTATACACAAAAAGAAGCTTCTATCATCAACTTAATAGAGAATTTTATGGAGGTAGGTGTTGAATACACTATAGTTAAAGAGTATGTCAAACAGGCAAAGATACTTGCGAAACTTGAACACGAAATGCAAAAACAATTATGTGCTGTTCGTAGCGAAGAGAACTTTTCAGTACTATGGAAAATCATGTTTGATACTTTATTTAAAACGAAAGAATACATTTTCAATCGCTCAACCTATAAGGTATTATTTAAAGCTTTAAAAGATGAAATTGATAACAAGTAGAGGCAATATATTATCTGTTCTTAAAGCAGATCTCACCCATACGGAATATTTATCTGACTTTGGAAAAAAATCATTTATTGATGCTTATTTATCTGCATTACCCTACCATGAATTAGAAACATACACCCAAAATGCTTTTTCCAAAGAGTTCATTTATAGTGAAATACTAAATTCTTCAGCAGAGTATTTCATTTGTCAAGATTTAAAACAATCTAATCCATATGGATATTTAAAATTAATTCACTCAGAGTTGCCTGCATGTATCCCCTATCCTAAAAGTATTGAGCTTCAGCGCCTTTATGTTGATAACCAATATAAAGGGCTAGGAATAAGTACAAAACTGCATATGCATTCTATAAACTATGCTAAGAAAATGAAAATGAATGGTATTTATTTACGCGTTTGGGAAAAGAACACCTTGGCTTTGTCTATATATGCTAAATGGGGTTACAAAGTTTTAGGTGAAGAAAAATACCAAGTTGGCAATGGCTATGGAATAGTTCGCATTATGTATAAGAGTTTATAAGTTCTCTGTTAAAGTAAATAATAAGTAGACTCAGATCAAGCTCAAGAACTCACTCTATTACGGCCACTATTTTTTGATTCATAAAGTAAATCATCTACTCTTTTAAACATTACATCAATATTTTCATCATCTTGTAGTTCCACAACACCAATGCTTATAGTCAACTGTCCCACTTCTTTAAAATTATTTTCTTCCACTGTTTGTCTCAACCTATGGGCATAAATAGTAGCATTTTGAAGTAGCGTATTTGGCATAATAATTAAAAATTCTTCGCCACCATATCTTCCAAGATAATCAATATCTCTTATACTCTCACTCACTAACTTTGATAATGACACCAAAACTTGATCACCAATATCATGTCCATAAGTATCGTTGACCGCTTTGAAGTGATCTATATCGTACATAAGTATCGATAAGGGAGAGTCATATCTATTAGAACGACTAATTTCCTTTGAAAGAATATTCATAATTGAATAACGATTATGTATCCGAGTAAGTGCGTCTGTTGTAGCTAATTTTTCAAAATCATCTTTGATTTGTGAAAGCTCTGCTGTTCTTATTTTAACTTTCTCCTCCAAAGTGATATTAAGCTCATGTAATTCTCTATTTTTTTCTCCCAGGCTCAGTTGATAAATAGAAAAACGTTTTCTTATTTTTTGAGATATAAAAAATGAAATAACTAATGATATAAAAATAATAAGTACCGCTAAGAAAAAGGTATTCTTAGTATTTGCATTATATATTTCCAGCATATTTACTTTTTGTTTTGCCAGTTGATTTTCTACATCTGATAAAAAGAAACCACTTGTAATAAACCAGTCTGTATGCGGTATTCTTTTTAAATATGCATATCTTTCTTCAATTTTATCACTCGAAGGGTTACGCCAAAGATGCACATAAGATGTATGTTCTTTATTTTTAATTGCTTCACTTAACTCTTTTATAGTTTTTACTACTAACTTATCAGTTATTTCTACATCTTCACCAACAAACTGAATAAGCTTATTGTGCACCAACAAGTTTCCTTTGTTATTGATAATAGCGACATAATTATGACCTATTTTGTCAACATGCCTTACCATGTCAAATAAAAGTTTATTGGTTTTTTTAGTAGCCGTATCTAGAAATTCAGCAGAACCAATACACAAATTATAAGGTTCAAAAGTTTTTACAAAAGCCACTTGTTCATATTGAGTGTTGCTATTTTGATTAGGTTTAGTAAATGTATCCCATAAAAAGCCTTCACCTTTTTCCTTACAAATAGACACTTCTTCTTGTACAACATATCTACCCTTTGCATCTTGAAAATCAATAAATGAGGCACCATCTAAAATTTTCTCATTTTCTAATAAATAATGCACGCCAAAATAGTCCATGACCCAGATATAACTCTCACCCTCATTCCATATAAATGTTTTAAGCGTAGTCGTAATAAGGTCTTTTATTTCATTTTCCGATTTTGTATCTTTATATTCATAATACAGTTTATTTGTAATGGCGTATGCAGTTTTAACGCGCCCTTTAACACGGTTTACTAACTCTTCTTTAATTTTAGATTGTTCGTATACAATTAACTCAGATAGGTTATTCACCTTATTTTTTAGCATTCCCTTTTTGCTCTCTACTAAGTCTTTTTTTAAATCTTCTACACTTGAGTCAAAACCTTTAGAATATACTTGATACGAGGACATGATTATTATAGAAACAAAAAGTGGAATAAATATAAGTGGTGCGTAAGTTATTATCTTAAGAAAAGTTTTTTCATTACTCAAAAGGGCATCCTACTCTTCACCAATATCTTCGTTCCATAACAGTGGTGATGTTTCAATAAATTTTTTCATTATATTTATACACTCTTCATTGTCTAGCACTTCCAAAGTAACTCCACGTGATTGTACATACGTTTCTGGTCCTTTAAAAGTGTGATTTTCCCCGATAACTACTCTCTTTATACCATATAAAAGAACGGCTCCACTACACATATCACAAGGGGAAAGTGTTGAGTACAAGGTTGCTCGTTTATAGTCACTGGCACTTAACCTACCCGCATTTTCTAAACAATCCATCTCTGCGTGTAAAACTGCACTTGAATTTTGTATGCGTCTATTATGTCCACGTCCAATGATTTTATCATCTAACACAAGGACAGCTCCGATAGGTATTCCACCCTCAGTTAAACCTTTTTTTGCCTCATTGATGGCTTCGACTAAAAACTTGTTCATTCAGGTCATCCTTGCTCTATAATTAATATTATTTTTACTTATAATACTAGCCATTATTTCTTCTTTTTTAAAGTTTTAATAAAAAAACAACGTTTTCACGTATAGGCTTCCACTCCTTAAAAGTTCACTTGTTCGGTATTTGAGACTTCAAGAGAGTGTTCGTATATATTTGTAGGTATTCGAAATATTTCTTCGTAATACAGAAGAGACCCATGGTAAGAAAATAATTATAAGAAGTTTCACTTCCTTTTTTACTTTTAAATCATCTATCACTTCTAATAAGTTATTTTATCTTAATTAATAGTAAAGTACCTTTTTAATTCTGAGTTTTTTTCCACCAATGATTAGTTTCTACTTGATCATTTAAGTCTAAAACTTGACCAATCATTGGGGTTGTTATCGTAACATTTAACTCTTTTGCTTTATCCAGTGCTCTTGTAATAGGCTCATCCCAAGCATGTGTACTTAAATCAAATCCAGCCCAGTGCATGGGGAGCATCACTTTCGCATTTAAATCCAGACTTGCTTGAACAGACTCTTCTGGGAGCATATGCACTTCACTCCAGTTGTCGTTATAGGCACCACACTCCATAGACGTGATATCAAAAGGACCAAACCTTTTTCCAATCTCTCTAAAATGCGTGTTATACCCACTATCTCCACTAACATAAATACTATGCTTTTGACCCTGTACTGCCCAAGATCCCCAAAGATACCTGTCTCTATCCTTTAGGCTTCTACCACTAAAATGTTGCGTAGGACAGAATGCAAAACGAACGCTCTCAATATAAAGTTCTTCATACCAATCAAACTCTTTGATTTTCTTGGTATCAACACCCCACTTTATCAAAATTTTTGCATTATCTAAGGGGACAAGAATCTGCTTCACATTTTTTTCTAATGCTAAGATAGTCTCTTTATCTAAATGGTCATAATGATTATGTGTAATTAAAATATAGTCTATTTTTGGCAACTCTTCCACAGGGGTCAAAGAACCTTTAAACCTTTTGGGACCCATGAATTTAAGTGGCGAAGCTCTATCTCCAAGCATTGGGTCTACTATAAAGCTAATGTTGTCAATATTTGCCAATATACAAGAGTGCCCTAACCATATCAGTGAATCTTTTTTTATAAAATTGTCTCTCTCTATCTTCACTCTTGGAATTTCAAAGGCAGGAATAGTGTTTTCTTTATTCATATAGTCTTTAGCCATACCCTTGGCTTTGGCCACATTCATAGTCATTTTGATGGCATTTAGATTACGGAATTTTCCATCTTTTTTTATAGCATTCATTTTTATACTCTTTTTCTTAGTTTACTTCTTGCATCTGTCTAATATTTTTAAGCAGCATTTTCTTTGGTGTAAATGGAATCATTTTTATCATTAATTTCTGTACAAATGTAAGTCCTGACATCACATCTAAGTCACCCCTCATCATTGCATTATATCCATCTTTTGCTACCCCTGAAGCGCTGGCCGCATTTTGAAACATAGGTGTTTTATCCATCCCTGAAGTCGCGCCAAAATCTGTTTCTGTTGCACCTGGTAGAAGGTTTGTAACCGTTATATTTGTATTGTATAACTCTTCAGCTAAAGCATTTCCAAAAAAAGTCACATAGGCTTTTGAAGCATAATAAACGGCTTGAAGTGGTCCAGGCAACAGAGATGCTGTCGAAGATGTATTTAAGATTTTACCACTATTACGCGCTACCATTTCGGGTAAAAAAAGATATGTCAGTTCCGTTAAAGCAGTCATATTAAGATTAATCATCTCTTGTTGTCTTTGCCAAGGAAGTTCATTAAATTTCCCAAGTAAGCCAAAACCTGCGTTATTCACAAGATACTCTACTTCTATACCTAAACTCTTCACTTCTTCATATACTTCTTGAGCCGTTCCCAAAACCGACAAATCTTTTACAATATTTTTAACATTTATACCATACTCTTTTTCTAGCTCTTCTTTTAATGCCTCTAGTTTATCTCCGCTTCGAGCCACTAAAATAAGATCACCAGTCTTACTTGCATGAATCTTTGCTAACTCTTTTCCTATACCTGAACTTGCCCCGGTAATTAATGCTACTTTTTTCATCTTTTATCCTAATGTATTATTTTTAAACTATACTAAGAAGTTTAGTATAGTAAAACTTATATTTATATTAAACTGTACAGTTTAGTTTAATATAATATTTAAGTTCAAAGTTGATATCATTTGAGTATGAAAAGAAACAGAGCATTAAATCAAGATAAAAGAGAAGCTATATTGGTAGCTGCCATAGAAGAATTTTATACTAAAGGGTATGAAGGTTCTAGTATGGATACTATTTCAAAAGAGGCCAATGTTTCTAAGGCTACCGTCTACAATCATTTTAAAAATAAAGAAGATCTATTTCTATCAATCGCAACGATATTAGAAACAAGATTTGAGCATAGCTTTGATTATACCTATGCAAAAGAGATACCCCTCGATAGACAGCTCAGAGAAATTGCTTCAAGAGAGATGGACTTTTTAAGTTCTCAAGAGAATATGAAACTTATTCATATTGTTACTATTGTTATGATTCAAAAAAACACTATTGGATCGAAACTTCTTGAGATGGCTAAAGATGAATGCATGATTATGACTTCAAAATGGTTTGATGAGGCTAAAGCAGATAAAAAGCTATTATTTGAGAGTAGTGCCTTTGTCTCGCAACAGTTTATCGGCATGTTAAAATCTTTCGCTTTTTTACCGCAACTTTATGGAGCACCCATTCTTTCTCCAAGTGAGCAAAAGAGGGTTATTGATGAGGCAGTTGACATGATTCTTAAATTATATTCAAAATAGTTAAATATCTATAAAGACCAATCCCTAGAACTATTTTTTATTACGCTATACTGAATACAATCTCATAATACTCGATCTGTATTTGACTTCGTTTTTATAATCCTTTAAGAACAACATTACTACACATAAAGCCTAGATCTACTCGAATTAACATTAACAGATTTTTGTTAGGCTTTTTCATGATGCATTTTTTCACTTTATAACAAATGCATCCATCCAAGGATAATCACTATTGAATATAGAAATAATCACAACACCAAATGAAGATCTCAAAGAGAGTGGATTTGGGAACCTAAGCGCTTGTAACAGTGTTTTAGAAGCAGTTAGTAAAATGGGTCATCATGTTGTACTCAATATATGTAACACAGAAGATGATTTACAAGCCATTGTAAATAGAGAACCTGATTTGGTCATATTGGCTGTAAAGTACTTATCTCTTGATGATAAAAACAAACTTTATCTATCTCAATATTTCAGTAAACATAAAATCAACTATACGGGTTCACCAAAAGATGTATTAAAATACGATTCAAATAAGGTATTGGCAAAAGCACGCCTAAAAAACAGAGGAATAAAAACACTAAATTATTTTACTGCCCTACCAGGCCAGTACAAATCTGAAAAACAATTACCAATTGGTTTTCCTCTATTTTTAAAACCAATAGATGCTGCCAACGGAAATGGAATTGATGATCTCTCGTATGTCACTAACTTTGAGCAATTTGAGAGTAAAGTTCTTGCCTTACATAATGAGTTTACACTTCCTGTTTTAGTTGAAGAGTATTTAGAAGGCCCTGAATATACAGTTTCTGTAATTCAAATGAAAGATGCTCGCTTATTAATCTCACATATTGAAATAGTACCCCCAGTCTCAACAAATGGACTTAAGATCTTAGGTTACAAAGCAAAAATAGACAATTCAGAACAGCAAAAAAAAGTATTCAATAATATACTCAAAATGAAGCTGAATAAAATGGCTACCGATGTATTTTATGGACTTGGTGTAAGAGATTATGCACGTATAGATATTAAAACAGATAAAAATGGTGAATGCTATTTTATGGAAGTCAATCTCGTTCCTGGAATGACAGAAGGTTCAAGTTACTTTCCAAAATCATGTGAAATTGATAATAGTGTTGCTTATAACGATGTCGTTAAATTAATGCTATCACAAGGGATAAGTCGTATACCAAGACTACAAGTAATGAGTAAAATTAAACTAAACAGTAATTTTCTTGAAGAGTGGAGTATATAAGACGTACACTCTTCCAAAAGTCTACAAAATTAACTAGTGTGATAAGAATTCTATAATTCTTATCAAAGTATTTATTATTCTGCTATACTGAGTAAATTTTATAATCCTTAAAAAGAAAATAACTTCAGATTCTACTTAAAACTATGGATAATATATTCACAGTCTTATTAAATTATTATCACGATCCACTTTAATAAAAATGCACTAAAAATTGAGTTTCAGATAGGATTAGATCCCATTATTGAGACAGACTTAAACATAAAGTACTATACGTACCCTAAGGATAATAATGTTTTTTGGAATCAAACTTCAAGAAGATGAGCAGATAGTAAAAAATAACTATATTAAAGAGCTCGAGAAGAAGGCCAAGCTACTTGAGATGATTATGAGTCAAGACTCTTTAGAGCTAAGCAATATTATTTATGATAATGCTTTAAAGGTAAACAACGCATCTGAAAAGCGCTCAAGTAGTATTGAAAAAACAAAAAATATGGTAGATGGATTTATCTCTAAATCAATAGAGATTAAAAATATTACACAGATGTCTGATGGGATTGCAGATAAAACCCTTCAAGCAACCAGTAAAAGTAGTGAATATATCAATCGACTGTGCCGGACCTTAGAAAAAAATCATGAAATGAATAATGAATTTCAGATGCAGATTGATGAACTACATGGAAAAATAAATGGTATTAGTTCTTTAGTTGAATCTATTAAAGATATTGCAGATCAAACTAATTTGCTCGCGCTTAATGCGGCTATAGAAGCGGCGCGCGCTGGTGAACATGGTCGTGGATTTGCTGTTGTTGCTGATGAAGTAAGAAAGCTTGCGGACAGTACCAATAAAGCAGCAGACCAAGTGCAGTTAGAGATGAAACTAATTATTGGGATATCCAATGAAGTACTTCAACAACAAGAAGATGCGGTAGAAGCCATTGATTCAAGTGTTACTTTAGCCGAAGAGACTGTTAGTATTTTAGATCAACTGGGTGATAATGCAAAAGAGAACAAAGAAGAAGTTCTTATCGCACTACAATGCGTAGATATACAACTACAAGACTCAGAGATGATTAAAGGCGATATCAATCAACTTGTTGAAGATACTAGAAGTGCTATCAAAGGTTCAAGTGAGAACATTACACTAGCAACAAAAGTCATCTCAAACTTAAAAAAACACGTTTAGCAATTAAAACAAAAGCCGTATAATCAAGGTCCAAACTTTATTTTTGTTTGGGCGTTTTAATCGATTCTTTCTAATCCGAACTCTATTTTTCTAAAAAATTATTTACTTCATACGTTATTTTCTATATACTAATTTCTAAGATTAGCCAAAAGTGAGCGTAAAATGACTGAACATGAGATATTAGACTATTACAATGAAAACTGGAATGACTACAATTTAATTGTAGATATGTTACATAAGATTATTGATAACCATGAAGATGAGATTCAAAAATTAAAATCAATGACAGCCTCATCAAACAACGATGATTTATTAAAAGAAAAAATAGATGCATTAAAACATCAATTACTTATCTGTCAAGACTCTTTAGACGAAGAGACACATAAACTTTAGGGGATTAGCATGGCAAAAGTAGTTATCTTAAGTGGTGCCGGAGTTAGTGCAGAGTCTGGTATCAGTACCTTTAGAGACAGTGGTGGTCTTTGGGAAGAGTACGATGTATCTCTCATCTGTCAAGCAGATTCATTAGATAAAAATGAAGACTTAACTCTAGATTTTTATGACAAGCGGCGCGCTGAGCTTGAAGATAAACAGCCAAACTATGCGCACAAACTACTTAGTGAACTCAAGAAAAAATATCCCCAAGACATCGCTATCATTACACAAAATGTAGACAACCTATTTGAAAAATCAGGGCTTGATTCAAATACAGAAGTTTTACATCTACATGGATTTTTAACACAAGTACGTTGTCGTAATTATTCATGTGCACAAACTTTTGAAATTGGCTATCAAAAAATTGAAAGTTTTAATGAAGGCCTATGTCCCACATGTCAAAGCAAACTCAGACCAGACATCATCTTTTTTGGAGAAGCCGCCCCCATGTATGAGCGACTCAGTCAAGAGTTCAGTGACTGTGAGTTTTTTGTAGTCATTGGAACCAGTGGGGCAGTGATAGGTGTGAATGCCATGGCACAGTTTACTCCAAACTCCATACTTAATAATCTCGAACCCAGTGAATCCATAGAAGCATCTCTATTTAATAAAGTACTCTATGAAAAAGCAAGTGAAGCCATTGCTGAAATTGTAGAAGATATAGAGACATATTTAGGAGAATAGTTATGAATATAATCTACATATCAAAGCAAAAAATCATCAATCAAAAAGGTGAGGTATTTGCTTATGAATTGTTATTTAAAGATGCCCATAATAATACTGCCCTTTTTTCAGACACGCTCAAAGAGACATCTCAGCTTATTATAAATTCTATCACCAGTTCAAAACTAGAGAAACTCACCAATAAAGAGACCCGTGCTTTTATTAACATAGATGAGAAGACTTTAATGAAGGGTATTTTAGATGTCCTTGACAAAGACCGATTTGTCCTCAATCTAGTTGAGGACATCCAACTTAATGAACAAGTGATTGCTAAGATTATTCAGTATCGAAAACGGGGCTTTGAACTGAGTGTCAACAACTTTGATTCTAGTGCTAAAATGATTAAGAAATTCACCCGCCTTTTTAACTATATTGACTACATAAAAATGGATATTGTCTTGTCTGATCAAGAAAACCTCAAAAAAGTAATCTCTAAATTCAAAGATGGTCATATAGATTTTCTAGCCCTCAATATCGAGAATAGAGCCGATATAAATCAATATGCGGATCTGGGTTGTACACTGTTTCAAGGTTATTTTATTGATAAGCCTGAACTTATAGAAATCATCGGCTCAAAAGAGCCTGCACAATTTATTCTCTTACACCTCATTAAAATTATAAAAGACAATGAAAGTACAGAGAAATTAGAGTTTTTCATTAAAAAACAACCTGACCTCTCGTATAAACTTATCCAATTTTTCAACCGTTCAAAAAGATTTGATGTCAAAATAAAATCATTAACCCAAGTCATTACATTAATGGGGAGAGATAAACTCTTAAGATGGCTTATGGTCTATCTATACTCAGAACTTTCTAAAAACCCAGCCTCTGAAACCATTTTATCTCTAGCCATCAAGCGCGCTGAGAGTATGGAAAAAGAAGCATCTCCAAGTCTTAAAGACAAGGCTTATCTTGCAGGAATGTTTTCTATGTTGAGTTCTATTTTTGAGACAGATATTCAGACATTACTGCTACACATTGAAATGGATAGAGATATTACAAGTCTACTCTTAGAAAAAAAAGGAATCTTTGCCAGCAGTTTAATGCGTGCTGAACAAGCAGAAAAAGCTTATCTTAAAAAAATCATGCTTGCAAACTTTGATAAACTCGATACAACAGAGTTAGTCTACACCCTTGAAGAGGGCGGGATTGAGATAGATAAAGATAAAATCTAGATATATATCAAAGAGGATTGATCTTTCATAGACTATACTCTCTTAAAAATTCCAAGGTAAATCATGACCTATATTATAGTCCATACACTCCACATCTTTTCTGCTTTTATTTATGGAGGATTTCTTATTGTTGATAATCTTTTTTTAGCACGTATCAAAGATGAGTACAGCGTAGAAGAGCACGCAAAAATTCGTGAATCCTTTATGAAATACGTCCGAAAAGTGGTTCCACCAAGTCTAATTGTTGCTGTTTTAAGTGGACTTTATATGATTACTCAAGTTTTTGGCCCCATTGCAGATGAAGGGATGAGTAATTTTCAAATGATTCTTTCATTAAAAGCATTTCTAGGTATATGGTTGGGACTACGTGGTGGGCTTCAAGTTTATTTTAAAATTCAACCTTTTATCTTTAAAAGTCATGTCTTACCCTTTACTTTTGTCGTAACCATTATCTTTTTATCTCAATTTATGTACGTATAGATTTTTCCGAGTATAATAAGAGATATTTAATAATGTAGGTTGAGAATGGCTGAGGAACAAGAAGAGATAATTATCATTGAAGACTCTGATGCTTCCAGTGATTCAAATGATGAACAGGTCATTGAAAAGTCCAAATCTTCAAAAAATATTATTATTATTGCCGTAGCAGGTTTACTCTTCCTCATCTTAATCATTATAATTTCTGTCCTACTCCTTAGCGATGATGAAGTCGTTAACTATGAATCCTTTGATGACAGTAGTTTGAAAAAAGAGGTGAAGGTTATTGAGCCCAGTAATCTAGAAAAAATGATTGCAAAAGCAAACTATCTCTACGCCAATGGGAACAAAGATGATGCACTAAAGCTTTATGAAAATATCGCCATCTACTCAGAAGCTATCTCACAATACAATCTAGCGGTTGCTCAACTCAAAGAGTCTCAATATGAAACGGCATTAGAGACATTTAAACTCGCCATTAAAAATGGTGAAAATCGTTGTGTCAGTGCTATAAATGCTGCCGTGTGTTCACTCCACTTGAATCAAAAAGATCAATTTGACTATTATATAGATCTTGCATTTGCCTACCTACCTCAAGAGAGTGACTCAAAAATTTACTCTTACTATTATGCACTCATAAACTACTATAAACAAAACTACTTTGAAGCACTTAGCGCGCTGAGTCATCCAAGTTCACCAGAGTATAAAAACATGCAAGAGCACCTTAAATCCAAGCTCAATGCCTACTTTGGTAATTTTTATGCATCTATCACCTCTTTAGAAGAAAATTATGAAGATGAGGATGCTTTTAGTCTAGGACTGATGTATGCCAATGTCGGCGATCTTACCTTAGCAAAAAAATATGTAGCTGACGCCATCACTCAAAGTGAGCATCCTGTCAAAGAGCAACTTGCCCTCGCCTACCTAAATCTTAAATCAGGTATGTATGAGACAGGAGGCAGTCAACTACGTACCCTTACAGATATGTACAATGATGAAGTGTATGGTGTCTACCCTATTCATGTCAACTTAAAAAAGAAACTTTTTGATCCGACAAGCGCACAAGATCATTACCGTACCAACATAGTAAAACAGAGATCTTTGCGTTATCAAAAGATCTTTTATTTTTCCCCTTATAAAATATTCAATGCTACCCAAACCATCAGTTATATTCGTAAGGGAAATGCCAATATTTTTATTGATGATATCAGCAGTGCTAAAGAGTATCTCAAAAAAAGTGCCAACTCTTCAAAGGTTAATTTTGCTATTGCTCAAGCGATAAAAAAATCACTTTCATTTCATCTTGAAGATGCCAATGCCATGCTAAAAGAGATGTTAAAGAAACAACCTAAACACTCTATATTACACTATAATTTAGCACTGACCTATGCGCAGATGGGTGATATGATTAATGCGCATAAGTACTTTTTACGCTCTTATCATTTAGATGCAAATAACTACCTTTCTGGTATCTATGCCATCATGACATCAACACTTATCAACAAAGAAAATAAAAAACTTTACTCCATTATCAAAGACAATCTTTACAATGAAAAAGAGCAAGAAGAATTTGAACTTTACCGTACCCTTCTTGCAATTGCCAATGATGATATGCTGGCTACCGTCACATGGTTAGAAAAAGACTATAAAGAGCGACCGTTATACCTTATGTTAAATATTTTAATTGCAACAGAAATTGATCGTAAAAGTATCGCTGCACATGCGGCACAACAGTTGAGTATCCAACTTCCACACGATATTCTTCCTCATTTGCTTTATGTTGATACCCACTTTAATGACTTAGACAATAAAGCGTATTCAAGAGCTCTTCACAGCTATATGAAGAAACAAACTCTTAAATTTGATGATCTATACTATGGTCCATATATATCAAGGTATTTGTACTCTCAAGTCGCCCTAATGCGTGGAACACTTTTCAAACTACGAACACAACTAAAAGAGAAACTCGTCAGCGAACAAAGTAATCCTAAAAATATCATCAATGCTTTGGCTCTTGCATCCATTTATGATCAAGACTTTGAAGAGGCATATATTTTCTACAATCAACTCATAGACGAATATAAAATGCGTGATTCAATTACACTATTTTCAGGTGCTATTGCTTCTGTAGGTGCTCAACATCATGCCAATGCTATTGCACTACTTGAGTTGGCAAAACTTAAAAATAAAAACAATCTTGAAGCGCGTTATGGATTAGGTTTACTTTACTTAGAATCAGAAAACCATCATGGTGCGGGAATACAGTTTGGGAGAATTGGAAACAGTGGATTTATGAGTCAATACTTTAATTTCTCAATAGATACAAATAAAATATTGGCTAAAAGAGTAGGTTACAAATAAGCTAAGATTGTTTCACCCGCTAAAACTTCATTTCCTACACTAACAGAGATTCGTGCAGTACGGGGAAGATAAATGGTAGTTTTCCCTTTTAACATCAAGCCATAACGCTGTGACCTACTAATCTTTTGAAATTCAAAAGTACTAATATCAATAGAATGTATACTATTAAAAATGATATGTTCAATTAATAACGTATTATCCTGAGCATCGTTGAGTGTATAACTGGCGCGCTCATTTACTGCAAACGAGTGAGAATCACTTTGAGACAAGTGCGCACCATGAGTAATTTTCAAGTCACTAATCGTTCCTTCAAAAGGGGCACGTAAAAGTGCCACATCCATATAAGTGTTATTAATTACAATCTTTCTATATTCTGTGTCAGACTCATCTACTTCACTTACTGTCCCATCACACATACTTAAGGCCGTGTTACTACTATTTAAATAAGCAGATGAGCGTTCTGGATTTCTAAAGACCCATAATGTAGCAATTAACAATATAAAAGTAAGCGTTTGAAGTATCTCTAAGTCAAGAAGAGCAAAGAAGAATAAGACAAGAAGAAGATAGCCTATCTTCTTGAAACCTTCTGCCGCAATGGGGAGGGTGTTATTTCTATTCATTTTCTACTCCTTAGAGTTTTTATTCTCTTCGTTCTCTTTACGTTCTTGTGCTTGTTCGTCAAGAGATTTGACCTTAGATAATTTTGTCTCAATATCATTATCAAGTTCAAATTTTTGAATAATCTCACGAACTTTTTCACCTGATATATTTTCAGATTCATATAAGGTTTCAACCATTGATTCTATCGCACCTTTGTACTCTTCTAAACGTGCTTTAACATCACTATAATGTTCATTCAATGTTTGTTTAATATGCATATCCATATCAAGTGCCATTTGTTCACTGTATTCACGAGTAGCACCACCGCCACCACCAAGAAATGATTGACGTGGTTTTTCAAGAACCATCAATCCAGCAACGTCTGTCATACCGTATACTTGAACCATAGACTTAATAATATCTGTAGCGCGCTCAAGGTCATTACTCGCACCAGTAGAGACTTCACCAATAAAAATCTCTTCAGCTGCACGTCCACCAAGTAGCACATCTACTTCAGCAAGGAGCTCATGCTTTTGAGCCAAGTACTTATTCTCTTCTGGAGTATTTAAAGTATACCCAAGTGCTGCTAAACCACGTGGAACAATAGAAACCTTAGCAACTTTTTTAGCACCCTTAGTTGTCTCAGCTAATAGTGCGTGACCACTCTCGTGATAAGCAACAATACGTTTCTCTTTTTCATCAATACGACGGCTCTTTTTAGAAAGACCTGCAATAGCCCGCTCAACAGCTTCACGAAGGTCCTCCAATTTAACAGTTTTCTGATCTTTACGACCAGCAAGAAGTGCCCCTTCATTGATAATATTCGCTAAGTCAGCACCAGCAAGGCCAGCCGTTAAACGCGCAATCTCTTCAAGATCAACATCTTTATCAATTTTAACACCTTTTACATGCACGTTTAAAATCTGTACACGACCATCAAAGTCAGGTTTGTCAACAAGAACTTGTCTATCAAAACGACCTGGACGCATTAAAGCAGAGTCTAATACTTCTGGTCTATTTGTTGCTGCTAAAATAATAACAGGTGTATCACTACCAAAACCATCCATCTCTGAAAGCAGTTGGTTTAGTGTCTGCTCACGTTCATCATTTCCACCCATAACACCACCAGCAGCTCTAGACTTACCAATCGCATCAATCTCATCAATAAAGATAATAGAAGGCGCATCTTTTTTCGCTTGTTCAAATAGATCACGAACACGTGCAGCCCCCACACCAACAAACATCTCAATAAATGAAGAACCATTAACTGAAAAGAATGGTACTTCAGCTTCACCCGCAACGGCTTTGGCTAAAAGTGTCTTACCTGTACCTGGAGCACCAACAAGAAGAACTCCTTTTGGAATTTTTGCACCCAATTCAACATAACGACCTGGATTTTTTAGGAAATCAACAATCTCTAAAACTTCATCTTTAGCTTCTTTAACACCAGCCACATCATCAAATTTTGTATTTGGACGTTCAGAGTTAACCAATTTTTTAGAGCTACCCATTCCAAGCATTCCACCACCCATACTTTTTTGCATACGACCAGCAAAAAACATCCAGATAGCAATGATAATTAAAAATGGAAATAACCAACCAAACATTTCTGTAAACCAGTTACTTTCTGAAAACCCTTTATAACTGATCCCTTTTTCATCTAAAAGAGGAATAAGCGTTGAATCATGACCAACCATCTTCGCATAAAAGGTTTGTTGCATACCACCAACATTTTGTGTAGCACGTACATATGTTTGACCAATAGACACTTCTGATACATCTTTTGCAACTATCATCTGTTTAAAAGCAGAATAGTCTATCTCTTGAGAACGTGTACTACTTTTCATACCACCCATCTCATTTAAAGATCCATTGTCACCTACAACTGCTTTAAATAGTAAAATTACTACTATTGAAAACAGTGCAAAAGTTAAAAGTGGATTTTTATTAAAAAAATTATTATTGTTATCGTTGTTGTTTGGGTTTTCTTTCCCCATCTATGAGTCCTTTTTATTTAAAATAAGAGTACGCCATTCATCTTGAACAATGCGTTCCAATAAATCAAATTCTTTATATGATTTGAGTACTTTATCTTCATACTTGTCTAATATACCTGAGAGGATAATCACACCCTCTTTTTTTAATAGCTTCTTAATATCACTGGCTATAAACACCAAAACATCTGCAACAATATTTGCTATGACCACATCATAAAGTTCACTACTTTGAGCAGCAGAACCTTCCCAACAGGCATTCAGTTTAACACTGTTTATTTGTGCATTTTCCAAAGTATTTTTAACCGAGATTTCGTCTGTATCACAGGCATCAACATTGGCATGTAATTTGGCGCTCGCAATAGAGAGGATACCTGAGCCTGAACCAATATCAATAACCTTATCATCTCTTTGAACAAACTTAGAGATAGCACGCAGACATGAGGCTGTTGTAGGGTGATGTCCTGTACCAAAGGCTAAAGCCGGGTCAATGGCAATGTTGACTCTCTCTGCCTTTGGTTCATGAAAGGTTGGATGAATATAAAATTGCTCAATTTCAATGGGTGCAATAGCATCTTGATATGACTTTACCCAATCAGCATTTTTATCTTTACTCAGCTCTAACTCAACATCAACACTCTCACCCAAGGCCTTTTGCAGCGCTTCAGCAAACTGCTGAATAGCCCAAGCAATGGTTTCAAGTTCATCTTCTGATCTGATGATAAAAGTATTATCGTTTTCTTCAAAACCGACAGGCGTTGTATCTGATAAGAAATCGTGGAAGAGTTCGTAGTGAGACGAAGGTCTCACTACTAAGGTGTAGTAGTATTCTTGCATTAAACTTCTATGCCCATAACGGCAGCGAGTTTCTCTTTCAATACTTGTGGAGTAAATGGTTTAACGATGTAGTTATTAACACCCGCTTTAAGTGCTGTAATTACCTCAGCCTTACCACCCTCAGTTGTAACCATAATAATAGGTAAATCTGTAAACCTATCATCCGCACGAACTTTTTTAACCAACTCAAGACCATTCATTTCAGGCATATTCCAGTCAGTAATAAGCATACCAGTATCTGGGTTAGCATCTAAAACTGCCCAACCCTGAACACCATCTTCACCTTCTAAAATATCTTTGTAACCCAGGCGAGAGAGAGTATTTTTAATAATTCTACGCATTGTCGAGCTGTCATCAACTACAATTAGTTTCAAGCTAAATCCTTTATATAAAAATGTTAATATTCATAATTGCCTAATAATAGCAAACTTTTGTTTACTCTAACTTTAAGCTCACCCATTAAGACTAGAGAATATTTTTCAAATCCAATGTGCCTTCATAGTAGGCCTTACCAATAATTACACCACCAACTTCATTAGTCGCTTTTAATGCATCAATATCACTCTCATCTTTTACTCCGCCACTGGCAATGGTCTCAATCCCTGAAGCACGTGCAATATCTAGTGTAAATTCAACATTTACTCCAGTAAGCATTCCATCACGACCAACATCAGTACAGATGATTGCTTCTACCCCTGAAGCGGCAAATTCCTTAGCTAAGTCAGTTGCCTTCATAGAACTCACTTCACCCCAACCTTCAACTGCTACATAACCATCAATAGCGTCAATTCCAACAACTACCGGATATTTTGCGGCCATATCTTTAACAAATTGTGGATCTTTAACAGCGATGGAACCTAAAATAACTCTATCAATCCCCATATCAAGATATTTTTTTATAGTCGCTTCATCACGAATACCACCACCAAGTTCCAGTTTAACATTACAGTTCTCACGAATTTTTACAATCTCAGCGTGATTAACAGGTTCACCGGCAAATGCACCATTTAAGTCTACTAAATGTACCCATTCAGCGCCCAATTCTTCAAAAATTTTCACTTGTTTCCATGGTTCATCAGCGTATATCTTAGCTGTGTCCATAAGACCTTTTGTTAAACGTACTGCTTTTCCATCTTTTAAATCAATCGCTGGGAATATTGTCAATTTTAATCCTTGTTTTTATAAATTTATAAAGTTTTTTAATATTTTGAGTCCATTTTCATGGCTCTTTTCTGGGTGTGGCTGAATACCTAAGATATTATCATGCGCTACCGCACTGCTAAAGCTGTATCCATACTCTGTTCTACCTATGGTATCTTCACTATTTTCACACACCACATGAAAGCTATGTACAAAGTAAAGATAATGCTCCTCATCTAAAGCCTCAAAAAGTTTATGATTTTTAGTAAACATTCTGTTCCAACCCATATGAGGAATTTTAAGATTAGTCTCAAAACGCTTTGGTTCAAATCCCTGAACATGGCCTTTTATCAGACCCAAGCCTGCATTATCACCAAACTCTGAGCTTGAGTCAAAAAGAAGTTGCATACCCAGACAGATACCCATCATGTACTTACCACTTTTGGCATATGATTTTAGTGCTTCATCCATGCCACGCTCTTTTAAGTGTTCCATCGCATCACCATAAGCGCCAACACCTGGAAGTATTATTCTCTCATATTGTTTCAGTCTATCTGGATCAGACTCAACCACAACTTCTGTCCCTAAAAGTGCAAATGCATTTTTGACACTGGCTAAATTTCCCATTTTGTAATCAACGATTGCAATCATATTACTTCTCACCACTCTCTTTTGTAAATTTTATATATATTGCTAAACTAATAAGCAATAGGGCTACACCACCAATAATGTATATC